>JBGTCY010000168.1:0-10386 GCA_041748615.1 Chitinophagales bacterium
ATCTCTATTCATACTTCTTGCGGGCGAATATAAAGCAAAGAAAATGAAAATGCGGAAGTTGCGAAAAAACCTGATTAAGAACTAATCAGGTTCGCTTTTTCAAGCGAAAAGAAAGTGACCCAGCCGGGACTTGAACCCGGGACCCCTTGCTTAAAAGGCAAATGCTCTACCACTGAGCTACTAGGTCATTTAATATTTTAAAGAGGGGCAAATTTAAAACATCATTTCCTGAATAAAAAAAGAAAATCACTTTTTGGCGAAAACAATCTCTTAATAATAAAAAATGCTATTCGTTTTTGTCAGCGGAATATATTTTTCGCACCTTCTCGCCAATGGAGTTTCTTCTCCCATCCATCCATGCTCCTTTCGGATAGCCAACATATAAAAAACCCAATAATTTGTCATTGATGCCTAAACCGAAAAAATCGTTTGCTTCCTGTAGGTAAGTGACACCCCCGGATGTCCAATAAGCGCCAATCCCATGCGCGGCAGCGGTCAGTAGCATGTTTTGCACCGCGCAGGCTGTCGCTTCCACTTCTTCAATTTCCGGAATTTTTCCGCTCTCCTGCCGTTTCATCCCGATGGAAAAAACATGGGAAACCAGCAGTGGTCGTTGCATCAGCTTATCATATTTTGCCTGCTTGAATGATGATACAGGGGTGAGTTGTTTGTACAATTCAGCCTGAAAATGAGCCAAAACGGATAACGCCTCCCCGCTGAAAACCGAGAATCGCCAAGGTTCCGTCAAGCCGTGTGTTGGCGCCCAGTTAGCATTTTCCAGCATTTCATCAATGATGGATTCATCCACTTTTCGGCTGCCATCCATCTGCTCGGGAGGAATACTTCTGCGATGGCGAATAATTTTTGAGAGTTCGGTAGCATTAAGATTCACAAAATTAAATTGAATTATTAATCATAAAAAAACTCATTTTCTGTTGAAGTTAATATTCTTATGTTTATGGCTGAAGAAATCATTATTTGAAATAAAATCAGCATGAAAGTTTTAATCACAGGCGCATCGCGGGGAATTGGTGAAGCTGTCGCGCTTCAATTATTGAAAGAGGGTCATGAGGTCATCGGCACTTCGCGGCAATTGAAAAAAAATATAGCTGGTGAAGAAAACGCGACTGATGTCATTCACAAATTCAAAATGCTACAATTGGATTTGTCAGACCAGCAATCCATTGTCGAATGTGTTCGTCAGGCGGGTGAAATTGATGTACTGATAAACAACGCGGGCGTCAGCCAGATGGGGGCGGTGGAAGAATTGCCGCTTGAAAAAATCCGCGAATTGTTTGAAACGAATTTCTTCGGACTCATCGCGCTTACGCAAGCAGTGCTGCCTCAAATGCGTCAACGCGGGAAAGGATTCATTATCAATATCGGTTCATTAGCCGGGAAATTCGCGGTTCCTTTTAAGTCAAGTTATGTCGCTTCCAAATTCGCGCTCGCGGGATTCAGTTGGTCATTGCGCAATGAAGTCATGCCCTTCGGTATCAAAGTAACTGTGCTAGAGCCGACTGATATTTTCACTTCCATCAAACCTGAACTTTTTACTAAACCCGGCTCTGCATACAGTGAGAGTTTATCGAAAGTAAAAAAAGCGCGGGATTCCAGCATGAAAAATTCATTCGGACCTGAAGTGGTGGCGCAAAAAGTTTCAACAATCATTCGGAAATATTCCACCGGAGATGAACAGCCCGCCCCATTTTACGCGGTCGGAAAAAACGGAAACCTGTTGGTGACTGCCAAAAGATTTGTGCCGGATACAATGCTGGAAAAGATGGTGAAGAAAAGCTATGGGTTGTGATGCGGCAGTTTTTATTCAATCAATTTAATTCCGTTAATTTAGAAAGGTGAATACAAACGGACAAACTTTCAGAGTGTGCTTAGTGAATCCTCCGGTGCTGGGCGTACTGGAGCCGTGGTATGATACTCCCACGTTTGGCAGAACCGCCTTAGCTTATCTTGCCGGTTATCTCAGGCAACACCCGGGTTTTGAAATCTTGATTGTGGATGCGAAATTTGAACGGCTGAATTTTGAACAAGCCCTTCAAAAAATTATTCAATTCAATCCGCACCTTGTCGGTTTCACGGCTTTCACCAATGAAATCAAACCGGCAGCTTACCTTGCAGCGAAAGTAAAAAAACAAGCTCCATCAGTGATAACGGTAATTGGAGGCGTTCACGTCACCGCCATTCCGGAAGAAACATTGGATGAGTTTTCCTCTTTTGACCTTGGCGTGGTAGGCGAAGGTGAAAGAACGCTTTATGAACTTTGCAACGCCCTGAAATCCAATCAACCGGTTGATGAAATTTCAGGTCTTGTTTTTCGCAAAAACAACAAGACAATTCAAACCGCACCGCGGGAACGCATCCTCGACCAGGATAGCATTCCTTTTCCGGCTTGGGATTTATTGCCCCCGGCTGAAACCTATTTTGTTCAATCTATCAGGGGTTGCCCGTTTAACTGTCTTTTTTGCATGAACCCCAACGGTAAAGTAGCCAGAAAACGCTCTGTCGAAAATGTGATGCGCGAGTTAAACTGGATTATTGACGACTTTCATCCAAAGCGAATCAGTTTTGGCGATGAGTTGTTCAGCGTGGATATGAAACGCACACATGAGATGCTGGATGCCATGATTGAACATCGTATCGGTGAGCGCGTTGAATGGGATGTGCAAACGCATGTTCATTACGTTGACGAAGATTTGTTTTTGAAATTCAAGCGGGCGAATGTCACGCGCGTAGAGCTTGGCATTGAAACGGGTGATGAACAATCGTTGCGCAAAATGGGAAAAGGAACAACCCTCGAAACGATTAAAAAAGCCTGTAATGCAGGAAGAAAAGCCGGTGTCAGCATCGGCACATTTTTATTGCTCGGACAGCCGCATGAAACCGTTGAGAGTATTCGAAAAACCATCAATCTTGCGGTAGAAATCAATCCGGTGTTGCCGATGTTCGGGCTGATGACACCCTACCCCGGCACGGAAGTGGCGCGGATGGCTGCCCAAGGCGAAGGCGGCTACAAATTACTCACAACCGACTGGGATGAATACAACAAACAAATTGGTGGCGCGATGGAATTTGCCAATCTCAACAGGCGGCAAATTGAGTGGCTCCAGGTGACAGGTTATGCGAAAGTCTATCTGAAAAATTATCGCTTCGCGGATTTCATACGGTTTCTTTGGGAATACCGGAAAGGCGCGTGGGAAGTATTGATGAAAATTATTTCAGGAAAAGATAAACTGACGCAATTAGTAAAAAAACCTGCTGATTATAATCTAATGCTGCAAAGCGGCAAACCGATTTCCATTGAAACACTCGTCTCCGCGCGCGACAACTGGAGCAAAGTTCAGTCCGATGAATTGAAACGCGCGAAATCTTTACGACCTGAATTATTCCAGCAGTCTTCAAAATAATATTCGCTCCTCACTTCAACACCTCATTCGCGCAAGCATCGAGGCGATAGACCGGAGCGGATGCCTGCTAGTGCGCTTCACCACTTAATATAGATTATCATTTTTTGGGCTAAAGCCCTGAAGTAACGGGCATTCCATAGCCCACCGATTAAGCGGTGGGTTATAGAATTAAACTCAAGTCTGACGGGTTTTAGCCTGTATTGGGTCGGATAATAATGATTTACGGCTCATTTTGGTAATTTTATGAATAAAGGTAAGATGATATGGACTGTCAAGGGAGCGGATGCTCAAGGAAGAAAGGTGTACGGACGCTTTCGCAAGACACGGTGTAAAATTTCAGATTATGAAGTCAAAATTTATAAGCTATGAAACCAATATCATTCTTTTTCCTTTTGAGTTTTCAATTTATTTTTCTCATATCTTCTGCACAGCTTTCAGAACAATGGCGTTCAACATTTTACATTCACGGAACCCATAGCTCGGTTGGACTTTATGAAAGCAATGACGCTGTATATATTGCCGCCACTTCAAGTGAATATTCGAATAATCAGTTTTGGGAATATTTTTTATGGAAATTGAATTTCCAGGGAGTTACTGAATGGAACTTGACATATAGTGACGGTTTTCAGACTTATAATGCCTTAAAAGATGTATTTATTTATGAGAATGATTTTATTTATTTAACAGGAAATTCTGATGGAGCAACAAAAAGTATTTTAACCACTAAATTCAGAACCAACGGCTCATTGGTATGGAAACGCAATAACTATTGCGCATGGTCGTGTGGCGGCTCTTTTGTATTATCAGATAGCCTGCAAACATACGTTGCGGGTAATGCGGACACTGCATCCGTCTATTTCTATTCCAATAATAGCATACCTATCACCAAACATGAAATCAGTACTCAAGTGCTTATTGATAATATGATATTTGCTGAGAACAACAATATTATAGTTGCCGGTGACTCTCTAAAAGGAACAGGTATAAATGCTACACGCAATTTCTATTTAGAAAAGATTTCCAATACAGGCAATAGGATTTGGAACATCAGCAGAGATAAAGGCACAAACTTCATGTATTACCGGCCGCAAAAGGTGAAATTTCACAATGGCAGAATATTTCTTTTAACCAAACGATATAACGGACAACAACAGGTTCAGCTATTAGCCTACGATACAAACGGAGGCTTTCTTTGGGAAACCACAGACACAATTTTCTATAGAGATCTTGCTGTTGATTTACATATTGACAGCAAAGGAAATATCTGGTATTTAGTTGATAAAGGCACTTCTTCATCCGTGGTAAGGCGCGGCTTGGGTTTGTATAAATACGATCCTTATGGGAATTTACTTTCAAGTTATGAAACTTATACCGATGGGTTAAGAGTGCTTGATTTTGCATTTGATGCTCACGATTATTGTTATGTGGTTACTACAGATACCGGCAAGGTTTCTATTCATCAATTTAATTCTGACGCAGAGCACCAATGGAAAGTACATGTTCCTGATATTAAGGTGGACTTATATGCACCTAATTACACATCGAAACCTATTGACAGATTGGTAATTGACAGCAGCAATAATCTCTATTTAATGGGATACATGGACAGTGCAGGCACACAAGGAATCGGAACAGATATAGTAGTAATTAAACTAAATCAAGATACGGTAAATGTAACTACTTCATTAAATTCCCCGCACCATCTTATTTATCCAAATCCAAATCAAGGAAAATTTAAAATTTCATCACATCATCATGATAACTATTTTGTGGAGCTATTTAATATTGAAGGGATTTTTATTAAAAATATTTTAGTCTCAAAGGATACCGAAGTAGATTTCTCTTCATTCACTAAACCTGGCTTATATCTTATAGTCGGAAAAAGTTCTGAAGGTGATTTACTTTTCACCGAAAAAATGATTGTTATTACTGGTAATTAGGGGACAGGCACAAGAAGGCTAACACTCAAAGCAAGCGCGTCATTCTTGCGCCAGAGGCGATTTGTTCTTTGAGAATAACTTCTACTCTCTCCCCCTTCACTTCAACACCACTAACTTCTGCACCTTGAAGGTTTCTTCCGTCTGAACGGCAATGTGATAAACACCGTTGCCAAGATGTTCGATGGGGAGCCTGAAATCCCGCGTTCCCATGATGGCATCATCGTGAAACGCGCTGATGATTTTACCGCTCATTTCCATGATGTAAATATCCAATGTTGTCGGCTTGCCACCCACACTCACAGAAACTGTCACATTGTTTCCGGCAGGATTCGGTGAGAGCGAAAAATCAAACAAACCTGAAGTAGTTGCTTCCAGCACATTGCTGTTTCTGACAGAAGGCACAAACGCATCCGTGAAATGACCCGTAAGTAATTCATAATTCTCATGATTCGGGACAGGCATCACGCGCACCTGATAAGTTGTGGATGGTGTAAGCGCGTCAAACTTTTTAGTATGCCCGTTGAGATGCTGAATCGTCCATTCCGTGGTTCCCTTTTTATTCAGCAATGCAACAAGTTCATTTTCGGTTTCACGCTCTATCCTGATTGAAAAATCATAATTGCCCATTTGTTCCAAATCCAGCCTGATAAAATCATAGTTGCTTTCATTTTCTGCCGGGTATGAATTACACTCTCCCGTGTAACTTGCCAAAAAGTTGGGCAACCCACCTTTGCCCAATCTGCCGGCAAGATAAATCCCGTCATCCAAATACTGGCACTCATCGCTTTTGAGATTGGGATTGAGAATCACACCGAGAAAAGTACTCGACACAAAACGCGCGACATAAATTTTTCCGTCAGGACCTAATTGCATACTGCCAAAACCTGTTGATGCCGTTGTGCCAACCTGGTCTTTTGTTGATGCGGGTGAAGGATTTAGAATGTCAAACTGATATAAATTCCTGTTCACACCATCCGCGACATACAGCAGTTTGCAGTCAGGTGAAAAACAAGCCGAATATCCCGGCTGTTGCAAATCAACATGATTCAGAACTTCCCCCGTTTCCCGATTGAAGTCAAATAATGCCGTGAAGGTTAATCCTGCATACGCGAGTTTCTCTCCGTTTGCGGAAGCAACCAAAGCCCCCGCGTAATCGGGCGTCACGGGACCGATTTTCGTTTTCACTAATCCCGTGATACCATCCTGCGACAAATGATACACATAAAAAGAATCTGTTTTTTGTTTATGCGCCACAATCCAGTAATCCTTCCCGTTGGCATGTTGAATCGCGGTCAATGATTCGTCAACGGGCGTGGTCAGCAACACATCTTTTGTAACAACATCACCCAACCCGCCATCCAGCGACAGGTCAATTATCGAATAGCGTAATCCTCCCGCTGAATTATTTTCAATGCAATCAGTCGTGAACATGTAAAAAAGCCGGTCATGATATTTCGGATGAGGCACAATTAACGAAGATTGAAATGAACTGCCGCAACCACCCGTGCCGGTGAGGTCGCCATTCGGCATCAACTGATGCTGACGATTCCACACCCCGCCCGGAAAAGGCACTGTGCCCCCGTTGGTATAAAACAATAAATTCCCGCTTTTATCACTGATTGACGCGCAGCCTTCAAACGCCTTCATCGCGCCATTGGTCTGCGCTGTCGGATTCCCTTCGCTGAAATCCAGCCCGGCATTTTCACCGAAATACCAAAAAGTCGCCCGCTCAGGTTGTTGTGAAAACGCGACAGAAAAAAATGCCGCGTAAAAAATGATTGTCAAAAAATATCTGACACTGCTTCCAATCCATGTGTTCCTCATTACCATACTCCTCAATTTTAGTCATCAAATCAAGACGGTAATACGTAAATTATTTTTTTAAGTTTTAAAAAATGTTTAATCACATCCATAATTCATTGTGAGCGCTTGCTCCGTTCGTATCTGCCTTGCTTTGATTAGTAGCGTTCCGCGATTGTGGTATCTTACCGAGGAAGGAATTTTTACTTTTTTGAATAAACAGGTCAGGTATATATAGAAAATAAACTATTATTAATTCGTTGCTGATTTCAAAGTTTCCCTGTACTAAGTTTGAAATCCATTTGAAACGAAGCGATTTAGTCAACATCGCCAATTTTAAAAAGTCCGTGCGGGAAAAGTTGAATGACCAAAAACAATAAATACTATCTGACAGCCCTCAAATGGTTTCGGGAAAAAATCAATCCGTACCAGTCGGTCGTGGTGATTAGCGTGATGATTGGGTTGTTGTCGGGTTTTGCCGCGATTGTTTTGAAATCATTGGTTCATTACATCGAAGCCTACGGGGTGGGTTTCATTCCGGCTTATCAACTTTTTTTAACTCCCGTAACCGGCATCCTCATCGTGGTATTTTTGCACCAGTACGTTTTGAAAAGGGCGGCAGGGTTTCATGGGGTGGGTGACATCATCTATTCCATCCTCCGCAAATCCGCCATCATTGATTTTATTTTAACCTATTCGAAACTCATCACTTCCGCCATCACGATTGGTTTTGGCGGCAGCGCGGGATTAGAGTCTCCGATTGTGGTAACAGGCTCGGCAATCGGTTCAAACATCGGCAGGTTATTCCGGTATGATGTGAATTATAAAACGCTCTTCATCGGCTGTGGAAGCGCGGCAGGCATAGCCGCTATTTTTAATGCGCCTATTGCTGGAGTAGTATTTTCGATGGAAGTGCTGATGCCCCGCTTTACCGCCACTTATTTTATCCCGGTGTTGCTGGCTTCCGCTTCAGGCGCATTACTGGCGGGGATTTTTTCTCCGGAAAGTATTTTTTCAATTGATGACATCCTGCTGGATTATTCTTTGAATCAGGTTCCTTTCATTATATTGTTAGGGATAGCCGGTGGTTTTATCTCGCTCTACTTTACCAAAATATCATGGGCAATTAAAACGCTTTTTTCCAAAATCAAAAGCGTTTACGCCCGCGCCCTGATTGGCGGCATCCTGCTTGGCGCGATGGTCTTTTTGTTTCCACGATTATATGGCGAAGGTTACATTGGTATCCGCCAGCTTTTTATCAATGAAGGCGCAGTGTTGCTTCCACCTTTTCTTACAAACCTCGGAATAGACCCGTCCTGGGTATTGCCTTTCGTGTTCTCTGCATTAATGCTGCTGAAACCGATTGCTGCCAACATCACCATTCATTCCGGTGGCGATGGAGGAAACTTCGCTCCATCATTTATTACCGGAGGTTATCTTGGTTATCTGTTTTATCTGTTAAGCGAAATGCTGTTCCCTCAACTTGATCTTTCCGCTCCGGTTTTCATTCTATTGGGCATGTCATCCGTCTTGTCCGGTGTAATGCACGCACCTTTGACCGGAATTTTTTTGGTGGCTGAAATCACGGGTGGATATGGTTTGCTGATTCCACTGATGCTGGTATCGGCAATTTCTTTTTTCACCAAATTCAGAATTGAAAAACAACCGATTCACTTTCACAAAGGCGAATCCAACTATTCACAACAGAAACATGAACTGGCATCACTCGATAGTATTGAATTGCTCAGACTTGCAGACCATGATTATCATGTTTTTCATCCGGAAGACACCCTGAAAGAAATGACGGCTGTCATTTCCGCCAGCAAACGCAATTTTTTCCCGGTGGTTGACCAGGAGGAAAACCTGCTCGGTGTCATTACGCTGGATGATTTCAGGCGGGTGATGTTTGATACCCAGCAATATGATATTTTAAAAGCGAAAGACCTGATGCACATGCCCACGGTGTATCTCGAATGGAATGAGCGGGTATTGTCGGCTCTTGAAAAATTTGACAACAGCAATTATTGGAATCTGCCTGTTTTGCGCCATGGAAAATTCGCGGGCTTTATATCAAAATCCACCATCTTGGAAAGACTGAGAAAAGAAATGGATAAAGGAGGTGATATTTTTTAGCAATCAGAATTCTAAGTAAAATGTTTAAAAAGTACAGTTTGTTTTATGAAAGGCTTTGTTGAACAATGGTTTTTACCTAATATTGGCTTAATCTTTTTTTAAAACAATCATAAAAGTCTGCATCATGAAGAAGTTTACTTGGGTTCTCGCTCTCTGTTTTTCGCTATTTGCCAAAAACATCTACAGCCAAATTCCCGGAGGTATCCTCGTTCCCGGTGATATTAATCTCAATGGTATGTTGGATGCGTTGGATGAATTTTCTACAACCTACACCGTACCAATAGAAATGCCGGATGGAATTAAACTGATGACTGATATTACCATACCGATTACACAGGACTGTATGACTGTAGTTATTCCAAGTAATATTCCCATCATTGGCGGAGAAGTTATTGAATTGATACCAAGAGGATTGCAGCTTTTTATTTATGATTCCATCAATGGACAGCCAAACCCGAATCCTTATTCCCTCCCGATTGTATTTACCAGGACACCTTATAATAAACAAGGTGATGTTGCCGGAAAAATCGTTTCAATTTTCGGATATGCTTACGCGTTGCAGGATATGAGAGGCCGCTATAGTTCCGAGGGCGTTTATTTCCCGATGATGAGCGACAGTTGGAATAAAAATCCCTATCATAACCATTTCAAACATATTTTGGATCACACTGACATGCAAGACCCTAAGAATGGCAACAAACATGAAGATGGTTATCACAGCGTAGAGTATCTGGCAAATACTTTATTGCGCACTTACGATATTGATAATGACGGAGTGTTAGATACCTTCCTGCTCAATAATGGAAGTATCGGGATGTTTGGAGCATCAGCTTTAGGTAATACTCAATACCAGGCTGCTGCTGCACATAAAATTAATCCGAACGGGCGTGGATTAAAATCTTTACTGCCGATTGTTGCTACCAATGAACACTTTAAATATACCGGTTATCAAAATGGAGTTTTCCGCGAAAGAATCGTTACGGGTTGGCTGAAAGGTCAGATTTTTTCGGGTGTGGATGATGACCTGATTCCGATTGATAATGACCCGCAAAACAACATCCATACTTCCGCTGACTATGATTTACCCAAAA
>JBGTCY010000169.1:0-9777 GCA_041748615.1 Chitinophagales bacterium
CGCTGCTCTCATTTCAACTTTGTGTCATTCTTTCACCATTAAAATTTGAAAAAAATGAACACACAAAAAATGACAGCAATTGCTTCGAAAGGATTCATCCTTTTATCAGCGCTCAGTTTACTTTCAGTCTGCCTGATGGCGCTTACAAATCCGCAGTCGGTGATGGATTTGGTTAATGTCAAATTAGAGAATAATGACGCCATCAGTTCAATTCGCGGAATCTATGGAGGCGTGGGGCTGGCATTGGTTTTCAGCTTGCTCTACCTGTTTTTCACGGATGTCCGAAAAGGACTTGCCTTCCTGTGTTTATTCTGGGGATTCTACGCGCTGTCAAGAATCATCACGATTCTCGTTGATGGTTCTTTAGGCGATTTCGGAACCCAATGGCTGGCGATTGAAAGTATTTTGTTTCTGTTTGCGATAGTGTTACTTTCCATGCATCGGTTACAATTTGGAAAAACAATTGTTGAGAATCAAGTCATTTGATTCGCATCCGTCTCAGCCTCACCCCCGCCCCCTCTCCAAAAGAGAGGGGAGTCCGAACAATCTACCAATTAACAGGAAAAACAGCATTTTTTACTGCCGGGAAAGAGAAGGCAGTTCGGACACCTTCTCGGAGAAGGGCGGGATAAGGCTTGACATGGAAAGGAACGAGGGGTATTATTTACTTTTAGGGCAGTTTTAAAAATTGCTTTTTTACCCGATGATGCAATAAAAAAAGAGTTTATTTTTGGAACTACTCTTAAAAAAATCATCATGCCCTCCCCTACTCCCGAACTCGTTCAAATCACTCAAAATGTCGCGATTCTTATTGACGGAAACAACATCGAACGCAGCCTGCATCATTTGGTAAACAAAACCAACGTGATGCTCAACTTCGACATCATCATTCCCCGCGTGATGGTGAATCGCGGACTCACCCGCCTGATTTATTTCCGCGAAGGCGCCAATATCTCCTCCAAACTCGCGGAGCGGCTCCACACCAATTATCACGGCTCCGTTTTCCCCTGTCATAAATCCGCTGATATTCCGCTCACCATTAAAGCCACTCAAATCGCTCAAAAGGTGGATACGATTATCATTTTCTCCGGTGATTCAGATTATGTTGAATTAGTGCGGCATTTAAAATCAGAGGGCGTGCGCGTGGAAATTGCCGCGGTGGAAAATACGACAGCCGCTATTCTCATTGAAGAAGCCGACCATTTTTTCCCCATCACCAAAGACGATTGTTTTGAATACACACCACCGGCACACAAGCAGGAAAAAAGAGGGGTGAAAGGGAAAAGGCACTGATTTAAAATCAGTTCAAAACGATTTTCTTGTGAATCGTAGTTTGATTAGAAGAAAGCCTGAGCAAATAAACTCCATTTGCAGTGCCGCTCAAATCAATGTTGCCTGACCACTGCTGTACATGATTCACCGGCAATACACTGATGATTTTTCCGGAAAGATCAAACAACTCTAATTTAAAATCAGCAGTTGAAGGTAATTCCACTTGTAAATTCAACTTACCGCTGGATGGATTCGGGAATACGCTGAAAAGTGAAATTTCATTATTTATGTCAGTCACACTTTCAGGCGTCAGGCGGATTTTGAAATCATCAATGTAAAGATTGTTGCCGAAGTCGGAATAGTTTTCAAGCATGAACTTCACTTTCCAATGGTCTGTGAGGCGGTGAATTTCAAGGTCAATATTTTCCCACTCCGTTGCTTGCGGAACAAAGGCTGTATTCTGCTCCGCGGCAGTCGCCAGTTCTGCTCCGCCTTTCGCCCAGATGCGCCTCCACGAAAATCCGCAATCAAGAGAGTAGTACAGAATCAATGAGTCATTGGTATTCGCATTTCTCCGCGCGTAGGCGTAATTGAAATTAATGTAAGGCAGATTGGCAAACCGAAAATCAAATTCGGGTGTAATCAATCCATCACGCCTGCCACGCGGGTTGGGACCGCCAGCCGAAAAGTTATCAAACAAAGCGGAAGCCGAACTTCCTTCCGCACCGGCATTGGTTGTAAAAGACCACGTACGATCATTATTCGGATTCAGAATTTGCCACGCCTGCGGCAAAGCCGCAGTCTCAAAATCCGTATGCACAGGCAGTGGATTACCGATGCCGATTGAGTTAATTGTAAAGGTAATGTCCGCGCCTTCATTGCCGGGATTTTGGTCATTACCGCCATTCGGACTACTGACAAAAATATAAAGCGTGTGAGTCGCAAGCGATAAATTCAACAACGGCAATTTGATATATTCAAAATCATACGTAGGAATATATCCGTTCCAGGTAAATTGAGAAAGCGCTCCATTGTCAATCTGATAATTTACGGTCAGTGAATAAATGGTGGCGCTGCCTAAATTCATCACTTCAATCACCGGAATGAAATTATCCGTGCAAATTTCTTCGGTCGGAAAAATTAGTTCTGTAAGCGCGACATCCCGCTCGTTAATCGTAGTAGGCACACAACCCATTGAATTACGGATGCTTTGCCTTGCACCGGCCATCACCATGTCAGCCACCGTTTTTTGTCCCTGTGTGAAAATATTGGAGCATGCGTCATTCGTGTAATCCATGTAATTCATGAACATGTCGCCTTCGGGACCGTTGTTGCAGGAAATGGATGGAAAGGTCGGGCAACCGAAATTAGCCGCGCCTTGCAACGGTGTATCGCTGATGCCGTCATCCACTGAACAATCGCCATCACCCCAGGTGTGAAACAAACCTAACCAGTGACCTACTTCGTGTGTTGTGGTTCTGCCTAAGCTGTAGTTCGGCAAAACATCACCGATCGTTCCGAATGCTTTAAAATCAATCACAATCCCGTCCGTACTGTCAGCTAATCCGGGAAATTGCGCGTAACCCAACGTCCCTGAACTTGTTCCGCCCAAGCGCAACACCCAGATGTTTAAATAATGAGCGGGGTTCCAGATGGTAGAGGGCTTGAATTGTTCCACCTGGTTAACATTCCAGATGCTTCTGCCGCCATTGAAGCGATTGATGCCATTGGTGGGAAGTCCGTTCGGGTCGCGCTGCGCCATGCAAAATTCAATTTCAAAATCAGCCGCTACCAGCAGAAATGGCGCTGGAGTATTTGTGGCATCGCTGTTAAGTCGTCTGAAATCTTCATTCAGCACATCAATTTGTGAAAGTATTTGCGCATCCGTGATGTTTTCCTCAATACCGACCGGGTCGCCATCATGCACCACATGCACCACGACCGGAACCATCACTACCGCCCTCCCCTGTTTATTTCCGGAAGCGCTGAGCGACTCCTCTAATGATTGACGAAACCGGAAATACTTTTCCGCCAGCGCTGGATTGTCGCTCAATTGCTGGCGGTGCACATCCATTGTAGCGCACCATTCCGATTGAGCGTTTGCTGTTTTTTCGATAAAAAATAAAAGAATAAAAATCCCTGCCAGGCTTTTACAGCCTGTTTTAAATTTCATTAAAAACATCCTCATGATTTTCAGTAAGCGTAAATAATTTTCCGGGTAAAAAGATAATCGGCATTGGAAAGCCGCAGCAGGTAAACTCCTTTTCCAAAAGAAGTTAAATCAACACTGATGCTATTGGAGGGCGTGCTGATTTCAAACTGCATCACTTCCATGCCAATGGAATTATAGAGATGAACAACAAATTTTTCCAGATTTTTACCTCCCGCATCCAACAGGAAAATCCCGTCATTCGGATTCGGATAAACAGATGGTGCAAAGTTACCGATTACCTCCAATGAAGCAATCAAGCCGACCGTGATGGTTTTCACCACTGAACAACCATTGCCATCTGTGATGGTGACGGAATATGCTCCCGCTGATAATCCCGTTGCCTCCGCTTGTTGCTGTCCGGCAAGGTCACTCCATTGAAAAGTAAATGGCGCTTCTCCCGAAAGCACTTCCGCGGTTGCGGTTCCGTTTCCTGCACCGGCACTGTCAGGCGTGGATGTCATTGAAATCACAGGTTCGGGAAGTGCTTCCACCAATATCGAATCAACCGCTACGCAACCGGCACTATCTGTCGCCTGAAAAACATTCCAACCTTCACCGACAAACGCGGTATCATTTTGAATTTGATTGTTCCACAAATAGTGAAATGAACCCGTTCCACCTGAAACTGTCGCCCATGCTTCCGACACTTTTCCATTGCAAATAATATCCTCTGTAAAAAGATTCAATACAATCGGTGCCGGTTCAGAGACCATCGCGGTTGATTGCGCGGTGCAGTTATTTTCATCATTCACTGTCACCGAATAACTTCCTGCTCCGGTTAAAATTGAAGCGGTGGTGTCACCGGTTGACCAGGAATAACTAAAATCAGGATTTCCGGAAAGCAGATTCACCGTTACGATTCCGTCAGTTCCGCCCGCGCAGGAAACTGCTGTCACCGCGAGTTCAATTTCAGGACCACCGGAAGCATTGACAGTGAAGATGGATAGCGCCTGGCATCCGGCACTGTCAGTAACCGTAAGCGCATATTGTCCTTCGAAAAGAGCAGATAAAGTTGAATCGGATGAGCCATCATTCCATTGATAGCTAAATGGAAACTGACCACCGGTGACCATCACTTCGATGGAGCCTGAATTGGTTCCGCAATCCGTATTAGAAACAATACCGGCAATATTGAACAAGTACCCATCGAGAATTTCAATGCTTTCAGTAATAGAGCAACCATTTACATCCGTTACCGTCAGCAAATAATTTCCCGCCACTAAAGTGTTTAATTCCTCAGCATCACTTCCATTGGACCAGTTGAAACTGTAAGGCAGGGTTCCCCCGGTAATCATCACTGCTGTTTCGCCATCATTGCCGCCTGCACAGGTAACTTCTTTTTTCAAAGTAACAAGCAATAATGTATCTACAAATTCAACTACGGAAATGCTGTCAGAAACAGAGCAGTTATTGGCATCCGAAATTGTAACAGTATAAACTCCGGCAGTCAAGCCTTGATTCAGCGAGTCATTCACGCCATTGTTCCATTGATAGTTGTAAGGGGGAATTCCACCGAATGTTATAGAAGATGCTCTGCCATTAGCATTTCCGCAAATCTCCGGCAGGGCGACCGGTACGCTGATTAATGGTGTCGGTTGAGCAATAATCACTGAATCACTCACCGCGCATCCGTTATCATCCACCACCGTCAGGTAATAAATTCCGGATGATAATCCGTTCAGCGAAGCAGTCAATTCTCCCCCGCTCCATTCAAAATCATAAGGCGCTCTTCCGGCAAAAGGAACCGCGATTACATTGCCATCATTGCCTCCAAAACAAGTCACATCACTCCCTGTGATGTCAACTCCCGGACTTTCAAATACTTCAACATATCCGGTATAGGTTGCGCTATCTGCGCCAAATGCATTGAATACTTTGAGCGTTACATCATACACACCGGGAGTTTCATACATCACCACCGGATTTTGCTGTGCAGAGAATGCCGGAGTTCCTCCCGGAAATTGCCATTCCCACTGATGCGGATTCTCGGTAGAGTTATCTGAAAATGAAACCATATGTGGCACACAACCGAATGATTGGCTTGAGTTGAATGTTGCCAAAGGCGGTAAAAAAGGATTGATACATTCACCGCTTACACTGATATTATCAAGATAGAGATTGTTACCCTGACTGTTGAATGATTCAAATTTCAGGCGCACATCCGGGTAGCCGTCATAAGCGGATAAATTCACGGTAAAACAAGAAGCGCCCAGCGTTCCGCCATAACACCAGTCAACAGTGCTTGCCGGTACAAAATTGACTGCGGTGGTGGTGTTCGTTGCAAATGAACCGGTGCCGTCTTCCGCCCGTGCAAACACTTTATCCGGATAAGTAACTCCTCCGTCTGTCGAAACATAAATCAATAATGAATCACGGATAGCGGTGGATGACCTGCGATGCGCATGATAAAAAGTGAGCGAAGTACTGCCCGTAGTGGTTAAATCTAAAGAGCGAGCAATCAATCCGTCCCGTTGTCCTGTAGCCGGATAATTAAACAGGTTGATGCCTGCGGCTCGTGTGCCGTCCAATGTACCGCCAACATTAAAAAGATTCCAGGTAATTCCATTGTCCGGATTCTGAATTGTCCATCCATTGGTTGCAAATGAATTGGATTCAAAATCTTCATAAAAAACCGTAACCGGCAAACCGTTGCTGATATTGATGAATCCGTTTTTAGCGACTACATGATTGCCATTACTGCCGGTAATCGTGAGCGTAACATCATACAACCCGGGCGCGGCATATTCGACAGCAGGATTTTGCAGATTGGAAACAGCAGGATTGCCGCCCGGAAAACTCCATGCCCAGGCAAGCGGCTGGCAATTCGATTCACCTGAAAAATTTATTGTTAATCCCGGACATCCTTCCATTACATTCGCGGTAAAATCAGGAAGATAATCCTGCACCGTGATGAGCGCGGTTTGAACCAAAGTATCCGCGCCAAAAGCATTGCCGGAAGTTAAGGTCACTGTGTAAACGCCCGGCAGGTTATAAGTGACCGTTGGGTTTTGCAGCGTGGAGTTTGCCGGATTTCCGCCCGGAAAAGACCAATTCCAAAAATCAGGATTCCCGATGGAAACATCCGTAAAATTTACGGCAAGTCCGGGACAACCCTCTGTCACATCTTGAGTAAATGCCGCGAAAGGTTTCGGAAGCGAATCCACTACTCTGAAAAAATCAAATGCCGCCTCAACTAAGTGCCCCACTCCCGTCAGGTCATCGGCTGTTTCCAAAATCAACCGCATGTTGGCGGTCGGGGTGATGTAATCTCTGATTCTGAAATTTCTGAATCTCCATTGATTGGTAGCGGGTGTGGTGTTCACATCAATCAATTCCAAAACAGCAGTGGTGATTCCGTTTGTGAGCCTGATTTCAAGATTGTCATCCGGAATCCCGGTTCCGCCCGCGTTAAAAAACCAGCGGTAAAAATTCACATACGGTTCATTGTAAGTCGTCAGGTTAAAAACCGGTGAGGTGAGAATGGTGTTGCCGTTGTCCACATCATCGAAACCGACAGCGCCACCACCGTTTCCTGTCACGTAACATTCTTCACCAAAATCATTCGGCACATCCGCCCCGGGGTTTGATGGTTGTCCGTTAAAGGTCGTTCCGATTGGCACTCCGCGTTCCCACATTCCGGCTTGCGCGTTGCCGCTCACCATCCATTCAAAATCCAATACAAAATCATCATAGTATCCTTTTTCAACCGAAATAACAACGGGACTCATTCCGGCAGCTACAGTGACATTGGTAAGCTCTGTCGTCACCCATGACCATTGCCCTCCCCACACCGTGTAATCACCTTCAAAAACATCTGCAAGAATGAAATTGCCATTCGCGTCAGCCGTTGTTTCATAGTTGTTAAAATTATTTTTAAAACGCACTTTCGCGAACGGAACACCTTGCAGAGTTTGGGCATCCCGCACAAACCCGCTCACCTGATGGCTTGGAAAAACCTGACAAACAGTTGAATTCAGCAGTTGTAATCTTCTCGGACTGTTCAGCATCACCGTTCTCATGCGTGTTTTTTGACACAACGTGAAAATGTTCATACAGGCGTCATTGGAATAATCCATATAATTCTGAACCATATCCACCGTGTTGCAGGAAACATGATTCGGACTGCACCCGTTATTCGAAGCGTCCGATTGTGGTGTATCTGCACAATAGTCATCCGCAGTGCAACCGCCATCGCCCCAGATATGACGCAAGCCCAGCCAATGCCCCACTTCATGCGTTGCCGTTCTGCCAAGGTGAAATGGTGTTTGTACATTTCCGACCCTGCCAAAACCGGTATGCCGCACCACAATGCCATCGGTATTGGCATTTTGCGCGCCTGTCGGCATTCCTGCCAACCCGGAACCTTGCGGAAACTGCGCATATCCCAATAAACCGGAAGTACCCATATTTACGACCCAGATATTAAAATACCTGTTGGGGTCCCAAATCGTAGCGGGTTTTAAGTTGGCGTCTATCGTGGAGGTATTCGTCCATGTGGCAACCCCCAGATTCACGCGGTTGATACCCGGTTCGGCTAAAAGATTTCCATTCGGGTCCACTAAGGCGGGACAGAATTCTATTTCCACATCAGCAGCAACCGGAAGAAATGCAGCCGGTGTATTGACGGCATCAGCATTCGTCCTTCTGAAATCTTCATTCAACACATTCAACTGCGACATAACTTGCGCCTGAGAAATATTTTCATTCGTACCCAACGCGTCTCCGTTATGAATGACATGCACAATGACCGGAATGGTGTAAACGGGAGGACGCATCAGCCACTCCGAAGTAACCTGTTCATCCATTTTCTGTTGCAGCCAGATTTCAAAATCCATCAAGGTGGGAGCATTCGGAATCTTGCCGCGCATCACACTGTCCGCGTACATGGTGCCGCACTTTTCTTCCTGCTGTGAAAAAGCAGTGTAAGAAATCAACAAAGAGAAAAGAACAGCAACATATTTTACTTTTTCAATCCGCCATTGCATAGAAGTAGTTTTAATTTTTTTTTGTTGGAAACAGATTTTCGTTTTTTAACAGCACACAAATTAATAATCCTGAAATTAACAATGAAAGAAAAAATCTGTTGAATGTATATTTATTGAATTGGCTGTGTAAGTTTTTGCTGTTTTGCGAAAACAAGAGTTCGTTCCTTTTCGAAGCAAGCCTCATCCCGCCCTTCTCCGAAGGAGAAGGTGTCCGAACTGTTTTCTCTTTCCCGGCAGAAAAAAATGTGGCTTTTCCTGTTAAATCGTAGATAGCTCGGACTCCCCTCTCTTTTGGAGAGGGGGCGGTCCGAAGGACTCCGGACACCTTCGGAGGGGTGAGGCTGAGTCGGATGCGAGGAAAAATCCTTGTCTGCCGGATATTCCATAAAAGATGTGTGCATAGGAAAGCGCTTAAACGTGGGGTTATAGAATGCAATTCACACTAGGAATTAGCCCTTTTCTAAAAAAACTACCGGAATATTATAACTTGTCTAACTAAATTCCATATTACCGTCCCTCGACACCCGCCCCTCGACACCCGCCCCTCGTCCCTATCAGAATAAAATGCTTTTTCCTTCAATTATTCATATACCCATCATAAATCCCTATCGCATCACCGCAACCCGTTTCATCATAAATTCATTTCCTGTTTCAACTTTTAAAAAATAAATGCCCGACTGAAGCTGTTGCAGATTGAGGGTGGTATTAAATTCCGCTTCATTAAAAACCAACTGCTGTATCACCGCTTTTCCTAAAGCGTCAAACAATGTCAAAGACATCGCTTCATGATTTTTCCTGCTCACTGTCACGCTTAAAAATTCGCGGGTGGGATTTGGGAAAATCTTCAAATCAAAAGCATGTAATGAATTGATGCCAACGGTTCCCTGCTCATTTGCCACAGTGAAGCTCGTGGTAGTTTGGCATCCGGCAGCGTCTGTTACCGTCACGCCATAAACGCCCGCTGTTAATCCGGTGATTGAGGACGCGCTTGAACCATTGCTCCAATTGAAACTGAAAGGAGCGGTTCCGTCATTAACAGCAACGGTGATGCTTCCTTTGCCCGCTCCCGCTGTGTCGCTGACTGCCACTCCCGTAACTCCGGGTCCGTCACCTGAAATGATAGTGCCCGTTTGTGTGGCGGTGCATTGGTTGGCATCCGTGACAGTGAGCGTATAAGAACCTTTCGCAACGCCATTGACAAACGCGGTTGTCGTTCCGTTTGACCAACTGTAAGCGAATGGCGGTGTGCCCCCGTTCACAATCGCGGTCACGATGCCGTCATTTACACCCGGGCAGGAAGCATCGGTG
>JBGTCY010000170.1:0-29664 GCA_041748615.1 Chitinophagales bacterium
GATCATAGATGCACGGGTTTTGTACAAAATTCTTGAAACTCTTGCACCTGAACAACAATATTATAAATTAAATATCAACATATAATGTTGATTAACATTGTATTATGTTGATTTTTGAAGAAAATCAGCAAAGCCTAAATAACTATTAATTTACATAATGATCAGAACAAATGTAAAACCGGAAAAATTATACGGCAGCTTAGTTATTTTGAATTTCATATTTTTTATAACCATGTCAGTTTCATGCAATAAATCCGAGCCTGCTACCGGGACTGCTTGGTTTCTCGGCAATTGGCTCGTGAGTGAAACCTGTCCAAGCGCCACCGTGCCTGACAATTTCTACCGCATAGAAGTAAAACGCAGTGATGAAAATGACGACATCATTGTGTTATTTAACATTGGGGCATTAGGAAGTAATTTCGGTTTGAGAGCGATGGTTGAAAAGGACAGCTTTATCATCTTTCCGCAGGAAATATTGGGTCATGCTTTTTCAGGAAGCGGCTACATCAACAACCGGAAAGACTCTATCTATTACCAGTGGCATGGTGGACCAAACGGCTTTTGCACGGCACAAGCCCAAACCGAAATTTAATTTTATATGCTTACATTCAATTATCCTTTTCTAAGAAAAATTTTTGAGATAAGCATCCCCTTTTTTTGCATAGCAATAATGCTATGTTCATGTCATAAAGATGAGGAGGAGGAACTTCCCTGGTGGTCTGCCAGTACATGGCTCGTACAAGAATCATGCGATAATAATTTTTCTCACCAATACACTCTCCGTGTTAAAGCGGCACCTGTTGACAGCGCTAACAGAATCATCTTGTTTAATATCGGTTCAATGGATAACTATTTTGGATTGAATGCTACTTTGAACAGTGACAGTTTTCTGATTCACCCACAAAGTGTTTTAGGATTTATATTTTCTGGAAGCGGCTCTATCAGCAATACTAAAGATTCTATATTCATTCAATGGGAAGGCGGTCCAAACGGAATTTGTTCTGCAATAGGAATTTTTCATTGATGAATTATTTAGCAGTCTAACTTCACTAATCTAATTTTCTCTATAAATTTTTCTGTGTGGGCGATTAAAAAATATGACAGGCGGTAAGGTAACTGAGCAGTAGTTTTATGGTATTGATGACTGGTTCTTTAAAATGGCATGAGTGATGACAGGACGGTACTACATGGTTCACATAGTCCCCGAAATTTAAATTATAAACAGCAATAATTTTAATACACCAGAATGAAAAATAAAAAACTATATTACTTTGTATTTTTTTATATAATAGGCGGCATCTTTACAGGAATTGGCGCTTTTATGAAACTGGAGTTAATACCCCTGTCACATTATTTTATGATAGGCGGCTTTGTTTTATTCCTGATAGGAATTTATTTTTTAGTGACCTTTATCATTGAGAAAAAAAATAAAAAAAGAACTGAAAATTAATTTTAATGCAATGAATCAAGGGCAGTTCTAAAAATTACCTTAATCTCCTTCTCCTTCGGAGAAGGCAAGGGATGAGGCAATCAAAAAGAGCAATTTTTAGAACTGCCCTTAATCATGAATAATTTCACTTCTCCTGTTCCCCGGCAACGCATCCCACTCCGTAATCCCACCGGAAACTATGAATTTCATGAAGTCCGCCACCGGCACATCGAGGGGCGTCACGCTTTTGGCATCCACGATAAACAGGTTGCCTGAAAAATTATAGGAGTGGGGCAGATAGACCGCTACTTTGTCTTTCAATCCCATAAAACTCAGGTCTTCGCGGGTAATAAACCCTAATTTCTGAAAGTCGGGATTACCGTTGATATTCACGACTACCGGTTGGTTAAACCTTTTTTTATCGCTCACGAAAGCGGAAACAAAGTCTTTCAGTGAAGTATAAATAATATTAATCATCGGGGCGCGGGCTATCATCGTTTCAAACTGCGAGAATATCGGCTTAAAAATGAGCGTGGAACTGAGAAAGCCTACCAGCGTAATCAAACCGAGGAGCACAAAGAAGCCCAATCCCCGGATGCGTTTGTCAAATAATTGTTCAAGCAGGTCGTTGGTGGTATCATCAAGCACGCGGAACAGCGCGAAGATGATGTACAATGTCACGCCAACAGGAGCAAGCAACAGCAAGCCCTGAAACAGGTAAGAGATGAGTTTTTTCATTAGTTAAGGATTTCTTGCAACTGATGATGGTTTTGCGCCTTTAAATTACAATAAATCGCCCTAACCCCGCTTTTGCTTAAATTCGCTTTTTATGCCGAAGGTTGTCTGATTTTCGACAAATTAAATTTTAGAGCAGTTCTAAATATTACCTCAACCTCCTTCTCCTTCTGAGAAGGCAAGGGATGAGGAAATCAAAAAGAGCAATTTTTAGAACTGCCCTTGAGACTCTTCGGCATTAACCAAGAGTACGTCTCGATTCTTCGGAAACTTGATTACTCCTGGTAAATCAGCAACCAGCATGACGATACATGGTCAATTTTGAAAAATTTACATTAGACAACGGTTTAAGGGTGATTGTGCATGAAGACTTCAACACCCCGATGGCAGCGGTGAACATCCTCTACAATGTAGGCGCGCGGGATGAGCAGGAAGAAAAAACCGGATTCGCACATTTATTTGAACACCTGATGTTTGGCGGCTCTGAAAATGCTCCCAACTTCGATGAGCCTTTGCAGCGGGCGGGCGGAGAAAGCAACGCGTTTACCAATAATGATATCACCAACTATTACGACCTCTTGCCCGCTGACAACATCGAAACCGCATTTTGGCTGGAATCAGACAGGATGCGCGCCCTGAATATCAGCGCGGACAGTCTTGAAGTGCAGCGCAAAGTGGTCTGCGAAGAGTTCAAGGAAAATTATCTGAATCAGCCTTATGGCGATGTGTGGCATCAGTTGAGCAGCCTGACATTTAAAGTGCATCCCTACAAATGGCCCACGATTGGTAAAGAGCTTTCACATATCGAAAATGCAACGCTGGATGATGTGCGCAGTTTTTTTAAAAAATATTATACCCCTTCCAACGCAATCATGGTAGTGGCGGGCAGAATCAGTGTGGCGGAAGCAAAATCACTCAGTGAAAAATGGTTTGGAATGATTCCCGGAGGAGTGCCGGTGCAGAAAAATTTTCCCAAAGAACCCCGGCAAGAGGAAGAAAGAAAATTGGAAATACATGCTGAAGTGCCGGTAAACGCGATTTTCAAAGCATGGCATATCGGCAAGCGCGAATCGCGCAATTATTACCTGATGGACATCGCCAGTGATGTGTTGTCGGAAGGAAAATCATCGCGATTATATGAGAATCTGGTGAAAAAAGATCAACTGTTCAGCGAGATTGACGCGTTTGTCAGCGGCACCATTGATGAAGGATTGCTGGTGGTGGAAGGAAAATTATTGGATGGCATCAGCATGGAACAGGCGGATACAGCCATTTCTGCTGAAGCGCAAAAACTGGGTGCGGAACCCATCAGCGATTATGAATTGCAAAAGGTGAAAAACAAAGTGGAAGCCACCCAATCTTTTGGCGAAGTGAACCTGCTTGCCCGCGCTACGCACCTTGCTTATTTTGAACTGCTTGGCGATGCAAACAGGGTGAATTCAGAAATAGAGCAATATAGCAGCGCCACCACACATGAAATACAAGATGAATCAGCAAAGGTGTTTGTGCCGGAAAACTGTTCTACGATTTATTATTATGCTAAATCAAAAAAATAATGTTGAGAAAATCCGTTGACAGAACTGAGCCGCCAGAAATCCGCAGCGTTGACCGGTTGACGATTCAACCGGCTGAAAAAATGACGCTGGGCAATGGAATGCCGCTCTATGTCATCAACCAGGGAAGCCAGGATGTGTGCAGTATCGGCATCAATTTCAAAGCGGGCAAGTGGCAGCAACCGCAAAAATTAGTGGCATATTTCACCAACAGGCTCATGCGCGAGGGAACGGTGAATTACACCGCCAACGAATTGGCGGAAAAAATTGATTATTATGGCGCTATCGTGAAAACTCAATCAGGAACCGACAGGGCAACTCTCCAGTTAATCACACTCAATAAATATGTTGCTGAATTGTTGCCGGTTTTTGCGGAAATTGTCCGGCAGCCGGTTTTCCCGGAATCAGAGTTGGAAATCGCGCTCACCAATGGGAAAGAGCGACTGAAAGTCAACAAGACGAAACCTGATTTTATCGCTTCCCGAAAATTTTCCGCTGCGCTTTTTGGTGATAAACACCCTTACGGCTCAGAGCAGCGGGTAGAGGATTATCAAACCATCACTCCGAATGTATTGCATGATTTTTATGCAGCCCATTATACTTCCTCAAATGGCTATATGTTGCTTGCCGGAAAAATCAACAGCGAGATGATTCAACTTGCTGAAAAATATTTTGGCGATAAGGATTGGTTGAAACCCTTGCCTGCTGAACCCGCCTGGAATACAGAGCCGTCTTCATCATTCAAGCAGCGTGTGAAAATGGAAAACACATATCAATCCGCTTTGCGCATCGGTAAAAGGTTGTTTAATAAAACGCATCCTGATTTTCAGAAAATGCAGGTATTGAATACGGTATTCGGAGGTTATTTCGGTTCCCGCCTGATGTCCAATATCCGCGAAGACAAAGGGTTTACTTATGGTATTCATTCTTCTTTATCTTCGTTGGTGAATGACGGATATTTTTTAATCGGCACTGAAGTGGGTTATGATGTAAGAAAGAAAGCGTTGAAGGAAATTTATTTTGAAATCAACCGCCTGCGGGAAGAAATTATTCCGGAGGATGAAATTGAATTGGTGAGAAATTATCTGACCGGAAAAATCCTGTCCGGGTTGGATGGCGCGTTTAAGATTGCGGATTACTATGATGGATTGTTGATTTATAATCTGGATATTGATTTCGTTCACCGCTTGCTGAATACCATAAAGACCGTCACTCCACATGAACTCAGAGAGTTGGCGGTAAAATATTGGAATCCGGATGAAATGTATGAAGTGGTTACCGAATAATAGCATGAACAATTTAATAATGAAGAAAATATTTTTTGGTTTCTTGTTGCTCACCGGCATGTTTTCGGAATCATTTTCGCAAAATCTGTCTGCGCCAGATATCATTTGCGTGACAACAGATTTTGTCACCGGAAATGTCACTATCAATTGGGATAACCCGACCCTCAATCCCTGCGGACCTTTTGAACGCTATGTGCTGTATGGCGCAACCAGCGCTACCGGACCTTTTTTCATTGTAGCTTCCATCACCGACCCCAATCAAACAAGTTATGTGCATGTAGGCGCGAATGCCACCATTCTTGATTGGTTTTATTTTATGACAACCGAGCATACCTGCCCGGGATTCACTTCCGATTCATCCGCGCTTTTCCAGGAGGCGACTCTCATTCCCAATTCGATGGATTATGTGACGGTGTTGCCCAACGGAGTTGAAATCAATTGGACGGTGGGAGCATCTCCACAGACAGTCGGCTATATTATTTTCGAGTTCAACACGGTGACGGGTGATGCGATTGCGATTGACACAGTATATGGCAGAAATAATACATCCTATTTTCATACATCCTCCTCCGCGCAGTCAGGCACGATTGCTTACACTGTGACACCGATTGACGGCTGTGGAAACAGAGCCGGCATGTTTGCTGAATTTCACCGCACCATTTTTTTATCCGCAACCGTACAGCAATGTTCACCGGATGCAAGCCTGTCATGGAACTTGTATGTTAATTGGCCCGGCATTTCAGCCTATCAAATTGAAACCAGTATTGACAATGCGCCATTCACAGTTGCGCAATCATTGCCGGACAGCAGCGCGGGATTCAATTTCACCATTCCGGGATTGACGGGCGATACGCTCTGTTTCCGCATTAAAGCGGTTCACCAAAATGGAACCACCACTTCCAACTCAAATGTGGTTTGCATCACCCCCGATATTATTCGCTCAACCACTTTTAATTATCTGCGCAGGGTTTCCGTTAACTCAGCCGGAAGGGTGGACATTGAATGGTACATAGATTCCACTGCTGACATTAATTCTTATCGCGTCAGGCGCTCAGATGATGATAACTTTTTCGCGGATGTGGAAACGCTGCCCGTGACCGCTCCTGTTTTTTTGAATAACTATACGGATGCGTCAGCACAACCGGATGAGAGCAGTCTTTCCTACAGGGTTGTGAGTCTTGATGATTGTAATTTTGAAAGAGAGTCCACGACCGGAAAAACAATTTTCCTGTCAGGAACCAGTCAGGGTGGCATCAATCAACTAAGATGGACTCCCTACGTGTTGGACAATGCTACTGTTTTAGACTACACTTTATTCAGATTTGAGCAGACCGGTTTGGTACCCGTGCAAACACTTCCGCCCACCACACTTGAATATACGGATGAGATTACCACTTCCATTTCAGATGACGGTTCTTTTTGTTATGTCGTTGAGGCGGGTTATCAGTTAAATATTACCGGGTTGGTGAATGAAAATCTCAGAAGTGTTTCCAATACGTTTTGCCTCTATCAACCGCCTGTGGTTTATGTGCCGAACGCGTTTGTTCCGGGAGGAAAAAACAACATGTTCAAGCCGACATTACTCAATCCCAACATCGCGGAATATGAGTTCATCATTTTTGACCGCTGGGGAAAAAAACTTTTTGAAACCAACCTGCTGAATGCCGGTTGGGATGGCACGAATAAAGGCGAAGAAATGCCGATGGGAGGATATGCTTACTATATTAAAGTAGTTTCATTGGGGGGTGTTGCCGAGGAGAAAAAAGGAATGGTTGTGTTGGTTCGCTGAGAAATCAGGGAGCCAGCCGGAATATTTTCCAGAGCTTATTGTGATGCACATAGGCGATTCTGTCATGCAGGCGGTTTGCCCTGCCTTGCCAAAATTCAAAATAATGCGGTTTGAGAATAAACCCACCCCAGTTGGGCGGTCTTGGAATTCGTTCTTCATTGACAAATTCGCTTGTCAACTCATTCACTTTTGATTCGAGCGATTCCCGGTTTTCCACGACCTGACTCTGAGGCGATGCAATCGCGCTGATGCGGCTTTCGCGCGGTCTGAAATCAAAATATTTATCTGATTCTTCATCACTCACTTTTTCTACCATGCCTTCCACGCGTACCTGCCGTTCCAATAAATCCCAATAAAACAGCAAAGTCGCTTTTGGATTTTCTTCCAGTTCACGACCTTTTCTGCTGTGGTAATTTGTGAAAAAAGTAAACCCGTCCTTTGAAAATTCTTTCATTAAGACCGTTCTGGCGGAAGGCTTTGCATCACGGCTGCAGGTTGCGAGAATCACGGCAGTAGGTTCTCTGAAATCGCACTTTAATACATCCTTGAACCATTTCTCAAACTGGTCGGAAGGATGTTTTTCAATATCTTTTTCGTCTAACGTCAGCAATTGATAATCTTTTCGGAGTTCAGCAATTTTAGTTTGATTCATTCATTACAAAGGTAATCAGTGAAAATATAAAAACGAAACACATTGTTGAAATTCAATTTTTCATTACTATCTGTAAGTTCAACAGTTTTTTAAAATATTTACCGCTCGCTGAATTTTAAATTTGTATGAAATGAAAGTTTTTCGAATTATAAATGATGCGTCTTAATTACAAAACATCTGCATCATGAAGTTGTGAATATCTGTCTTTTTAAAAGGTAATTGTGTAAGTACCTTTGATCGGAAATTATAAAAACTTAAAAAAATACCGATGAAAAAAATTAGACCTTCCTTGTTTGCGGTTATGTTGTTGTTTTGGTTTGGCTTATCTAATGCACAGTATAACAACAGTTCCATGAATGGCGCCTGGTTTATTGTTGACGAAATAGAAATGGGTGATTCAATAGGCGTTTATGGCATGTTTGATGGTAATGGAAATGTTACGGAAATTGGTATCCGGGATGGCAATCAATACACCGGAACGTATTCCATCACTTCTGTAGGTATTGTTACCGGCTCATTGGCTGGAGGGGTGATAATTCTCAACGGCAGAATGACTTCAGCAACCTCTGCCAGAATTCATATAAGTGTAGCGGGAGATACGCTTGATTTTGTAAAAATCACAAATGAGGGAAAAGCGCAGGGTATTTGGAGCGGAGAGGTTACCATCCAAAATCCTACACCAGATAACCCGGTTAGTATTTCATTGACGGTAAATCAAAACGGTGAAGTTACTGGCGCAACCGGATTAGCCGCACCTGTTACCGGTAAAGTATTCATTCAATCAAACGCATTTTTTGGACATCTTTATACCAATGATAACAGCGGGTGGTCACAGGTATCGCTTAGTGGCAAAACTGTATCTCCCGATTCAGTTACATTTACCGTAGAACTTGACAGTTCGGATGGTGCCGGCACGCTATCAAGACCAACAACTGTCGGCATTCAATCGCCAAACATGTATGTAAGTTCTGTGAGGAGTTACCCGAATCCCTTTGATAATCAGTTTATCATTGAATATACGCTTGAAAAAAATGCCGATGTGCTGGTCAATGTTTTTGATAACACCGGCAAAATGATCAAAACATTATTTAGAGGAATTCAGCAAACCGGAATTTATCAGTTAAACTGGAATGGCACAGACGAATATGGAATTGAATCGCCAAACGGCTATTACTCATATTGGATTGTGACAGATGGAATGGTCATTGCCAAAGATAAAATGCTCAGGATGAGATAACCTTTCAGCCATATTTGCCCATGAGAAACCCTTTGTCACAAGCAAGGGGTTTCTTTTTCGGAATGATTTGATGTTCCCTCAGATTCAACTAACTTCGCCTTAGTTCTTTTTGAAATAGCTGATTTATCCAGAAAGACCGAGGGACTTGGCCTGATGACGTCTTGGCAACCCTTTTCTCAGTTTAAAGTTTGAGGTTTAGAGTTTAAAGTTGAGTTTGAAGTTAAACTGTTAAAGAAGGTGCCACTTCCAAAGAGATAAGTTGGAAATGAGATTTTAGATATTAGATTTTAGAAAATTTAGAATCCCTTTCTGGCCAAATCAGAAGGGGATTTTTTTTAAAGCCAGCCTCACCTCCGCCTCCTCTCCAAAGGAGAGGAGTGTCCGGACATTTTTCCATTTCCGAGCGATAAAGCTCGGACTCCCTTCTCCTTTGGAGAAGGGGCGGGGATGAGGCTCTTAAACTGAGCAAACATGACCAAAACACAACAACTCCGCGAACTCCTGCAAAAGCGTATCCTCATTTTGGATGGCGCGATGGGCACCATGATTCAGCAATACAACCTAACGGAAGAAGATTTTCGTGGCGAGCGGTTTAAAAATCATCCGCATTCACTGAAAGGGGATAATGATTTGCTGTGTTTTACCCGTCCTGATATCATCAAAGAAATTCACCGGAAATATCTTGAATCAGGCGCAGATATTTTGGAAACCAACACGTTCAACTCCACTTCCATTTCACAAGCGGATTATCATCTCGAATCCATCGTCTATGAACTGAATGTGCAGGCGGCAAAAATCGCGAAAGAAGTCGCGGATGAGTTCACTGCAAAAAATCCCGACAAGCCGCGTTTCGTTGCGGGTTCAATTGGTCCCACCAACCGAACGCTTTCGATTTCTCCCGATGTGAACGACCCCGGCTTTCGCAACATCACCTTTGATGAATTGAAAGAATCTTACAAAGAACAAATCAGAGGATTGGTGGATGGTGGAGCGGATATATTATTTGTGGAAACCATCTTCGACACGCTCAACGCGAAAGTCGCTCTATTCGCCATTATGGAATATTTTGAAGAACAAGGTGCAAGTAATCCCAAAATCCCACAAATCCATGACATCCCAGTCATGGTATCGGGGACTATCACGGACGCCAGCGGCAGAACCCTCTCAGGACAAACAACAGAAGCATTTCTGATTTCCATTTCACACGCGCCTATTTTGAGTGTCGGCTTAAACTGCGCGTTGGGAGCGAAGCAATTGCGCCCTTACTTGCAAATCCTCTCCAAAGAATCGCCCTTTTTTATCAGTGCCCACCCAAATGCGGGTTTGCCGAATGAATTTGGCGAATATGATGAATCACCGGAAATGATGGCGAAGCAGATTGAAGAATTTTTAAAAGAAGGATTGATTAATGTGATTGGCGGTTGTTGTGGAACAACTCCGGCACACATTAAAAAGATTGCCGAGGTGGCTGCACGGTATGAACCTCGAAAAGTCGATAGTCCATTGTCCATAGTCAATGGTTGAAATACAAAATCAGATAAGAGATGGCTTTTAAGTTTGAAAACCTTAAAGTATGGCAATTGTCAGTTGATTTTTCAGCAGAAATTCATGAGATGACTCGGCAATTTCCGAAAGAAGAATTATTCATTTTAACCTCGCAAATAAAAAGAGCTGCTGATTCTATTTCTTTAAATATAGCTGAAGGTTCAACAGGGCAAAGTAATCCTGAATTTAAAAGGTTTTTAGGAATTGCAATTCGTTCAGGTATTGAAGTATTAGGATGCCTTCATTTAGCTAAACGAAGAAAACTTATCTCAGAAAATACTTTTCAAAGACAGTATGAAAATTGTTCGGTTTTAATCCGAATGATTCAAGCATTGAGAAACAAAATCATTTAATACAGAAAAACTCCATTTTCCAACTATGGACTATGGACTATGGACTATGGACAAAAAGCAACTTAAACTCAGCGGACTCGAACCTCTCATCGTTACCCCCGAAACCAACTTCATCAACGTTGGCGAACGAACCAATGTAACAGGGTCGAAAAAATTTCTGCGCCTTATCAAAGAAGATAAATATGAAGAGGCGCTCTCTATCGCGCTTGACCAGGTGCGTGGCGGGGCGCAGATTCTTGATGTGAACTTAGATGAGGGGATGATTGACGGCAAGAAGGCGATGGTGAAATTTTTGCAACTCATCGCTTCCGAACCTGAGATTTCACGCATTCCGATTATGATTGATTCATCGAATTGGGAAATCATAGAGGCGGGATTGAAGTGCGTACAAGGAAAACCGGTGGTCAATTCCATCAGTCTGAAAGCAGGCGAAGCGGAATTTATTCAGCAGGCGAAAAAAGTGCGCATGTACGGAGCCGCCACCATCGTGATGGCGTTTGACGAAAAAGGTCAGGCGGACACCTTCGAGCGCAGAATCGAAATCTGCAAACGCTGTTATGACATCCTCACGAAAAAAATCGGCTTCCCGCCCGAAGACATCATCTTCGACCCGAATATTTTTCCGGTTGCAACCGGTATTGAAGAGCACAACAATTACGCGGTGGATTTTTTCCGCGCCACAAAATGGATTAAAGAAAATCTGCCGGGAGTTCACGTAAGTGGGGGAGTGAGCAACGTGTCGTTTTCGTTTCGCGGCAACGATAAGGTGCGCGAGGCGATGCACTCGGCTTTTCTCTATCACGCGATTAAAGCGGGCATGGATATGGGCATCGTGAACCCGAGTCAACTTGAGGTGTATGACAACATTCCGAAAGATTTATTGGAGCGCGTGGAAGATGTTTTGTTGAACCGAAGGAAAGATGCCACTGAGCGCCTGCTGGAATTGGCGGAGACCGTGAAGGGCGATGGCATGAAGCAGGTGCGTAATCTCGAATGGCGCAACAAGTCCCCAAAGGAAAGACTCATTCATGCTTTGGTGGAAGGCATTGCGGATTATGTGGAAGTCGACACGGAAGAAGCGCGTCAACAATATGCCCGACCGATTGAAGTCATCGAAGGTCCGCTGATGGACGGCATGAACGTGGTGGGTGATTTGTTTGGCAGCGGGAAAATGTTTTTGCCGCAGGTGGTGAAAAGCGCGCGCGTAATGAAAAAAGCGGTGGCGTATCTCACGCCTTTCATCGAAGCGGAAAAGTCGGGCAAAAAATCTTTCGCAGGTAAAATTTTGATGGCAACCGTGAAAGGCGATGTTCATGATATTGGAAAAAATATTGTCGGAGTGGTGCTGGGTTGCAACAACTATGAGATTGTGGATTTAGGCGTGATGGTGCCCTGCGAAAAAATTCTCGAAGCTGCAAAAAGAGAAAACGTGGATGTGATTGGCTTAAGCGGATTAATCACGCCTTCGCTCGAAGAAATGGTGCATGTCGCCAAAGAAATGGAGCGCGAAGGATTTGATTTACCGCTGCTCATTGGCGGAGCGACCACTTCAAAAATTCACACGGCAGTGAAAATCGAACAGCATTACAAAAACGGACAAACCATTCATGTGCTCGATGCTTCGCGCTCGGTGACGGTGGTGGAAAATCTGTTGGGAGAAAAGAAAGCAACCTTTGTAAAAAATATTAAAGCGGAATACAATGAAATCCGCGAGCGACATTTGAACAAACAGTCGGGCAAAGATTTTATTTCGCTCGAAGATGCGCGGAAAAACAAATACAAAATTGACTGGTCGAAAACGAAAATCTCCAAGCCGTCTTTTCTCGGCATCAAAAAATTCAGCGGCTATTCGCTGATTGAACTCAGTAAATACATTGACTGGACTCCCTTTTTCGCCACGTGGGAGATGCGCGGAAAATATCCCGACATTCTGAACGATAATGTATTCGGAAAAGAAGCGAGCAAACTCATCACCGATGCGCGTAGGATGCTGAATGAAATTTTTCACAACCACATGCTCACCGCCAATGCCGTGATTGGATTTTTTCCTGCGAATGCGGTGGGTGATGACATCGAATTATATAATGACGATTCGCGCAAAGAAGTTTTATCAACCCTGCATCATTTGCGCCAGCAAAACAAAAAAGCAGCGGGACAACCGAATATTTCGCTGAGTGATTTTATCGCGCCAAAAGAATCAGGCGCGAAAGATTACATCGGAGCATTTGCCGTCACAACCGGAATCGGCATTGAACAATGGACGGAGAAATTTGAAAAAGAGCATGACGACTACAGCAGCATTATGCTGAAAGCTGTTGCAGACAGGCTGGCTGAAGCCTTCGCTGAAAGAATGCACGACCGAGTGCGCAAGGAGTTCTGGGGCTATGCCGCAGATGAAAAATTGGAGATCGAAGATTTGATTGCAGAAAAATATCAGGGTATCCGTCCTGCGCCCGGTTATCCCGCCTGTCCCGACCACACGGAAAAAATCACGTTATTCAATTTATTGGATGCAGAAAAAAACGCGAGCATTCAACTCACCGAAAGTATCGCTATGCACCCGGCTTCATCAGTGAGCGGGTGGTATTTCTCACATCCTGAATCCAAATATTTCGGAGTGGGAAAAATCTTGAAAGACCAGGTGGAAGATTATGCTTTGAGAAAGAAGATGAAGGTGGAAGAAGTAGAGAGATGGCTGGGGGCGTGGTTGGGGTATTAAAGAGTTCATTAAAAAACTAAATTTAATCGTCATTGCGAGCGAGGAACGAGCGAAGCAATCCCACTTCTTACAAGGGATTGCTTCGGGAATGGCATTCGCTCAGAACAATCATTACCTCGCAATGACGCCTGTTTTTTTATCTTTCAAAGAACCCCTAAACATTATCGCCCGATAATATATTGGATATTTTATTAAAAACTCTAACGATTTGTTGCATTCCGTGTTGCCACCCTTCCTTTCCTGAAAACATTTCTTTCTTTTTTCATCCCCTTTCTTAATACTTTTTGTTGCTCTTCAGGTAAATGAATAAAATCCTGACACGTTTTTGAACAGCAATTTTCATAGTTAACAGTGCAGGATTCGCATTGAATGAAAAGCAGATGGCAGGCTTCATTCACACAGTTGGTATGCCGGTCGCTGGAATTACCGCATTGATGACAGTGGCTGATAACTTCATCTGAAATCCGCTCACCGAGTCTTTCATCAAAGACAAAGTTCTTTCCATGAAATTTATTTTTAAGTCCTTTTGCCTGGATGTCCCGCGCATATTTGATGATTCCGCCTTCTAATTGATGTACATTTTTAAACCCTTTGTGTTTGAAATAAGCGCTCGCTTTTTCGCATCGGATACCTCCGGTACAATACATCACGAGATTCTTGTTCTCTTTTCCTTTCAGCATCTCTTCCACCATGTTCAACTCGTCACGAAAAGTATCCGCATCGGGCAGGATGGCGTTTTCAAAATGACCCACTTCGCTCTCATAATGATTGCGCAAGTCAATAAGGATGGTATCCGGCTGGTCGGTGAGCGTATTGAATTCTTCCGCGCTTAAATGTTTCCCGACATTGGTGACATCAAATGTTGCATCATTCAATCCGTCAGCAAGAATTTTATCCCGCACTTTAATCTTTAATTTGAAAAATGATTTACCGTCATCTTCCACCGCGTAGTTGAGCCGGATATCTTTGAAAATCGGTAATTGAACTGCTCCTTCAGGATTTTGAAAATCATCAATTGTTTTCACATTTAATTCATTCAAATACTCTTTAAAAGATTCATGATTTTTTTCGGGTACACTGATTTGCGCGTTGATGCCTTCTTTTGCCAATTGGACTCTTCCCAATACTCCCAGTTCCGACCAATCCATAAATAATTTGTCTCTCAGCGCTGAAGGTTCAAGGATGTGCGCGTATCGGTAAAAGGAAATCGTGATGCGCTTCTCGCGGCTTTCCTGCAGGCGTTGCTTCAGAATTTTTCTGTCAATCAGGTTGCGGAGCTGAGGCTTTTCGCTTTTCATCCTGCAAAGATAAGTCGGACATTAATGGAGTTCAATTTTCGGTTTCTCAAATTGAATTGAAAATGCAATATTGTTGCATTAACTATAAAAACTCTAAATTTGCTATCCCATAAAATGAATACCACGCTCGCTTACAGTTCAACTTTAATCCTCGGTGCATTACACGCGCTTGAGCCGGGACACGGAAAATCTTTTCTTGCATCCTACATGGTAGGGGAGAAGATTAAAATCAAACATGTAATTACGCTTGGGGCGAGTCTGCTGGGCGCGCACTTTTTTTTACTGACAGTCATCGCGCTTGCGATGCGGTTGATTTTTTCAGCGCAGTTTGCGGAGCAAATTCAGGAAACGATTTCATGGGCGGGTCCGGTAATCATTCTTGCTTTCGGATTCTATTTGCTTTGGAAAAGCAGGCATCATCATCACTTCGAGCATGGCGATGCCTGTCATCATCACCCTGCCGGATTGAAAAAAAATACCAGTTTGAAGCAGACTGCTATTGCCGGAATCATCGGGGGATTATTACCTTGTCCGTCAGTGATAGCCCCACTGCTCTTATCGGGTGCAGCCAACACTTTTCATGACGCTATTTTTTACATTTTAATTTATGTTGCAGGAATGGGCGCAGTATTAGTGTCAATGGTGATTCTATTTTATTTATTGAAAGAAACATTAGTGAGAAGATTGGATTCTATTTCTTCTAAAATCAACCCGCATTTTATCAGCGCGCTGCTGATTATCACTGTCGGGTTTGTTTATCTGTTCATCCGGATTTACGCGCACGAACCGCATGGATGAATGTTCATTTAGGGAATAATTGGAAGCGCATGATTGAAAAAAGATTGTAGAAACTTAGAGTCGGTCGTTTTGTCTTCTCCTTGATAATGAATCTGCTGTGCAATTCACTTCTGCATTATTCGTTAGTTTTACAAATGAAAATGAAAAAAGGCATTCTTTTATTCAGTTTGTTTCTGCTCTTGTTGTTTTCCGCTTGTCAGCGAAGCACTTGTCCAACTTATGACAGCAATACCGGTGAGCAGAAATATAAAGGTGGCAACAAAACCAAATCCGGTTTGTTTCCAAAGAACCTATGAAGTCTCCCTAATTTGAATTTTTCACTTTCCCGATGACGCAGCGTCAACTTTTTCAACAACATCTTGCACCGACAAGTCCTTCACCGTTACTTCTTGAAATGGAAAGAGCGGAAGGCTGTAATATTTTTGACACCTCCGGAAAAAAATACCTTGACCTCATTTCCGGAATTGCCGTGAGCTATCTCGGTCACTCGCATCCGGCTGTAGTGGAAGCGGTAAAAAATCAGGCTGAAAAACACATGCACCTGATGGTGTATGGCGAATATGTGCAGTCGCCACAAGTGACTTACGCGCAACTGCTCACAAAGAATCTTCCGGATTCATTGAACTGCGTTTACTTCGTCAACTCCGGCAGCGAGGCGACCGAGGGCGCGATGAAATTAGCCAAGCGCGTCACCGGCAGAGCGGAAATTATTTGTTTTGACAAAGCCTACCACGGCAGCACACAAGGTTCACTTTCATTGATAGGCGGGGATGAATTTAAAAACGCGTATCGTCCGTTGTTGCCCGGCATCCAGCGTTTGCGTTTTAATGATTTCGGTGAATTGGATAAAATAACCAAACGAACAGCAGCGGTAGTAGTAGAACCAATACAGGGTGAAGCGGGCGTGCGAATTGCCGAAAAAAAATTTTTGCAAGCGCTCCGCGATAAATGTAATGACGTTTGCGCGCTGCTGATTTTTGATGAAGCACAAACAGCTTTCGGCAGAACCGGAAAACTCTTTGCCTTTGAACATGATGGTGTGGTACCTGATGTGTTGCTGCTTGCAAAAGGACTGGGAGGCGGCATGCCGCTGGGGGCGTTCATCGCGTCACATGAGTTGATGTCCACTTTAGCTAATCATCCGGTGCTGGGACATATCACCACGTTCGGTGGTCATCCGGTGTGTTGTGCCGCTGGTAGAGCCGCGATGGAAGTATTGCTTTCTGAAAAATTGCATCATACGGTTGAAAAGAAAAATCAACTGTTCTTAGAATTGCTTCATCATCCCGCCATCATCTCGATTCGTCATCAGGGGTTGATGATAGCGATTGAGTTCCCTTCATTTGAATTCAACAAGAAAGTAATTGATGCCTGTTTGCAGAAGGGCGTTATCACCGACTGGTTTTTGTTTGCCGGAAATTGCCTGCGCATCGCTCCACCGCTTATTATCACCGAAGAGGAAATCCGGTGGGCGTGTGAGGTAATCCTGGATGCGATATAATTTTTCTTTGAAGATTCAGTAATAAATCATGAATATTCTCTGAGTTAAAATTTTTCTTCATAGAACCTCACTTCCCTCCCTGCGACAAAATATTCTCAATCTTATCGAACAACTTGCGCATGCCTAATTTGTGCATGGTTCTTTTCACAAGTGTTTTGGTATTTTCTTTCACCACCATTTTGGTTTTTTTCACGCTGTCTTCACCGGGGCGCGGTTTGAAAAACGTGTCGTAAAATTTAACGTCACCGGTGATTGGGGTATAGAAATAAGAATAAAAAGAATTACGCAGCACTCCTTCAGGCACGTTGATTTTGGAATAGCCGTGATAAGAAATTTCACTGGTGGCGAAAATAATACAGCGATTGAATAACGGCAGATATGCCGCTCCGCAGTTTTTTACGTCTTTATCCCACAACTCCAATTTTCCGCCATAGTTTTCCTGCCAGTTTTTATTCAGGAAAACAAGAAAATTAAGCCGCCTGTGAACATTCATCACGGGGTGCATATTAAAATCAACATGCACATCCAAGAAACTGCCGTTCGAACCCTGGTGAACTCCCGCACCGCGATAATCATCCGGCAACATCAAGCCTTCGATGCCGGTCATTTTTTCTAAAAACTGAACGAATTGCGGTTGCGCCAGTTCGTGACGCAGTTTTTGAAAACTTTCGTGATAGCGCTCAAAGTTCGAACCTTCTGATTTTTCCTCGTTCAATCCTTTATAATGCCTGCGCATCTCTTCTTTTTTGGGAAAATTGGCGAGCAGGGTATCGGCAAAAGCCTCGTCTAACAGTCCGTCAATTTTGATATGCGGAAAAGGCTTCGCGCTCACAAAATCGCGGTGAAGGCTTTCGATGGCGGCAGGCTGAAACCATTGTTCATTGAAAATTTTCATGGGATTTATTTTTTCAGAATAATGAAAAAATCAAAGCAATTATCGTCAGCCGGTTTAAGATGAAAATCATCGGTTGTGATGGCGGTGACCAAGTCATTGTCTCCGCTTTGAATTTTATTCCGGTTCACGCGATTGAGAATATCATAGGGCACTTTCAGCAAATTGCGGGGCAGGCGGTATTGTAAATTGAAAATATCAAAGCGCGTGAATTTTTTCACCGATTCACGGTTGCGTTCATGGTATTCATTCATGCGCGTGCTGCCATATACGCCCATGAGCGTGATGTTCGAAAATTTTCGCTCGGCAAGTTTCATGAGTTCCTCTTTGGTATATTCACGCACGTGCCAGGGATTGCGGGTGAGTGACATTCTGAGATTTGGAGTTGAAATGATTGCCATACCTCCCGGTTTTAAAACGCGATGCACTTCATCCATAAATAATTTGTCGTCCTCCACATGTTCTATCACCTGGAAAGTGACAAGGCTGTCAAACTTGTCATTTTCTATCCCTGAAAACGGGGGCACACTGTTTTGTATCAGCGTGATTTGGGGAAATTTCTGACGTAGCGATGCGATTACATGTTCATTGCGGTCAATGGCAGTGTAGGATTGAATGTTTGGCAATAACCATTCAATGCCTCTGCCTTCCCCGCAGCCGATTTCCAACAGGTCGCCACTGACAAAATCACAGGCTTTCACGTAGGCGTAAAGCAATCGTTGATGAATCGGGTTGTCGGATGCGATGGAAGTGGAAGTGATTTCCGTAGTACTGATGCTCATATTTTAAAGTGCGGCAAAGATAGATATATTCAATTTCAGGCAAGGTAACTATTCAAAGGTATTAATGCAATTAATAAACTTGGTATGAACTTACTGATTTTACATAAACATAAAATATGTTAAGCGCTGATGGGATGTTTCATTTGTTAATGAACGCCAATCCTAATTTGTTATCTTTACCCGCTTATTAAAAAAAGAGAAATTAATGAAAACCTATAAGCTGATAAACAATATCACCGGATGGCTCATTTTTGCTGTTGCGCTTATAACCTATACGCTCACATTGGAACCTACCGCCAGTTTCTGGGATTGCGGTGAGTTTATTTCTGGAGCGTATAAGTTGGAAGTGGTGCATCCGCCCGGTGCGCCCTTTTTTCTTCTGTTTGGCAGAATGTTCACTTTATTCGCATCCGACCCAATCCACGTGGCATGGACTGTCAACTTTATGTCCGGTATGTCCACTGCATTTGCTGTTTTGTTTATTTTCTGGATCATCACTGCCTTAGCCCGCAAGGTAGTTTTCACCCCCGGTGAAGAACCTTCCATGGCTCAGATTTTCGCGGTGGTTGGTTCGGGTGTGATTGGAGGCTTGGCTTGCACTTTTTCAGACACCTTATGGTTTTCGGCTGTGGAAGGGGAAGTCTATGCGCTCTCAACCGTGTTTATTACCTTGGTATTTTGGGGCATCATGAAATGGGAAGCCTCCGAAGATGAGCAATACCGCGACAAATGGCTTGTGCTGATTGCTTTTTTCATGGGATTGTCCTTAGGGGTTCACCTGATGAGTTTGCTGGCGATTCCAGCAATGGCGATGGTGTATTATTATAAAAAATTTAAACCGACCCCGCTCGGTACGCTGGCGGCTTTGGTTGTCGGTTTTTTCTTGCTGATATTTTTATATATCGGATTGGTGAGTAAAATGATTAACATCATCTCATCTTTCGATTTGATGTTTGTGAATGACTTTGGGTTGCCATTTGGAAGTGGAGCAATTTTTTTCACGTTATTGGTTATTATCGCTATTGTTGGCGGATTTTTTTATGCCTGGAAAAAAGGCAATGTACATCTGCAAACCGGATTGATGGCGCTTTCGATGATACTCATTGGCTTTTCATTGTATTCGATGGTGGTGATTCGTGCGCAGGCTATCCCGCCCATCAATATGAACAAGCCGGCAGACATTTTCAGATTGCAGGCTTACCTCAACCGCGAACAATATGGCGACCGTCCGCTGACGTATGGACCTCATTATAATGCTTACCCTGTTGAGATTATTAAAAAAGGTAAACGCTATTATAAGGGGAAAGAAAAGTATGAAGTGGTAGGCGATAAAATTGATTATCGTTTTGATGAAAAAGACATGATGTTATTCCCGCGGTTGGGTTCATGGCAGGATGACCGTCATGTGGCGGCATACCAGGCGATGCTGGGTTTGAAGGAAAAAGAAAATCCTTCTTTTGGCGACAATATCCGGTTTTTTATTAACTACCAGGTGGGCTTCATGTGGTTCCGATATTTCATGTGGAATTTCTCCGGCAGGCAGGATGACATTCAGGGCCGCTTTGATAACAATAATGGAAAATGGATTACCGGTATCAAAGCCATAGATGAGTGGCGTATTGGTCCAATGGATAATATGCCTGATTATTTGCAGGCGAACAAAGGGATGAACCGTTTTTATCTGATTCCCTTACTCTTGGGAATTCTTGGGATGTTTTTCCATTACAAAAGAAGCCAAAATGACTTTTATGTCATTCTCACGCTGTTTGCTTTTACCGGGGTTTTGGAAATCATCTTTTTTAATTCGCCCCCCTTTGAACCGCGCGAACGGGATTACACGCTGGTGGGTTCATTTATTACATTCTGCATCTGGATTGGATTGGGCATGTTGGCGATTTTTGATTTTCTGAAATCAAAATCCACTCCGGTAGTCGCGGTGGGTGTGGCGTTTATGGTGAGTTTAATCGGTCCGGTGCTCATGGCGCATGACGGATGGGATGACCATGACCGATCTGACAGATATACCGCCCGTGATTTTGCGGTGAACTATTTAGAATCCTGCGCGCCTAATGCCATCATCTTTACGCAGGGAGATAATGATACCTACCCATTGTGGTACGCGCAGGAAGTGGAAGGTATCAGAACGGACATTCGCGTGGTCAACCTTAGCCTGTTGGGTGTGGATTGGTATATTGAACAGTTGAAATACAAAATGAATGATGCCGCACCGGTGAAACTCATTCATACTCCCGAAAAATATCTTGGAAACAAACGCGATGTCACACGCTTTTTTGACAGTAAAAAAGTAGCCCAGGATAAGCCGTTGGAATTAAAAAATATCGTTCAGTTTATCGCTTCGGATGACCGCGCTTCTCAGGTTCAGTTGACGAGCGGTGAGTTCACCAATTATCTGCCGACAAAAAATATCAAAATCACGGTGGATTCAGCGTTGGTGGTGGAAAATAATGTAATTCCTGATGAATTACTGTCTCAGATGGTGAGTGAAATTCAGTTCAAGATTGCAAAAAATAATCTCCTGAAAAATGATCTTTTGGTGTTGGACATCATTGCATCCAATTTGTGGGAACGCCCGATTTATTTCGCTGTTTCCGTATCTCCGGATTCTTACCTTGGCTTGCAAAACTACTTCCAGTTGGAAGGGTTGGCATATCGTATTGTTCCGGTGGAGAAAAAAGACCGCAGCGGACAAGGCGGGTACGTTGCGCACAACATGATGTTTGAAAACGTAATGAACAAATTCAGGTGGGGCGGCATTGAGTTAAAGGATACCGTTCAATACGAAATAAAAGCGGGTGATACCAAAGCTTCCATCGCGAAACAGTTCAACTTATTACCGGATGAACTGGCTTTGCAAAATCCCGGAGTGGAGGAATACAACGCGGGCGCTAAAATCAATGTGGTGCTGCCGAATGACCTTTATCTTGATGAAAACATTCTGCGCATGACCATGAATCTGCGGAGCAATTTCGCGCGAATGGTGGAAGCGCTGATTGATGCCGGTGAAAAAGAAAAAGCGGTTGCTGCTTTAGACCGGTGTATCGAGGTGCTGCCAAGACAAACTGTCCCTTACAACATTTTTATGGTACGTTTTCCGGAATACTACTATCGCTTGGAGGAGCAGGCAAAGGCGCGTTCCATCGTTCGCGCGTTGGCGCATGTTTTTGAACAGGATGTCCGTTACTACACCGATGTGATGGATTTAGACCCGGGCGCTAAACGCAACACACAACAGGCGATGGCGGTCATGCAGGAACTGCTGAGAGTGAGTATGCTTTACAAGGATAAGGAACTTGAGGAAGAACTGTCGGGCAGATTTTCTTATTTCCTGCAACAAGGCCCTTCTTAACCGTATTCTGAATCGTGACAGAAAAGAGCCATCTGATTTTCGGCAGGCATCCGGTGCTTGAAGCATTGAGTGCGGAAAAGCCTTTTGAAAAAATCCTGCTGCAACAAGGCGCGGCATCTCCTGAAATCACAATCATCCGGCAGTTAGCCGGAAAGTTGAAAATTCCGGTGCAGGTGGTGCCGGTTCAAAAACTTTTTTCCATCACCAAAAAAAATCACCAGGGGGTGATAGGTTTTCTCTCGCTGATTGATTACTTCTCGGTGGAAGATGTGATGCTGAAAGCTTATGACGAGGGCAGGGTTCCTCTGTTTGTCCTGTTAGACAACATCACGGATGTCCGGAATTTTGGAGCCATTGCCCGTTCCGCTGAACTGAGCGGGGTGGACGCGTTGATTGTTCCGCAAAAAGGAGGAGCGCTCATCAGCGGAGATGCGATGAAAGCTTCGGCAGGGGCGCTGAATCACATTCATGTTTGCAAAGAAATCAACCTCATTCGTTCGGCTGATTTTCTGAAGCTGAATGGAATTCGCCTGTATGCCGCAAGTGAGAGCGCTGAACAAAAAGTCTATGATATAGATTTTTCTGTGCCCTGCGCCATCATCCTCGGTGCGGAAGGCGAGGGCATCAGCCAGGAATTATCGCGAAAAGCCGACCGGCAATTCAGCATCCCGATGACCGGTACCATTGGTTCTTTTAATGTCTCCGTAGCCGCAGGAATTATTTTGTATGAAGTGATGCGGCAAAGAGAAAAAGCAGGATAGATTTTTAAACCTGCCTTTTCTTGTTTATACCATCACTTTTTTCCAGTTCCCTTTTCTGAACACATAAATGCACAGCAGCGCATGAATACTAAAGCAAAACGCGACTGCAATGAACACCCCGGTCGGTCCCATTTCCAACGGCACTGCCAGCCAATATGCAAGGGGTATTTGTATCACCCAAAAACAGATGATATTGATGTACATGGGAGTTTTGGTATCGCCTGCGCCATTCAATGACTGGCTGATGACCATGCCGTAGGCAAAAAAGAGATACCCAAGACAAATGACTCTCAATCCAATGACGCCATTTTCTATCACCGCGAAATCCCGGTTAAAAACCTGCACGATTTCTTTTGCAAACACCACATAAAAAATGGAAACTACTCCGAGAAAAATCATCGTGTAAAAGGAGGTAATCCAAACGGATTTTTCAGCGCGTTCGGGTTGTTTGGCGCCTAAGTTTTGACCAACCAAAGTGGCGGCTGCATTTGCCAATCCCCAAGTGGGCAAAATGCTGAACACAATCACCCGGAAAGCAATCGTATATCCCGCGATTGCTTCACTTCCGAAAAGAGAAATTATGCGCACCAAAATAATCCAGCTTGCCGATTCAATCAGGAACTGCGCCATCGCACCCAAAGACAATTCGAACATTTTACGCATCACAGCAAGGTTGGCTTTAAAATGATGCAATGCCAGCTTGACAATCGCTTTGCCGTTGAACAGATGATAGAGTTGATAGACCACTCCCGTTCCCCTGCCGATGTTTGTCGCAATCGCTGCGCCTTCCACTCCGAAAGCGGGAACAGGACCGAATCCGAAAATAAAGACAGGGTCGAGCAAGATGTTTAAGCCATTAGACAGCCAAAGTGTGCGCATGGCAATGGCAGCATTGCCCGCTCCGCGAAAAACGGCATTAATCAGGAAGATGAAGATAATCGTGATGTTACCGCCAAACATGATGCGGGTGTAGCCATAGCCGCTCTCGATTAATTCCGGTGAGCCTCCGAGAATCCGCAAAATGTCTTTCGCGAAATAAATACCCAACACGCTGATGCACAGCGAAATCATCAAGCCGAGTATCATGCCTTGCGCGGCAGCGCGGGCAGCGGCTTCCGGATTTTTCTCCCCGATGCGCCTTGCGACCATCGCGGTCACCGCCAGGCTCAGTCCGATTGCTACAGAGTAAACCAGCGTGATGACCGATTCCGTGAGTCCAACCGTTGCCACTGCGTCAATACTCACACGGCTGACAAAAAAAACATCCACCACGGCAAATAGCGCCTCAAGCGCCATTTCCAGAATCATCGGCACGGAAAGTAGGAAAATTGCCTTATTGATACTGCCTGTAGTAAACTCCTGTTCTTCGCCTTTGATGGCAATCAAAAAGTATTGATAGACCTTTTTGAAAAAAGTTATTTTTTTGGAAATAAAGGACAACATGATTGAATTAAAATGAAATAACCAACTGAAAAATAATAGAATCTCTGTGAAATCTCCGAGACTAAGAAGCGTGAACCCTGGGTGGAGTTAGCGGGTGCGGGTGATGAATGTGAGAATGAGCATGTTGGACACAAATCTAAGGAACATTTTCAAAATAACTTCATCAATATACAGATTTAAAAATTCTGGAAAAATTCACCACATCATCCGAGTACTGGTTAAAAAATTGACAAAAAATGTCGCCACGATGGAGCTAAAATATTCTTTTTTCGCGCTGATTTTCTGCCAAATGGTCGCCTTTACTGGGCTTTGATTGAGTTCCGTCAGGAACGACCATTTGGCTGACCCAAGCACCCCTGATGCATAATTGATTTAGACATATTTTTCTAACATCTAATATCTAATATCTGATAGCAGATAACACAAATTGAAGTTGTTAAATTGACAGCATTTTTTAAAATCTATTTTCAATTCATTTTGCTTCCGGTTAGTTCTTTGCTCAATCCTTTAACCTGATTAACTTAGCGCCCTGTTTTTATTCATTCAAACATTCAAGTGAAAAATATGCTCAGAAAATTCAGAGGAACGGGCGTTGCGCTGGTGACGCCTTTCAAAGAAAACGGACAGGTGGATTATGAAGGATTGAAAAAAGTGATTGAACATACAATTAAAGGCAAAGTGGAATATTTAGTGTCACTCGGCACCACAGGTGAAACCGCTTCGCTGACCAAAGAAGAGAAGAAAAAAGTTTTGACCTTAACAGTAGAAACGGTGAAAGGTAGAGTGCCGGTCGTTGTGGGTTTTGGCGGAAATAATACCGCTGAAGTCATCGAAACCATTGAGCAAACTGATTTTAGAAACATAGAAGCGGTTCTATCTGTCAGTCCTTATTATAATAAGCCTACTCAGGAAGGCATTTACCGCCACTACCGGGCAATCGCGGAAGTTTCGCCTGTTCCTGTAATCCTGTATAATGTGCCGGGCAGAACTGCGTCCAACATTTCCGCGCAGACGACTTTGCGTTTAGCGAAGGATGATAAAAACATCATCGGCATCAAGGAAGCATCCGGTGATTTTCAGCAAATCATGACAATCGTGCGCGACAAACCGCAGGATTTTTTCGTAGTGTCGGGCGATGACGCCATCACGTTGCCATTGGTGTTGTTGGGATGTGACGGAGTGATTTCGGTCGCGGCAAACGCGTTTCCGAAAGAGTTCAGCGAAATGGTGCGGGCGGCATTGAATCAGGATGTAGTGCGTTCGAGGAAGTTGCATTACAAGTTGCTGGAAATTATCAATCTGCTGTTTCGCGAAGGCAATCCTGCCGGAGTAAAAGGCGCGCTCGAATTGCAGGGCGTTTGCGGCACTCAGGTGCGGTTGCCGTTAGTACCACCCACGGATGTACTCATGAAAGACTTACTGAGTGCAATCCGGGAATTGAAAGGGGCAAAGGCTTTAGCTTGATTGATGAGTATAAGGTTGAAAATATCTCAGATGCAAAAGCGCACAAATCTTTGCTATGCGTTGGCTATGACTATATATAATTTATTATTAATGCACCATATTCATCGTGTGAGCCTATCCAAAACCAAATAACTGTATTTTCATCTTTTACGCCAAGCGCTTTGTAACCCAAACTTACTCTTGCACTGTATATTTTTTCTTCAGGTATGATTAATATGAACTGCACTGCGGGATGTTCCGGATTGTCTTTAAACTTACCAAAGATTCTAAAATCTTAAGTCTAATATCTGATAATCCCACAATTCGGGATGTTTTTTTACAGCATTCCTTCGCAGAGAATTTCCCGGTATTTCAAACTTTCGGAATCATTTTACACTACATTGATGAATCTTTCAGGAATTTTGTTACTTTTGCAATCCATTTTTAAAAACAGGAAAATAAAACATGGCTAACGCCCAATACGAAACAACCCTTATCCTGACTCCTGAAAAGTCAGATTCCGAGGTGAGCAAGCTCATCAAGGGTTATGTTAAGTTCCTGAAAACCAATGGCGCTTCAATTGTTCACGAAGAGACATGGGGTTTGAGGAATTTAGCTTATCCGATTCAGAAAAAAAGCACCGGTTACTACTTCACGGTAGAGTATGAAGGTCCGACCGAGTTAATTGCCAGTCTTGAATTGAGTCTCAAACGTGATGAAAGCGTGTTGCGCTTTTTGACCGTGAAGCTCGATAAGTTCGCGATTGATTACAATGACCGCAAGCATAAAGGGCTGATTGGCAGAGACAAAGCGCCCGCAAAAGCTGAAAAAGAAAAAGTAGTTCAACCTGAAAACGTGGAGGAAAAATCATGAGCACCCCCGGCAATAAAAGCAATGATATTAAATTTCTGACATCCCCGAAATTAGGGATGCAAAAGAAAAAATACTGCCGCTTCAAAAAAGCAGGTATCCGCTACATTGATTATAAAGACCCTGATTTTCTCCTGAAGTTCGTGAACGAACAAGGAAAATTATTACCCAGGAGACTGACTGGCAATTCGCTGAAGTTTCAGCGCAAAGTGGCGACAGCCGTGAAACGCGCGCGTCATCTTGCCTTAATGCCTTATGTTACTGACCTTTTAAAATAATAACCCATGGATGTAGTATTGTTACAAGATGTTGACAAACTTGGCGCTCAACATCAAATCGTAAAAGTGAAACCCGGTTATGCCCGTAACTACCTGATTCCAAAGGGGATGGCTTTGCTTGCCACTGATGGCAATAAGAAAATGGCGAACGAAAGGGAAAAACAGCAGAGCCGCAGAGATGAAAAAATTCTGAGCCAGCTTCAGACCATCGTTGACCAGTTGAAGAAAAATGTTTTGAAAATTGGCGCGAAAACCGGAACGTCCGGAAAAATTTTCGGCAGTGTGACCACGCTTCAATTAGCGGATGCCATCAAGAAGCAGTTTTCCGTCAACGTGGATCGCAAAAAAATCACTTTGCTCGAGGACGAAATCAAAACGCTCGGCACTTACAAAGCCCTCGTTGACCTGCACAAAGACGTTAAAGTGGAGATTGATTTTGAAGTGGTGGCGGAATAATTTTTATCTGAAAAATGCATCAATAAAAGGTAGTCCTGAATGGGCTACCTTTGTTTTTTTATGCAGGTTATGACCAACGGCTCTCCGTTAGATAACATTTTTGAAGATACGGAAGTCGCTTTCTCCAACCTTTCCGACAAGGAAATAAAAAAAGCCCGTTGGCTTTTCAGCACATTCAATCATCCCTTTTTATTGAAAACAGGAACCGGGCTGACCAATTTAGCTTTCCGGCTGAATCTTCCGGTTTCAGGACTCATCAAAAAAACCATCTTTCCACAATTTTGCGGGGGTGAAACTTTACAGGAATGTGCATCGCCCATCGGGAATCTTTCAAATCACCGGATTTTCACCTGCCTTGAAAACAGTGTGGAAGCAAAATCAACCGAATCGGAATTTGAAAAAACCACGGCTGAAATCCTGAATTCCATCTGTTTTTCAGCATTGAATCCCAACATTAAAATCATTAGTTGCAAAATCACCGGTATCGGGAGATTTGATTTGTTTGAAAGACTGCATAGAAATGAACAAGTCACCCAAACTGACCGCGATGCATTTGAAAAAGTGAGACAACGCATGCATCGCATTTGCACAGCAGCAACTGATTCTGAAGTTTCGATATTTTTTGACGCGGAAGAATCCTGGATACAAAATCCGCTGGATTCGCTGATTGATGAAATGATGCTGGCATACAACTCCAAACGCGCGGTGGTTTATAACACCTTTCAGCTTTATTTGACAGACCGTCTGCATTTTTTAAAAACATCTTTTGAAAAATTAAAAGCTGCCAATGTTATTCTGGGAGCTAAGTTGGTAAGGGGCGCTTATCTGGAAAAAGAAAGAGAACGGGCTGGCAAAATGAATTACCCTTCTCCTGTTCAGCCGGATAAATTAGCTACCGACAAAGCCTACAATGAAGCGCTTGAATTTTGCTTGAAAAATATCAGGGAGATTGCAGTTTATGCAGCCACACATAATGAAAACAGTTGCCGGTTGCTTCTCGATATGATGGAACATTCCGGAATTGAAAAAAATCATCCCCATATTTATTTTTCCCAGCTATATGGAATGGGTGAACATCTCACCTACAACCTTGCTCAGGCGGGATACAATGCCACCAAGTTAATTCCCTACGGACCGGTGCGCGAGGCGATTCCTTACCTCATCCGCAGGGCACATGAAAACAGCTCAGTCGCAGGACAAGTGGGCAGGGAATTGCAATTGCTGGAAAAAGAAATCAGGCGCAGGGGAATTTGATTTTCAACAACTGTTTACATATTCGGAAAGTAATCCTGAATGATTGTTTAATTTTATTTTCTCTTTGATTTTAATTCTGCTTCGGAATTCCGCTTGAAGCCAAAACCTTAAAAATGCAACAATATCTTAATCTTCTTCAGGACATCTTAGATAAAGGCGCGAAAAAAGACGACCGCACCGGCACTGGCACTTACAGTTTGTTCGGTTACCAAATGCGTTTCGACCTGCAAAAAGGGTTCCCCCTTTTAACCACCAAAAAATTGCACGTCAAGTCCATCATTTATGAATTGCTTTGGTTTTTGAAAGGAGAAACGAACATCGCCTATCTCAAAAAAAACGGGATTTCCATTTGGGATGAATGGGCGAATGAAAAAGGCGAACTCGGTCCGGTGTATGGATATCAATGGCGTTCATGGACAACGCCTGACGGAAAAACAATTGACCAAATCAGCAACCTTATTAAAGAAATAAAAAAAAATCCAGACTCCCGCAGGTTGATTGTCTCCGCTTGGAATGTGGCGGATATTGAAAAAATGGCATTGCCGCCCTGTCACTGCCTCTTCCAGTTTTATGTAAGTGATGGAAAATTATCCTGTCAACTTTATCAACGCAGCGCGGACGCTTTTCTGGGCGTGCCGTTTAACATCGCTTCTTATGCGTTGCTGACGATGATGGTGGCGCAGGTTTGTAATCTTGAACCGGCTGAATTTATCCATACGTTCGGGGATATTCATCTTTATCGCAACCACCTGGAGCAAGCGCAGGAGCAGATGTCCCGCGAACCGCGTCCGCTTCCGAAAATGGATATTAACCCGGCCGTAAAATCCATCTTTGATTTTAAATTCGAAGATTTCCGTCTGATGAATTATGACCCGCATCCTGCAATCAAAGCGGAAGTTTCTGTATAAAAAAATTTGATTGCAGTAAAAAATCAGAATGATTAACATCATCGTTGCCGCAAGTGAAAAAAATGTTATCGGCAAAGACAATCAAATGCCGTGGCATTTGCCTGCCGATTTGAAATATTTCAAAAATATTACGAAAGGCAATGTGGTGGTGATGGGCAGAAAAACTTTTGAGTCAATCGGAAAACCGCTTCCTGACCGGATAAACATCGTCATCACAAGACAAAAAGATTTTCATCCCGGAAAAGAAATCATCCTCGCTCATTCAGTGGAGGAAGCAATTGAAAAAGCGCGGCAATTTTCCGGAAAAGAAATTTT
>JBGTCY010000171.1:0-18012 GCA_041748615.1 Chitinophagales bacterium
TAAATACTTTCTGGTTGTCATTTTGGTTTGTTTTAATTTGTTGATTAAAATAATGATGCAAAGATGCTTTTGCTTATTGGGTGAACTGTTACACAATTAAAGGAAAGATTTACATGATTCACACATTTCATATATTCTCCCTCCCGCTCGTTCAAGTTTTGCGCGATGTTTTGAGCGTTCACTCGTTTAAGTTTTAAGCGATGCCTTGAGCAGCATGACAACCTGAACGCACTATCACGTCAAGTCTCTGACTTCAAGCGCTGGCTAATATTTGGTTAAGTTGAAATCTTGAGTCCACTCCGAAAAGTATTTTTTTGCCACAAAGACACAATGGCACAAGAAAACACAAAGTTTAAGTTGTTGTAAACTATTCTTAGTGAAACTTTGTGACCTTGAGTCTTAGTGGCAATTTTTATGTTTTTTGCTTTTTCAGAGTTGACTCAATCTTAAAACAATGAAAAGTATATGAAGGCTTTCGCTTCGATTCTTGCGCAATGTTCACATGGTAAAAAATGTGAATGATATAAATCATTTCAACAATTGTGTAACAATTTCTGAAACAAATGGAGCAATTTTACTTCCAAATTAAAAAGGTATTGTCCCAGAGTAACCTTTCAATTGAATCAATGTCCAACGAAACCGAACGGATAAAAGTAACTCAGATGGGAGGCGAAGTGGTGATTATTCCCCAGGATAAAATGCCTTCTTCAACCGGGCTTGCCGCTATTTATCGTTATTAAAATAAATTAAAACAATTAAAATCAATAATAATGACTATTCAATTCAATACAGATAAAAACATCACGGGCAGGGAGGAATTTACAACTCCGCTCATCGCCCTAATTACTGAAGAACTCGACATGTTCAGCGCTCAGATAACACGGGTGGAAATTCATTTGAGTGATGAAGACGGTCGTAAGGATGGCGTGAACGACAAGCGTTGTTTGCTTGAAGCCCGGCTTGAAGGCATGAAGCCCATTAGTGTTACAAACAGCGCTGACAATACAGAGCAAGCGGTTACAGGCGCGCTTGAAAAGTTGAAAACTTCCTTAGATACAATATTGGGACGACTGAGCAATCATCGTTGAAAAATCAACGCGACAGTATCAAGGTAAAGTGTTGCAGGAACAAGCTGATTTCATTTATTTTGCAGATACATGGTCGCGCTGTTTCAGCAAATAGTCCTTCTTATGAATTTCAAATCCTCCGCAGGCAATAGCACATGGAAGAACAAATAACAAAATTTATTTTCAATCCTGTAGTTACGAGGATTGCGGCTGTTTTAATCGGAATAATTATTATCTGGGGGATCATAAAAATTGTCCAGCGCAGCCTTTCATCAAGAATTCATGACAATGACAATCGCTATCGCACTAAAAAATTTGTCAGCTTCTTCGGATACTTTTTAACCGTTATCCTCATTACCGTTGTTTACAGCGATAAATTAGGCGGTCTTACGGTTGCGCTTGGCGTTGCGGGAGCCGGCATCGCATTCGCATTGCAGGAGGTAATAGCCAGCATGGCAGGATGGCTTGCCATCATGTTCGGGGGTTTTTACCGCATTGGTGACAGGATTCAGCTTGGCGGAATAAAAGGTGATGTAATTGATATCGGAGTTTTGCGGACCACTTTGATGGAGATGGGGCAGTGGGTGGATGCTGATTTGTATAACGGCAGAATCGTGCGTGTTGCCAACAGTTTTGTTTTCAAAGAGCCTGTCTTTAACTACTCAGCCGATTTCCCGTTTCTCTGGGATGAGATAAAAATCCCCGTGCAATATGGCAGCAATTACGTGATGGCAGAGCAGATTTTACGCAACGCGGCAAAAGAAACAGTAGGTTCCTTATCCCCATTGGCTCAGAATAGTTGGAAGTCAATGGTGAATAAATATATGATTGAGGACGCTGCCACCGAGCCGATGGTCACCATCGTTACCAATGACAACTGGGTGGAATTCACGCTCCGCTACACCGTTGATTTCAAAAAAAGACGCAGCACAAAAAATAATTTGTTCCACCAGGTATTGAAAGAAGTTGAAGCCTCCGGTGGAAAAGTAAAATTTGCTTCCGCCACCTTCCACCTTGTAGAAGCCCCGCCAATCGAAGTGCGAATAAAATAAACGGATCAATACAGCATAAACCTATATGGCATCCTCGCACTTATTTTGTATCAGAAGCAAAGGTGGAAATGCCTGCGAAAAGTCGGTGCCGATTCAGAGCCGTGCCGGGAATACTCTTTTTCTTGCTACTCCTGATATAACACTTTCACCTCGACTTTTCGGTCGGCTTCATTTGTTCCCGGTTCCGCTATTTCATCTCCGAAAAATCTGATGAGGATGCGGGCGTCACTGATTTGATTGGCGGTAAGCGCTTTTTTCACCGCCAGCGCTCTTCTCTCTGAGAGCATCTTGTTGTAGTCGGGGTTGCCGGTTTTGTCTGCAAATCCCGTCATGAGCGCCATTGCAGTTTTGGGCAGCGCGAGGAAAGTTTTGGCAAAATCCGCAAGCTCCTTTTTGTAGCGGTCTTCAACGACAGAAGAATTTCTTGCGAAATACACCGTGACAAGCGCGATGGCAGGCTCCTGCTTTAGCGCTTCTACAACAACGGTATCGCGGATGATTTCTGTGATGGCAGTATTTTGCAATGAGTCAATTTCAGATTGCAGCGCGTCAATTCGAGCAAGGAGCGCTTTGAAATCGGCAGAGTCAATCCGGTTTTCTTTGATTTGTGGTTGCGTTGCTATCGTAACTCTGTTTTGCGCATCCACGCTGTCGGCAACCACCCCCCTGCTATCTCGTTGCGCAAGCGTGTCCTTTACCACATCATCAACGGTGTCGGATTCAACTTTTTGTTCTTGTGAAAGCAATTGCATTTTAAGCGCCTCAATCTCAGTCTGCAAGCCGGTGATGCGTTCGGCATTGGCTTTATCCAACTCTTGTTCGGTTTGAATGTTTATCACATGCGCTTGCGGTTGGACAGCGCTTTCGCGCATACTTGTTTCTGATACCGTTTTTTCCGTGATAGTTTTAAGAACAACTGTATCTGTTTTCGGCTGTGCCGCTTTCTGCTGCTGAATATCTGCCGTTTTCTTAGTACGGAAAATTTCGGATTCTGCTTCTGCCTGATGTTTCATGGCGTCAGTTTTTAATGCGATATCGGCTACAGTATCAGCCGATGTATCGGGATGCGGGGCATTAACATTACTTTCCTTTTTGGGGATAGGCGCAACCCTGTCAGCATCCAGCAACTTTTGGGTGGTTGTATCAACAATAATTTCAGATATTTCTTCAACAGGAACAAGGTGCATCAAAGTGTCATTTTTGACAACAGATTCAGATTTCACGGTTTCATCCCGAAGACGTATCACCGGAGCAATCACTGTATCCTGAACGGTTTCAGCGGCATGCATTTCTCTGAGAGTCGCTTCTGTCCTTCCGATTTTCTCCACAGCCGCAACTGTGTCAATGCTTGTTTGTTGCGCGTCTTTGGATAATGAATCCAACAGACGATTCAGGGTAATCACCTCGTCTTGAAGCCGGGCAATCTCATTTTGCATCTGCGCTGTTTCTGTTCCATCAATAACGGGTTTTTGCACATCGGGCAACGAGCGGAACAATTTCGGATCCATCAGAAAATCCAATGATTCGTTTTCATTCACCATAATGGAAATGATGGAATCATTCAGCAGGATGCGCACGCCTTTTTCTTTAGGCGGAATTATTTCCTGAATATCTTTTTTAATTTGAACCGGAGCGGCATCTTTTTTTACAAGCGCGGCAGTATCCGCTTTCATTACAATATCCACTTCTACCGCTTTCAGGGTGTCTGTCTCAAATTGAATTTTTTTCCGCGCGGCATCAGTCTTTTCAAGCGACACTTTCTTCCATCCTTTTTCACCGGTATAAAAAGCGGGCGATTTGAATTTCGCTTTTCGCATTCCAAAATTGAAATGCCCCGAAAGCGTGATGAGATAATAAAAGTCATTCCTGTTATTCGCACTCGAAACGTTTGCATCTAATTTATCCGTGAAAGCGTAGCGCATGTCGCCACGCAAATCAAGATTAAACCTGTTCGACAGCCGTGCCTTCAGTCCCAAGCCGGCAGGAATAAAACCGGTTCGCACATTTTCGGTCACGGCAGATTTGATTTCGTACCATCCGAATCCACCGCCCGCGAAAAGATAAGGCGAGAAGGGCGAGCGCGCATGAAGCAGTTTGCCATTGTCAAAATGATAGACCACCCTAAAAGAAATGCTTTTGGCTTCGGTTTCGAAATCGGGTTGGGAAGCGTCCGTTTCCGATGCGGGGATCGAAAATTTTCCGCGGTCAGCCATCACGTTGATTCCGAAAGAAGGTGTGAAGTTGTATTGCAGGTCAACGCCATAGGGCAGGCTGACCGGCTTTTCAGTGAAAGGGACGATGGTTTTATCGCCAATATAATTCATGTATCCGAGGTGGACGCCCAGCCTCCAACGGTAGAGATCCTGCTGCGCGTGAAGCGTTGTTGCAAAAACAAAAACGAGAAGCAGCGATATGACGTGTTTAATCATAACCCTAACCAAAAGTTCAATTCAATGGCAATGCCGACATAAGGTCTGATGTAAACTTTTCCGAAATCAACCAGCTTGTTGCTGTCGGTGGTTTGAAGCGCAACAGCACCTGCCGAAATGCGCACTACTTTCAACGTCTTCACTCCCAGTCCGAGATAATAAGGACGCTTGACCAGCGGACCGGTTGCGCCTTCGCCATCGCCAAAGTCAAAATTTTGAATAAACACTCCGGTAGTAATCGCCAGGCGGTTTAGTCCCGTGCGCGAGGTACCGCGGCCAAGCGGGAATGACAGCCCAACCATCACCCCGGAGCCATAGGTGAAATTGTCAACGCCCCCGCCATTGTAAGCGCCCCCATAGCCGGCATTCACCGCGATGGTGTATTTGACAGTTTCTGTCGGATAGTCAGCGATGATTTTGCTGTCGGTGACAATCATCAGGTAATCATCAATGAACTGCGTAATTTCCCGCGCGACAAGCAGCTTAACACCATCAATCTGCTTCCTTGCATACGCCATGCGCGCTTCCGGTTTTTCAATGTCATCTTCAAGCAAAGCGCGGCTCAGATTCAGGTTTTCCAATTGCTGCAACTGTCCGAGAATGATGTCGGAAAATCCGCTGAATCTGAAGTTGTTTTTATTTTCATAATAGGTCATGGTGGTTCCCACAATCTGATTCATCTCCTTCATCATCAGCCGGGGATTTTTCAGCAGCGTGATGCTCCTTTTCTTAATTTGAACCGATTGTTCCAGGTACTGATATAAAACATCTTCCAGTACAGCATGAAGGCTTTGCCGCTGCGCGTCAGAGGCCGGCTTGAAATAGTTGATAACAAAGGTATATTCAGAGCCGCCATCCAGTTGATAATTGACCGGAAGCGTAAAAGAGTTTTGCAGGTTGTTGTCCGGTCTTTTCCAGAGGGAGGCATGCAGAGGCGTTTTGTCCGTATTTGAAGTCTTGTAAATTTTCAACTGCACCATTTGAATATCCGTGGCGACCTCACCATTGAGCATCAGCCGATTTTGCGCAGGCAGCGGCTGCCCTTCATTGAAATAAGACCTCTCGTAATGAAAGTTGACTGTTTTGTATTGCGCATTCGCTAGAACAGGACAACTCAGGGTAAATAACAGAATGAACACTCTCATAATATATTAAATATATTTAATTGTACTTTGAACGGTATATTTATCCATTGAGCCGTTTACAGTTTTACAGTTTGGAGTTTTCTAACCGTAAACAATTTATGTACGGTATTATCCAGCGCACGGTATAGATTAAAAGCATTAATGTCATGCCTGCTTTTTCACATCCGGTTTTGCTTCAAGTCTTTTGATTGCCTCCGTATTAAATTCAACCATATAATCAATCAATATTAATTTCTTGAGAAGTAAGCACTACTTGTGTGCCAGGCCAGGTAGCTTTAGGGTCATCCTCCGCAGTAATTATTACTGAGATCGGTTTATAAGGTGTAGAAGCAGTAAGACTTCCATTGAGTTTGCTATTAATAGAAAGTTGACCGACATTATAGTTACCCTGTTTTGAATTTACCCATACAACATAAGTGTTTCTTGCGGGCGTAAGACCTTGCGGTTGTACCAGATTCTCTACTTTAAGTTCAATCGTGTAATTGTCATTCTTATCATGATCAACTTTCATTACCAGTTGGGCTGCGGGAACCACTGACGATTTTTGAAAAGTCACCTTACTGGAGCAACCACCTAATAGAATAGGTATTATTAAGCTAGCTATTAATAATCGCATTGTTTTTACAGTTTTCATGCTTTAAAGTTTTTTGATGATGAACAAACCTCTAAGTTTTTTGAAACAATCTCTAAATAACGTCCTTTATCAGTTTAAACAATGAATATTTACTCTGTTCAGTGCTTTTCACACTACGCAAAATTAGTTTCATTACTTGGTTGACTCCTTATACAATTTCAGAAAAAAATTATACGATTCACACATTTCTTAGCACCGGAGAATTTCTGTGATGATTATTTATAACATTGCATAACATTGTGTAATTATTACTAATGAAACACCCATGTACAAAGATTTACATAAAGTAAAATAACTATAACAGGGCGTTCCATGTGAACATATAAAATCAATTATTAACACATGAAAAAGAGCTGGCAAAGAATTAGGCGATATCTTAAAAAGTATTATCTCCGCATTACCGAGAGCATCGCCTTCATACCTTCGGTAATGGGTTTGCTTTTCGCGTTAATAGCTATACTCATACTGCGCTTTGACGCTACAGACTTTTCACAACGATTGAAAGACTTTCTTGACATTCAGTTTAATGATGCTAACACGGCAAGGAGTATCACGGTAACGCTGCTGGCAGGCATTCTGTCGCTGACGGTATTCAGCTTTTCCATGGTGATGGTTATGCTGGGTCAGGCAATCAGCAATTCCAGTCCCAAAATCATGGACATGCTGATCGAGGAAAAAAGGCAGCAGATAGTTTTGGGGTGTTTTATAGGGACAATCTTGTATTGCCTTATTCTCACGCTGAATATCAGCAGTTTTGAAGCTTCTTACCACATCCCGACTTTTTCTTTTTTCTTTGGGATACTGCTTGGCGTATTCAACATCTTTCTTTTCATCTATTTCATTAACAGTGTAGCTCAAAGCATCAAGCCTTATGATATTATCAGCCGTATTCATCACAGGACAAAAGCGGAACTGAAAGAGCACAATACGACATCCAAGTATGCTGATTCTGAAAAAGCCACTGAAGATATTTTTAGCCAAAATGAATGGCATCCGGTCAGTTCTCCTTCAAGCGGCTACCTGCAAGATGTGGATGTTGAATCCTTGGTCAATCTTGCCAAAGAGCACGATGCGATTATTTCCATTGATGTACATTTTAGTTCATTTGTCATTAAAGACACGCCCTTGCTATCCTTTAGCAAAGAGATAGAACAGGATGAAGCGCTGGAAAAATCCATCGAGTCATCGCTGACGCTTTATTCGGGTGAATTCATTGAACAAAACTTTAATTATGGCTTTCAGCAGTTGATGGAAGTGGCGATTAAAGCGCTTAGCCCGGGCATCAATGACCCCGGCACCGCACTTTTATGCATTGACGCGTTGTCGGATTGCCTGGCTTTACGGATGCAGATATTCGACAAGTCTGTTTACCGCGATGAGGAGGAACAAATCCGGCTCATCACAAAGCCCATTGATTTAAACCACCTGTTGCATATTAGTTTTAACCCTATTCGTTTTTACGGAAAATCAGACACTCGCATCCTGGCAAGGCTGCTGGATACTTTCGGGAAACTGGCGTTCATTGACCGGCACCAAAAATATTACCGTCAAATATTTCAGCATCATTCGAAAATGATAATTGAAGACGCCAGCCAGAATATTCAAAACTCCAACGACCGTGAATTTATCAATGTCATCATTGGTAAAATGAATAAAATAAGGGACTACTTCGATTTGAAGGAGTTAAAACCGGCTGATGAAAACAACAAAGATGTTTCTAAAATGCTCATATAAACGGGAAAGCTTTTTTGCTTTATTCCTATCTACTTTTGGTACGCAGCAGTAAACCGGTTCACACCCCGCTCGTTCAAGTTTGGCGCGATGCCTTGAGCGCATGACAACTTGGATACGCTATCATGGCAAGTCTCTGACTTTACTACGCTGGCTTATCTTCAAGCAACATAAAACCTCGTTATGTGAGGCGCGCATTTTTTTCGGTGAACCGAAGAAATAAATTTCTGCGTATCAATGCCGAAAAAAAAATTCATATTTTCGATAACCCCCACAAGATGCTGCATTCTAAAAAATTGAGATTTACATGAAAATGATACGCGCAGCGCACGAACTCATCTCCGAGATGAGGGATTTTTTTCAAAAAAATAACGCTGAGCCAAACTACCTGAGCGAGGAACTAATGAGCGCGGAGCTATATAGTTCCGAACAAATGCAACGGTTTGGGAAAGCGCTGGCGAAAACGCACAAGCTGAGCGAGAAACCAGCCCAGGACCATTTGCTCAAAAGGCTTGCGGATAACGAAACCCTTTTGAATGAAGTCCGAAGGCTGATTAACGATGCCATCAAAAAGAAATATCAAATATCCCCGGCAGGAGAATGGCTGATTGATAATTTCTATTTGATAGAAGAGCATATGCGCAGCGCTAAAATCAATTTCCCGAAAGATTACAGCGAAGACCTGCCCCAACTCTCGGATGCAGGAGTGACGCGCATTTATGACATTATTCAACAAGTGATTGCTCACAGCGATGGAAGGATAGATATTGAAAACCTGAGCGGTTTTATCAATGCATACCAGACGGTAACTCACCTGAAATTAGGAGAGTTATGGGCAATCCCCATCATGCTGAAACTGGCATTAATCGAAAATCTCAGACGTGTTTCAGCCCGGGTCGCGATTGACCGGGTGAATGCCAACCTTGCGAATTATTGGGCGCAGGAGATGATTGAAACCTCCGAAAAAAACCCGAAAAATCTAATCCTTGTTATCGCGGACATGGCGCGTTCCCAACCTCCGATGGTAGATGCTTTTGTGGCTGAATTAGTCCGTCAGGTGCGGGGAAAAGGTCCTGACCTGGCATTGTCGCTGAACTGGATTGAACAGCAATTAGCGGAAAGCGGATTGAACTCCGAGGATTTGGTGAATGCGGAAGTTCAAAAGCAAGCCGCCAACCAGGTGTCCATGAGCAATAGCATCGGCAGCCTTCGCTTTCTTGACGCCATGAATTGGCGGGATTTTGTAGAGGAACATAGTATTGTTGAACAAACGCTTCGCGAGGACCTCAACGGCATTTACGGATTCATGGATTTCACCACACGCGACAGGTACCGGCACGTGGTGGAACATCTCGCTAAAAAAAGCAAAATCGCGGAGCATGAAGTTGCCCGCATTGCCATCCGGCTTGCTCATGAAAGTGCAGTTGCCGGAGATAAAGCTCATCGCACTTCCCACGTTGGATACTTTCTCACAGGACCCGGAGTCAATCAAACTAAAACCGCAGCAAAAACTCCGGTATCTTATCTTCAAAAATTCAAATCCTTTCTAAAAAGGCACCGGTTCTTTTTTTATCTGTCGTTTATCCTGTCCATCACATTCGCCATCAGCGCTTGTATTTTAATGCTGGCGCAGGCGGATGTAAAAAACTACTGGTTGCTTTTAATGGTTGCTTTTCTCGCGCTGCTGTCCGCCAGTCAGCTTGCAGTATCGGTCGCCAATTTTATTTCCACTTTATGGGTGAAGCCGCATTTGCTGCCACGCATGGATTTCTCCAAAAAAATCCCTGCTGATGCCCGCACGTTGGTGGTGATACCCGCCATGCTCTCCGGCATGAAGGAATTAGAAAACTTAACCGAGGCGCTGGAAATTCGTTTTCTGGCAAACCGGAATGAAAATTTGCATTTCGGATTATTGACGGATTTCACCGATGCGGAGCAGGAAACGCTTCCACAGGATCGTGCGCTTGTTGATGCCGCCATCCGAAAAATTGAAGCGCTGAATAAAAAATACAAAAGAGAAAATAACGATTTGTTTATGCTCTTTCATCGTCCGAGACGATGGAACGCAGGGGAAAATACATGGATGGGTTATGAAAGAAAACGCGGGAAGCTCACCGATTTGAATTCCCTGTTGCGCGGCAATTCCCAAGAATGTTTTTCACAGATTATTGGCGACCAATCTGTTTTTACGCAGATTAAATATGTGATTACGCTCGATGCGGATACGCAACTGCCGATGGGCGCTGCCTGGAAACTAATCGGAACGATGGCGCATCCGCTCAATCATGCGTGGTATGATGAGCGGAAAAAACGCATCACCGAAGGCTATGGCATCCTGCAGCCGCGTGTTGCGAACAGCTTGCCGGACGAAACCGGTTCGCGCTACGCCCGCATGCACGGCAATGAGCCGGGCATTGACCCCTACACCCGCGCATCATCCGATGTGTATCAGGATTTGTTTGAAGAAGGCTCTTTTATTGGCAAAGGAATTTATGAGGTGGACATATTTAGAAAAGTGCTGGACGGAAAGTTTGCCGAAAACAGCATCCTGAGCCACGACCTGATAGAAGGCTGCTACATGCGGTCGGGCTTGGTGAGCGATGTGCAGTTGTTTGAGAAATACCCAACGCGCTATGATGCCGATATGAAAAGACGTTCGCGTTGGGTGCGCGGTGACTGGCAAATTTTCTCATGGTTCTTGCCGTTTGTACCCGGGTCGGATGGACGGTGGCATAAAAATCGGATATCAGCGATATCCCGTTGGAAAATTTTTGACAACATCAGGCGCAGCTTGGTTCCTTTGGCCCTTACCATGTTATTAATTTTAGGATGGTTGGTTTTACCGACTGCTTTATTATGGACTGTTGTAATTACAGGGATTATTATTGTTCCGGTCATTTTTACTTCAGCATGGAGCGTCATCCGGAAACCTAAAGAGGTCGGCATCACGCAGCATATCAGCAATTCAGCGGGTGACATTGCAGATATATTTTATAAAACACTGTTTACACTCATCTGTCTGCCCTATGAAGCTTATGTCAATACAATAGCCGTCATCCGCACGATTTGGAGAAAACTGATTACCAAGAAACATCTGCTGGAATGGAACCCTTCGGGAAACACAAAAAATAATAACCGCGCCAATCTCGCGGCATCGTACATGAGCATGTGGATTGAAATTGTGCTTCCCGCAGCCGTAATCATTTATTTATTGAATACCATTCCCGGTAAGCTCATCACCGCAGGACCTATCGTTTTGCTCTGGCTCGTTGCTCCGATGATTACCTGGTGGGTGAGTAAACCATTAGCGCGGCAGGCAGCGGCTCTCTCCGACCGGCAAAATATTTTTCTCAGAAAAATGGCGAGAAAAACATGGGGTTTCTTCGAACGGTTTGTCAGTCCGCATGACAACTGGCTGCCGCCCGATAATTATCAGGAACAACCCGTTGAAGCGTTAGCGCATCGCACATCTCCCACCAATATCGGGCTTTCCCTGCTCGCCAACCTAACCGCCCGCGATTTTGGCTACATCACCACCGGGCAATTGATTGAACGAACCGCGAATACCATCAGCGCCATGAAAAAGATGGAGCGATACAGAGGTCATTTTTATAATTGGTACGATACCCGAACATTGGAACCTTTGTATCCAAAATATATTTCAACGGTGGACAGCGGCAATCTGGCAGGACACCTGCTTGTGTTGCGGCAAGGCTTAAGGGCTATTCCGCATCAAAAAATAATCGGTTCAAAAATATTTGACGGCATTCTCGATACGCTTCGGGTACTCACCGACACAATGGAGGAAAAAGAGGAAGCGCTCCTGCATTCATTTAAAACAGATTTAAAAACCGCCTGCAAACAGGATTTAAATAATATTCCGGAAGTAAAACAAAGCGCATCACATTTGATAAAAACCTTTCTATCTGTTTATGACCAACTGAACAGCGCTCCGGAAAGTGAAACGGAGTGGTGGAAACAACGGCTGAAAATACAATTGGAGCAATTGAATGAAGCGTTTCAAATTTTCACGCCCTGGGAATTGTTGGCGACTGCTCCGGCTCAATTCAAGGATTTGGTTTTGTTAAATCAAAATCCAACGCTGAGCGGATTATTAATGACCGCCCGGAGAATGCAGGAGGGATTAAATTTTCAGCGGGATGCGAATAATTTGACTGGTGAAAGCGAGTGGCTTGAATTATTTCAAACGGCAATAACAAATACTATTCAACAGGCGGAAGCGCAAATCATACAGGCGGAGCATCTGGCTCATCAGTGCAGCGAATTGGCGGATATGTACTGGGATTTTTTGTTCGATGAAACATGCAATCTTTTTACCATCGGTTACAACGTGAACGAGCGTCATGCGGATGCGAGTTATTATGACCTGCTGGCGTCCGAAGTCAGGCTGGGCGTTTTCGCAGGCATTGCGCAGGGAAAACTGCCGGAAGAAAGCTGGTTCGCGTTAGGACGCCTGCTGACGAATATGGATGGCTCGCCTGTGCTGCTTTCATGGAGCGGCTCGATGTTCGAATACCTGATGCCGTTGCTGGTCATGCCCTCTTACGAAAACACGTTGCTTGACCAAACGGCTAAAGCAGCGGTAGCCAGCCAGATTAATTATGGAAAAAAAACAGGACAACCGTGGGGCATTTCGGAGTCCGGTTATAATATGCTCAGCGCGGACTCCCATTATCAGTATAACGCATTTGGCGTTCCCGGATTGGGATTGAAGCGCGGGCTTGAAGATGATTACGTAATCGCTCCCTATGCCACCGCGCTCGCGCTGATGGTGGCGCCCGAAAAGGCATGCAGAAATCTGGAACTGCTTCAGGAAAAAGGCTTTCAGGGAAAATATGGGTTTTATGAAGCCATTGATTTTACGCCATCGCGTTTGCCGAGGGGACAAAACCATGCGATTGTTTATTCATTCATGGCGCATCACAAGGGAATGAGTTTGCTTTCACTGGCGCATCTGCTGCTTGACAAACCCATGCAAAAATTATTTGAGGCGGAACCGCAGTTTAAGGCAGCGCTTTTATTACTGCAAGAACGCATACCGAGAGCTACTACCTACTTTGCGCATACGACTGATGTGGCTGATATTAATTATGTACCGGGCACGATAGAAACAAGAATATTAAATACCCCCGATACATCTGTTCCCGAAGTACAGTTGCTGTCCAATGGGAAATACCATGTCATGGTCACCAATGCTGGCGGGGGTTACAGCCGCTGGAAAGATTTCGCGGTGACGCGCTGGCGGGAGGATGTCACCCGCGATAATTGGGGAACATTTTGTTATATCCGCGATTTGGACAGCAACGCGTTTTGGTCGAACACACGGCAGCCGGCACTTCAAAAAGGCGAAAAATATGAAGCGGTTTTTGCGCATGGACATGTGGATTTTCGCACCGCCAATCATGAGATAGAAACACATACTGAAATTGTTGTATCACCGGAAGATGATATAGAAATGCGCAGGCTCCGCATAGCGAACCGGTCATCTGTCCGCAGAACCATAGAGGTGACCAGCTATGCGGAAGTGGTGCTCGCGCCTGCCGCTTCCGATTTAAGTCAGCCGATATTCAATAATCTTTTTGTACAAACGGAAATCATCCCGCACCAAAATGCCATTCTCTGCACCCGCAGACCGCGTTCCGAAGAAGAGCGTCCACCCTGGATGTGCCACCTGATGACGATGCACGGAAAAATTCCGGAAGCCATATCCTGCGAAACCGACCGCATGAAATTTATCGGTCGCGGAAATTCAATCGTCCATCCGCAAGCGATGAACAGCACGGGTCCGCTGTCTGGAACTCAGGGAGCGGTATTGGACCCGATTGTGGCAATCCGCTATAAAATAACGCTGGAGCCGGATGAAACCATTACGCTCGACATGGTTACGGGTGTCGCTGAAACGAAGGAAGCCTGCAAATACCTGATTGAAAAATATCAGGACAAACATCATAAAGACCGTGTATTTGAATTAGCATGGACGCACAGCCAGGTAGTGCTCCGTCAAATCAACGCTTCGGAAGGAGATGCGCAATTGTATAGCCGCCTTGCCGGTTCTATCCTGTTTACCAACCCGGTATTTCGCGCAGACCCCTCCATTCTTATCAGCAATCACCGACAACAATCGGGGCTGTGGGGCTATTCCATCTCAGGCGACCTGCCCATTGTGTTGCTGAAAATTGAGAAACAGGCGAATATGAAATTGGTGAGACAAATGGTGCAGGCGCATGCTTACTGGCGCTTAAAAGGGCTTGCTGTTGACCTCGTGATATGGAACGAAGACCATGGCGGCTACCGGCAGATTTTTCAAAATGATATCCTCGCGTTAATTCCAATGGAGTTGCGTGACCGTCCGGGAGGCGTTTTTGTGAGAGCGGCTGACCAGATTTCCAACGAAGACCGCATCTTGTTTCAAAGCGTTGCGCGGATTAATATTTCTGATAGCGGAGGCGCGTTGTCCGACCAGCTTAAACGCAAAGCGCCCGCGAAGCAGGTTATTCCTTACCTGACGCCTGAGCAAAAATATCGTCCGGCATTTACGGCAATTCCAATTCCTGAAAATCTGAATTTTAATAATGGAATAGGCGGCTTCTCGCCTGACGGCAGCGAGTATGTGATGGTCATGGACCGCAAAAATAAAACACCCGCGCCCTGGGTGAATGTCATCGCCAATCCCGGTTTCGGAACCGTGATTACCGAAAGCGGAGGCGCATATACATGGATTGAAAACGCGCATGAATTAAGATTGACGCCCTGGAATAATGACCCCGTGAGCGATGCTGCTGCCGGAGAAGCCTATTATCTCCGCGATGAAGAAAACGGACATTTCTGGTCTGCCGCGCTACTGCCCGCAGGAGGCGCCTCGCCCTACATTACGCGACATGGATTTGGTTACAGCGCATTTGAACACATAGAAGATGGTATCTATTCAGAAATGATAGTGTATGTGGATTTGGAAGCGGCTGTCAAATTCACGGTCATAAAAATCCGCAATCAATCCGGCAGAATGCGTAAGCTTTCGGCAACGGGATATGTGGAATGGACGTTGGGCGACAACCGCGCAAAAACAGCAATGCATATCCGCACGGAAGCGGACGCGGACACCGGGACTTTGTTTGCAAAAAATCCCTATAGCACCGAGTTTTCTAACCGCGTGGCATTTTTTGATGTAGCCGCCAAAAAGAAAACCTATACGGCAGACCGCAAGGAATTTATCGGTCGCAACGGAACCCTGCGATACCCGGATGCCATGTACCGGCAAAAACTTTCGGGAAAAACAGGACTTGCTTTAGACCCCTGTGCCGCCATACAAACGCCCTTTGAATTGGCGGATGGCGAAGAACGGGAAATTATTTTTACGCTGGGCGCTGGAAAAAATAATCATCGCACAAGTGAACTTGCGGAGCAATTCCGTGGAAAAGAAGCAGCGCTCGATACATTCGAAAAAGTGAGAACCTATTGGAAACAAACGTTGGGCGCTTTACAGGTGGAAACTCCGGATGCCGCCATCAATGTGATTGCAAACGGATGGCTCACTTACCAAATCCTTTCATCTCGGCTTTGGGGACGCAGCGGATTTTATCAGTCGGGGGGCGCATTTGGTTTCAGAGACCAGTTGCAGGATGTGATGTCGCTGCTTCCGGTAGCGCCACAATTGGCGCGCGAGCAAATATTGCTCAGCGCATCGCGTCAGTTTAAAGAAGGCGATGTGCAGCATTGGTGGCATCCTCCTATCGGGCGCGGTGTTCGTACGCGTTGCTCAGATGATTTTCTCTGGCTGCCTTTCGTAACGGCTCACTACATTTCTTTCACTGATGACACCGCTATTTTGGATGAGCCGGTGAAATTTTTAGAAGGAAGATTATTGAACCAGGGTGAAGAATCCTATTATGACCTCCCCGTTCAATCCTATGATTCGCTTCCGCTTTATGAACATTGTGTGCGGGCAATTAAAAATGGATTTCAATATGGTGAAAAAGGATTGCCTTTAATCGGTGCCGGTGATTGGAACGATGGGTTAGACAGAGTTGGCGATAAAGGAAAGGGCGAAAGCGTGTGGATGGCATTTTTCTTTTATGGAATTCTGATTCGCTTCGCGGAAGTTGCAAGGCTGAAAAATGATGCCGCCTTTGCAGATGAATGTGAAAAACAGGCGAAACAACTCAAAGAAAACATCGCCCTACATGCCTGGGATGGCGCATGGTATCAACGCGCATGGTTCGATGACGGCACACCATTGGGCAGTTCGAAAAGCGAAGAATGTAAAATTGATTCGATTGCGCAAAGCTGGTCGGTTTTATCCGGAGCAGGAGAACCGGAGCGTTCCCGCACAGCGATGGAGTCGGCATATCAAAATCTGGTGAAAAAGGATATCGGCATTATTCAACTGTTAGAGCCGCCTTTCGATAAATCCAATGTTTATCCGGGGTATATCAAAGGATATGTGCCCGGTGTGCGGGAGAATGGCGGACAATACTCCCATGCTGCCGTATGGCTGATTATGGCTTTTGCCAAATTGGGCGACAACAAAAGGGTGTGGGAATTATTGAATTTGATTAATCCCGTTAATCACGGCAAAACTCCGGAAGAAATTGCCGTGTATAAAGTAGAGCCGTATGTGATAGCGGCAGATGTGTACGCCAACGAATCCCATGCCGGACGTGGCGGCTGGACCTGGTACACCGGCTCGGCAGGTTGGATGTACCGCTTGATTGTGGAATCATTGCTCGGGTTGATACAGGAAGCCGATAAACTCAAACTTGTTCCCTGCATTCCGAAAGAATGGCAGTCATTTAAAATACATTACCGCTATAAAAGCGCGCTGTATCATATCACGGTTACACAACAAACGGGCGAACCGTCAATGAAGGTGGCGGTGAACGGGGTGGTGCAGGAAGACAACATTCTTACGCTGGCAGATGATGGAGCCGAACATGATGTACAGGTGATGCTGGTTACGGAATAAGCTGGCAGCAATTATCTCGACATTAAAAATAAATTTGGTGCTCCTGAAAAAGATGATATTCTCATTACTTCCGTTGGGACAATTGAAAATACAAATCAAGAAGGGTTTTACTTCTGCTATGTGACGGGAGACTATCAAGCCTTCCGGTTGACCGGGATGAGAGGTTTTGGGGTGAAATTCCTTCTTACTTGCTCGGCTATTTCTTGGATAAATTTAATGCTTGACAATCATCTTCCGGCTTCCGGTTCCTTGTTCTGTTGTTACATGAATAAAATAAACACCCTCAGTCAAGTTTAGGCTGATGGTGGATGATTGTTCGCTAATAGATGTTTGATAAATTTTTTCTCCGACTACATTGTAAATCTCCATTTCTCCCCACGTTCCATGCCTGCCGATTCTTTCGATGTTGAATATACCGGTGGTGGGATTCGGATATACATTAAATTTATTTGTGGCATTATGCGGTGCTATGCCGGTTACTAACGCATATTTAAAGATTGTTCCATAATTATTTAAGCCGCCCTCTAATGTCATCCCATATAGAAATGATCCGTCAGAAATAACAGTGCCCCAGGGTCCCATTCCATTTGTAATACCCTCGAAATCGAGCAGTTTGGAATAGCCGGATCCATCAGGCTGAATTTTAAAGAGAACCCCCCTTCCAATAGAACCGCCATTACGTGTCATACCATACAGAAAGTTTCCGTCATAAAAAAGTGTTCCTATAGGATTAATTCCTTCTGTGCCTGCCATGTGGTGCAATATCTGATAACCGGTTCCATCGGGTTTTATTCTAAAGATGACTCCCTCATCATTTGAACCGCCTCTATATGTCATACCGTACAGAAAGATGCCGTCAGAAATTAAAGAGCTTCCGGGATGACGCCCATCTATCGTATTTGCAAAATCGAACAGCTTGGAATAACCGGTTCCATCGGGATTAATTTTAAAAATAACCCCGTCATTGTTTG
>JBGTCY010000172.1:0-7509 GCA_041748615.1 Chitinophagales bacterium
CCAGCATGGCAGCGCAACAAGATAGAATCTTGCCCGAAAAGAAAAGGCACAAGAAGGCAAACGCTAAAGGCAGGCGCGTCATTCTTGCGCCTGCATGGGAGGACTCCTGCCGAAGCGTGTCAAAAGCAAAGCAGACGAAAACCCTCAGCCGGAGGCTGGTGTATAGCGCACACTCGCCAGAGGCGAGCGAGAGCAGCGCACCGCCCCCGCTCGCCTCTGGCGAGTGGGAAGCATGAGCCGGCATCCTGCCGAAGCGTGGCAAAAGCAAAACAAACGAAATTCCTCAGCCGGAGGCTGGCGAATCGCGCACGCTCGCGAGACTTGAGCGAGGGCAAGTGTAGTATAAGTCAAAAAATAATTTTAGATTTGTCTAAAAATAATTATTGACTTCTATAAAATGAAACGGGTTTTATCTTCTTTTATCATCTTTACTTTCCTTTACTTATCCGCTCATGCGCAATCCACCGGCAGCGTTCGCGGGAGCGTGACTGATGAAAACGGAGCGATGGAATTTGTAAATGTTGGGGTAGAAAACTTATCCATCGGAACAGTGACCGCGCCTGATGGTTCGTTCCTGCTTCAACAGCTTCCTGCCGGAACGCATCGGCTCATTTTTTCTTTTTTGGGATTTGAAAAATCTGTCCGCGAAGTGGAAGTGAAAAGCGGGGAGACCATTAAAATCAATGTCAGGATGCACGCTAATACTTCGCAATTGAATGAAGTGGTGGTGACCGGCACGTTGCGGGAAGTAACGCGCGGGGAAAGTCCGGTGCCTGTGGAAATTTACAAACCTTCGTTGTTTCGTAAAAATCCGGTGAACAACCTTTTTGAATCCTTACAAATGGTCAACGGCTTGCAGCCGCAAATCAATTGTAATGTATGCGGCACAGGAGACATCCATATCAACGGGATGGAGGGCGCTTACACGATGGTCACCATTGACGGGATGCCGGTGGTGAGCAGTCTCTCCACCGTTTATGGATTGATGGGCATTCCGACAAGTATGATTCAACGCATTGAGGTAGTGAAAGGACCGGCATCCACGCTATACGGCTCGGAAGCGATGGCAGGCGTCATCAATATCATCACCAAAAATCCGCTGGCTGCGCCTAAACTTTCGGTGGATGTGTGGGGCACCACGCAATCGGAATGGAATGTGGACGCGGGACTCAAAGCAAAGGTCGGGAAGGCGCATACCCTGCTGGGCGTGAACGGGTATTTTTTCAACAACCGTTTGGATGTGAATCACGATAATTTCACCGATGTGCCGCTGCAAAAACGCTATTCGATTTTTAATAAATGGAGTTTCGCCCGTCAGCAAAACCGGCAGGCTGCGATAGCAGGACGGTGGCTGCAGGAAGACCGCTGGGGCGGAGAAATGCAATGGACGCCCGATTGGAGAGGCACCGACAGCATCTATGGGGAAAGTGTTTATACCAACCGGATTGAATTGTTGGGTAATTATGATTTGCCGGTTGACGAAAAAATCACGTTGCAGTTTTCCTACAATTATCATCATCAGGATGCCGCGTATGGCGACATCCCGTATATCGCCTCACAGCATGTGGCTTTCGGGCAATTGTTATGGACAAAAAAAGTGACGCCACGTCATACTTTGCTGGCAGGTGTTCCTTTTCGTTTTCAATATTATAATGACAACACCCCCGCCACGATGAGCAATGATTTACAACCGGTGGATGAACCTGACAGAATTTTTCTGCCGGGTATTTTCTTTCAAAATGAAATGAAACTGCATGAAAAAATGACTGTGCTTGCCGGACTGCGCTATGAGTATGCTCAGCGGCACGGCAATGTGTTTTCACCCCGGCTCGCCTTAAAATTCGCGCTCAACGACAATAATGTTTTCCGGCTTTCCGGTGGTAATGGATTCCGGGTGGTGAACCTGTTTACCGAAGACCATGCCGCCCTCACCGGCTCACGGGAGGTGGTGATTGCCGGGAATTTGCAACCCGAACGCTCCTGGAATGCGCATCTCAATTTTCATCGCTTTCAGTCATTTTCGGGAGGTTTTGTTTCAGTGGATGCCAGCTTGTTTTACACTTATTTTACCAATAAAATCATCGCTGATTTTTTTACGGATGCCACAAAAATTATTTATGATAATCTCGATGGACATGCCGTGTCGCGCGGAGGAAGTCTGAATCTGGAGGTCGTGTTGCTGAAAGGATTCAAGGCGACAGGCGGTTTCACCATCGCGGATGTGTTCAGCGTGGAGCGGGATGATACGGGCGATTTTTCGGTGTTGCCGCAAATACACAGCCCCTTGTTTTCCGCGACATTCAGTCTTGGATACACGCATCGTCCTACGCGGCTTACTTTCGATTTTAACGGACGGGTGAACGGACCAATGTGGCTGCCTGTGTTGCCCGATGATTACCGCCCGGAAATGTCCCCCTGGCATGGGCTGATGAATGTGCAGGTGACCAAAGCGTTTTCGTTCGGCATGGAAATTTTTTGCGGGGTAAAAAATATTCTGAACTTCATCCCGGAACATCCGCTGATGCGCCCGTTCGACCCGTTCGATAAATCAGCGGATGATGTGACGACAAATCCGCTTGGTTATACCTTTGATACAGCCTACAATTATGCTCCCCTGCAAGGTGTGAGAGGTTTTTTTGGGTTGAGGTATAGTTGGAATTGATTACAGAACTCCTCGCACTGGTTAGGCAATTTGACAAAAAGGTCGCCCTTACAGGGCTTTTTTTGAGTGATAAAAAAAAGCCCCGAAGCGATTTTACTCCGGGGCTTTTTTTATTGGTAAAAAGACTATCAATGAAACTGCTCAGTTTCCGTTGAACCTGCCAATGCGGTGGTAGAAGATTGTCCTTGCTGAACAACGTTCTGAACGGCATCGAAATATCCGGTTCCTACGAACGACTGGTGCTTAATCGCTTTGAAACCATCTTTTTCCATTGCGAATTCGCGTTGCTGCATTTCGCTGAAACCTGCCATACCGCGCTCTACATAGTTTTTTGAAAGTTCAAACATCGAAGAGTTCAACGCGTGGAAACCTGCCAACGTGATGAACTGGAATTTGTAGCCCATTGCCGCAATGTCTTCACGGAAAGTCAACATTTGTTTTACGTCCATGAACTTCGCCCAGTTGAATGATGGTGAACAGTTGTAAGCCAGCATTTTTCCGGGATATTTTGCATGAATACCTTGTGCAAATTCACGCGCCAATCCTATGTCAGGGTTGCCGGTTTCCATCCAAATCAAATCGGCATATTCGGCATAAGACAAGCCACGGTCAATACCTTGCTCCAAACCGTTTTTCACATAGTAATAACCTTCAGGCGTTCTTTGTCCTGTAATGAATTTATGGTCGCGCTCGTCAATATCAGTAGTAATTAAGTTAGCCGCCTCAGCATCGGTGCGGGCAATCACTAAAGTAGAGGTGCCGCAAACATCAGCCGCCAAACGCGCAGCTACTAATTTGTTAATCGCTTCTTGCGTTGGAACCAAAACTTTACCGCCCAAGTGACCACATTTTTTAGCGGAAGCCAATTGGTCTTCCCAATGCACACCGGCAGCGCCTGCATCAATCATGCCTTTCATTAATTCGAAAGCATTCAGGTTGCCACCAAAACCGGCTTCTGCATCAGCTACAATCGGCACCATCCAGTCACGCTGTGGCTCGCCTTCCATGTATTCAATCTGGTCTCTGCGCAACAAGGCGTTGTTGATTCTTTTCACCACCGCGGGCACCGAGTTGGCAGGATACAAACTTTGGTCGGGATACATTTCGCTGCCCAGGTTAGCATCGGCAGCTACCTGCCAGCCGGAAAGGTAAATCGCTTTCATGCCTGCAGATACTTCCTGAACTGCCTGATTGCCGGTTAAAGCGCCCAATCCTGCTACCCATGCATCTTCGTTCAAACGCTTCCATAATTTTTCAGCGCCATTACGGGCAAGTGAGTATTCGATTGGCACCGAACCGGAAATATTGATTACTTCTTCAGCGGTGTAGGGGCGTTTAACGCCTTTCCAGCGGGGATTGGTTTCCCATTCTTTTTTAAGCGCAGCGGCTCTTTCTTTTTTTGTCATTGTTTATTTTATTTGTTTTTAAATTGATGCCCTATTGATGGAACGCTGATAGGTTATGATTTTTAAGATTAATTATGATCATATTCATCATAATAAATCAGCGTTCTATTTCACTTTATATTCATTAGAAAATACCTTTTTTTTGAATTGAGGCGTTTTACCAAAATTCAATAATAATCCTACTTCAATTTCAGTAGCACGAAGATAATTTATCAATTGTGCTTCATGCTCTTCACACAATCCTTCAGCTGCTTTCAACTCAATTATCACTTTATCTTCCACCACAACATCGGCAAAATAATTACCTACTTCAAAACTTTCATAGAACACTTTAATCTGCTGCTGACCTTTCGCCTCAAGCCCATTCTTTCTTAATTCAATCAACATTGAGTTTCCATAAACTTTTTCTAAAAATCCGTAACCAAGTTTGTTATAAACGTTATAAAACGACTTGATTATTTTATCTGTAATCTCAGAGTGTTTATAGTTTTCGCTAATCATAATTTTTATAAATGGAACGCTGATATTTTATGATTTTTATGATTCATTATGATCATAAAATATCATAATGACCATAATCAATCAGCGTTCTATTTAATTCTCTCGTAAGCAGGTAAAGTCAAAAACTCCACATAATCATCACTCAATACCAACTTATTAAACAACTCAATCGCCTCAGCAAATCTTCCTTTATCATACGCTTCCGCGCCAACATACGCTTTCACGCTTTCTAATTCTGAAGGTAAAATTTCATTGTAAAGTTCTTTAGTAACGGTTCTGCCATCGTCTAATTTGCTGGCGTTTTTGAGCCACTGCCAAACTTGAGTACGAGAAATTTCAGCCGTAGCGGCATCTTCCATTAAATTATGCAATGCAGCAGCGCCTACACCACGCAGCCAGCTTTCGATATACAGAATACCCACATTGATATTCATGCGTAATCCGGCTTCTGTAATTGTTCCTGCCGGAACAGCCAATAAATCTTTTTGTGTAATCACATCACCTTCACGCTTTACATTTATTTGATTAGGTGTTGGCATGTGCTCGTTGAAAATATCCATTGCTATTTGCACCAAACCGGGATGTGCCACCCAAGTGCCATCATGCCCGTTTTTCACTTCGCGCAATTTGTCTTGCTTTACTTTATCAATAGCGGCATTGTTTGCCGCTTCATTGTTTTTAATCGGAATGAAAGCAGCCATACCGCCCATTGCGTGCACATTGCGCTTATGACAGGTTTGAATGACCAAACGAGAATAGGCATCCATAAAGGGAACACCCATCGTTACCTGACCTCTGTCGGGCAAAACATAACCCTCTAAATTTCTAAGTTTTTTAATATAGCTGAAAATATAATCCCAACGACCGCAGTTCAATCCGCAGGAGTGTTCTTTCAATTCATACAAAAACTCATGCAATTCAAAAGTGGCGGTGATGGTTTCGATTAAACAGGTTGCTTTAATAGTGCCTTGCGGAATGCCGACAAAATTCTGTGCAAACACAAACACATCGTTCCACAAGCGCGCTTCCAAATGACTTTCCATTTTTGGCAAATAGAAGTAAGGTCCTGTTCCGTTGGCAATCAGTTGTTTGGCATTATGGAAGAAATATAAACCGAAATCAGTCAATGAACCGGAAGCCACTTCGCCATCAATCAGAATATTTTTTTCAACCAAATGCCAGCCGCGCGGACGCACTAACAACGTAGCAATCTTTTCATTCAGTTGATATGCTTTTCCTGCTTCGTTGGTGAAAGAAATCGTTTTGCGAATGGCATCGCGCAGGTTGATTTGTCCTGAAATATTATTATCCCAGGTGGGGGCGTTGGAATCTTCAAAATCCGCCATGAACACTTTGGCGCCACTATTCAAAGCATTGATAATCATTTTCCGGTCAACCGGACCGGTGATTTCCACGCGTCTGTCCTGCAAATCTGCCGGCAACGGTGCTACTGTCCATTCGCTTTCGCGGATATTTTTGGTTTCGGGAAGGAAATCGGGCAGTTTGCCGCCATCAATTTCCTTTTGACGCACTTCGCGTTTTTTCAATAATTCTTTTCTGCGGGCATTGAAATTTGAGTGCAAAGCGGCAACAAATTCAAGGGCTTCAGGAGTAAGGATTTCAGCATATTCGGGAGCGAGGGAGCCTTTGATGATAACTCCTTTCACTAATTGGGCAGTTGGATGGGACATGATTTTGTAAAACTTTTTTTAATACTTAGAAAATCGAGTGCAAAGGTAACAATGTTAAACGGTTCTGTCAATGAAGAATGTGGAGATATAGGACAAATTCCAAGTCCGAGGCTTCGCGCTGAAGGACAAGGTTTCTAACACTTTATGTCAAATCTGAAAGGAACGAGGTGTTAGATGGAATTGCATTTGCGTTGTCAAGGTGATTCCCGGGAAATCGAATTGGCATCATGCTGATTTGAAAAAATTTGGCTGAAACCCATGCGGCTCTTTGATTTTGACATTATTCATTACCCTGATTTTATTTCACCCCTTTGGGGTTTTCATTCATCTTCTTTCACCTATATTCTATAATCATTTATTCTATAATCATTTCATCCCTGATGGGATTTGCCAACAACTCTTAAAAAAACCGCGATAACCTTTCCGGGCAACCTCCGTATAAGTCAGAGTTGAAAAACACTCTCAAAACCAAAACCATTGAAGATGCTACTCAGGAAAGTTAAAATGGCGTTCAGCTTATGCGTCATTTTTTTACTTGCGCAGATGGCAGCCGTAGCACAAGTCACTGCTGATTTCACCGCAAACATCACATCAGGTTGCAGTCCGTTAGTTGTTCAATTCTCTGATTTATCCACGGGAGGAGCCACCAGCTGGAACTGGACTTTCGGTAACAGCGGCTCATCTAACTTACAAAACCCAGGTGCGATTTACATCAATTCCGGTTTATATAATGTGAGACTGATTGTTTCCAACGGAGTTGTCAGCGACACCATGACAAAAACGGGGTACATCCAGGTGTATCAAGACCCTGACCCGGATATTCTTGCAAGCGTCACAACAGGATGCGCTCCGCTTCCGGTACAATTTAACGATAACAGCACCCCCGGTTCGGGAACAATCGTCACCAGAATGTGGGATTTCGGAGATGGAAATACTTCCATCGCAACCAATCCATTGCACACCTATGTGAACCCGGGAAATTACAACATCACGCTTTCATTAATTGATGATAACGGTTGTCAAAAAATCAGAACATTTAATAATTTCATCGCTGTAGGACAAGTTCCAACCGCAAATTTCACATCCGGACCTCGTTCAGCGTGCCATGCACCGTTGATGGTAAATTTTCAGGATAGTTCGGTAAGCGCCACTTCACTAACCTATTTATGGGATTTCGGAGATGGAAATTTTTCTACTGACCAAAACCCATCCAATAATTTTTTAGCATTAGGAAACTACAATGTCAAAT
>JBGTCY010000173.1:0-3791 GCA_041748615.1 Chitinophagales bacterium
CGCCTCGCAATCGTTTCCCATCGGTACTATCAAGATATTGAATAACAGGGTAGGGGAAGGCGATTGGGCTGCCATGAAAAAATTTCTCAGGAAACTCAGCGAAAAATACCCTTCCGTTTATGGTATCGGTACCGGTGGCAATATCAATAAGCTGTACAAATTGTTTGGCAATGCGAAAGACCATTCCATTACCCGCAAAGCCATCAAGGAAGCATTCGAAAAACTTTCAAGTTACACTTACACGGACAGGGTGGTGAAATTAGGTTTGAAACCGGACCGCGCGGATGTGATTATTCCCGCCACTCAGATTTTTCTCGCGATTATGAAATGGACGGAAATGGAAAAAATGTACGTTCCTAAAATCGGATTATCTGACGGGCTGATACATGAACTCTATGAAGAAATTTATACGAAAAAGATTACGGAGATTTATTATGATGAGTGAATGCTCACTTACTTCAAATCCGCTGCTTTAATCGTGTAATTCCAAACCGGTTTTCCTCTTTTCGTAAAAACCTCCAGAATGCAAACTCTGTTTTCCGGTTCACCCGCGATGGTCACCCGACCGAAATTCTGAAAATCGGCAAGCGTACCTGGCACTCTGTCGGGATTATCGCTTTCCTTGGTTCTGCGGGTTCTGCGCCTGAAACTTGTAACACCGGATGAAGTGAAGTCATACAACGGATAATGAATTTCTCCTTCTGTCCTCAGCAACTCGGAATGATGACGGTCGCCAGTCAGAAAAATCACACCGCTGATTTTATTTTTTTCTATAAAACTGAAAAGCTCATGCATCTCGTCCGGAAACTGGCGCAGTCGCTCATGCGTACTTACTTTGTTTAACACCTGGCTGCCGGTGGCAATGAATTTGAAAGCCGCTGTTGATTCAAGCAAATGTTTTTTGAGCCAGTCCAATTGCGCTCTGCCAAAATAAGCCGGTTCAGGCGCGATTGGCGCGGGCAATGTCCTGTAATAGCGGTTGTCCGTCATGAAATAATCGGCATCGCCATGGCTGAAATGAAAAAAGCAACCGGGCGCTTCCGGAATTCCATAATAAGGATTGGGCCAAAACAGTTTGAATACTTCCAATGAGTGTTCTTTATTTTTAAAATCTCCCGTGCTGTTATCCGGTCCATAATCATGGTCATCCCAAATGCTGTATTGCGGTTGTGTCTGCTGGAAGCGATTGAGTTTATTCAGTTTTCGCGTCCACACATTCTTTTTTAGCATCCCTTTTTTTGATGAAAAATGCCACTTCAGGTAATAGAAATAATCGCCAATCCATAAGGTGAATTCAGCGTCTTTTCGGGCAAGATATTTATAAGTACGGTTTTCAATTCCCGGATGTAAAAAGCGGAGACCGGTTGGGGGAGTAAATGCGCAGGATAAGATAAAAAAGCGTAAAGTATCACCCGGCAACGGATTGAGTGTAGAAAGTTTTTTATCACCCTGAATTATTCTGCCGTCTATAACAATTTCATAATCGTATTCCTGGTTAGCGTTCAGTTTGCTGAACGAAAAAGTCAGCGGTGCGTATTTTTTATAGCGCTCCACGGTGTCGGTGGCAATCGTCCGGCTGTGAACTTCTCCGGTTTTCAGATCATTCAGTTTCAACTGGACGATTTTCGCTTTTTTAGTCATCAGCCAAACCTTCATCGAATTGGCAGTAGTTGTTCCCTGCATGGGTCCTGATGAAAGTTTTCCCTGCGAAAAACAATTTCCTGCAATTAAATTCGAAATCAATAAAATCGTAAAAATCCGGATCATGCGCAATAATACAAAGATGTTACTGGATACCAAAAAAATGAGCGGGGAACTTGTGTTAAAATTTTAAAAAGAAAAAGATTTGTTCTTTGAGTGTTCAGACAGATATTGATAGAGGTGTTTATAACCCTAAATTCTAATCCTTTCTATTTTCGGAAGTTTGACAGAATTCTTATAAGGTTTGCTGAAAGAGTAGTACTGAGTTGAGTAAATCGAAAAATATTTTCCGAGTCAATTCGTAATTTCAATTTGATAACAATGTCTGTTTATACCGGGGAACATACCACGCTTGAAAGCCTGACCGCCCATTATGAGCGCTTAGTGAAGCACAAACAGTTGCAGATTGACGCGTTGCTGGATGTGTCGCGTGCGATTAATAACAACTTTCCGACTTCAGCTTTACTGCGCATTTATGAATTCACGCTGAAGGCGCAATTCAGTGTTTCAAAACTTTTGGTATTCATTAAAAATGAACGCTGGGAATGCGCCTGTGCTTCGGGAGTGAGTGATGCCGCCAAACAAATCAGCGTTGAAAATATTTTGCTGCCCATCGAGCAGATGAAGGAATTGCAACAACCGCATCCCGGAATACCGGATGTGTTTGATGTAATTATCCCTGTCATACATCAGAAAAAGCCGCTTGCTTATGTGCTGATTGGCGGAATAAGTGAGGGCAATGCGCATGAAGAGCAACTCAAATTTATTCAGACATTAACCAATGTGGTGATTGTGGCGGTTGAAAACCGGAAGCTCCTGCGCGCGCAGATTGAACAGGAAGTCTTGAAAAAAGAAATGGAAATGGCGGCAGAGATGCAATCCCTGTTGTTTCCGCATCGGTTGCCCAATGATCATACCATTCAAATGGACGCCATCTATTTGCCGCATCATGACATTGGAGGTGATTATTATGATTTAATTCCATTGCCGGACGGCAAACAAATGTTTTGTGTGGGTGACATTTCCGGGAAAGGCATTGCTGCAGCATTGCTCATGGCAAATTTCCAGGCAAACCTGCGTCTGCTTGCCAAAAATCATGAACAGTTGATGGTATTTATTGAAGTGATAAATGATATTGTCAGCAAAATCACCAAAGGTGAAAAGTTCATCACGTTATTTCTGGGTGTTTACAATCCCGCAGAGCGTACTCTGTGCTATGTCAATGCAGGACATAATCCATCCATGCTTGTGCAAAATGGCTCTATCACAGAGTTGAAAAAAGGATGCACTGTGTTGGGAATGTTTGATGACCTTCCTTATGTGCAAATGGATGAGGTGAAGATTGAAAAAAATGCCCTGCTCATCAACTACACGGATGGCTTGACGGATTTTGAAAATGAAAGAGGCGAGTTTTACGGATTGGAGCGGCTGGAAGATTTTGTGCTGAAAAATCAGGAACTTGATGCCGTGATGTTCAACAAAACTTTATTGGAAGAAGTAAACGCGTTTAAAGGGCAGGGAGGGATATTGATTGATGACATCACGCTGCTGACCTGCAGGTTTCCATGATGCAGAAAGCAATCCTTTTATTCAACCTTAAATGATTTCTGAAGCAGTTCTTCCCCGCTTTGATAACCCGCGGGCGTTTCAAACAAGGATTCACTGACCGTTTGCGTGGAAATATTTTTTACTGCAAATGAATATACAATCTCATCCATCGCATCCCGGTTGATGACTTCAAGGGGCAATCCTTTTATACCATTCGCTTTCAGGATTCCCATGATACCTTTTGATTGTAAGGCAGGCGGAAATGCAAGTGAACTGATTTTAGCATCAAAACTTACCCAACATTCTGCTAAACCTTCGATGGTTTCAATTTTATAAAGCCGCGCGTCATAACCCGCGATTTTTTTGGATTCGGAAGTTTCAGAAACCCGCGTGCCTGCTGTCGGGATCGCCTGTTCCAATGAACTTTGCGGAACTGTGTAAATCGCTTTTTGTCCGCCTATTTCCGTCAACAGGTTCATCTGTGTTTCATTTTTGCGAAACAGTAAAGTAGTGCTGTAAGAATTTCCCCCGGCAGTTCCTTT
>JBGTCY010000174.1:0-9019 GCA_041748615.1 Chitinophagales bacterium
TGACATTTTTCTTTGTAAATACAGTCCCAAAGGAATTTTGATTTGGGTGGAACGTGCCGGAGGAAATTTCGGTGATTTTCCCAGAGGAATGCAGGTTGAAGGCAACGGCACGATTTACTTGACCGGCTATTATAAACAATCTGCAACCTTCGGAAATATTCAGGCGGATTGGGGAAGAGAAAATGACATTTTTATCACTAAATTTTCCCAACCGACCGTTTCCGTTCAGCCAATTCCTGAAACATCACAATTCAGCGTTTTCCCAAATCCTTCCACCGGATTGTTTTTTATTTCATTGGAAAATACAACACAGCCCGGCAACCTTTTAATTCATGACGCACAAGGCAGATTGCTCATGCACAAAGATGTTGCTCAATTTGAAAATAAACTGACGTTGAATCTCCATCACCTGAAACCCGGAATTTATTTTCTGACCTATCAGACATCACTTACTTCATCAACTAATCGGGTTGTTTTGTTTGGGAATCAATAAAGTTCAAAGATTTTAATAAGTCACTTTTCTGCTGAAAAAGAAATCCCTACATTTGGGTTGTACGAAACCTAATATACAATGTCAGAATATTTAGGAGAAGCATTGGGTACGATGTTGCTGATTATCCTCGGTGGGGGAGTGGTGGGAGGTGTGGTGCTCAATAAAACAAAATCATTCAACGCGGGCTGGCTGACCATCGCGGTCGGGTGGGGGTTGGCGGTTTCTGTTGCGATTTACGCGGTAGGCGGAATCAGCGGTGCGCATATCAATCCGGCAGTGACACTGGCGCTCGCTGCCATTGGCGAATTTTCATGGGAGTTGGTGCCGGGCTACATTGCCGCTCAGCTTGCCGGAGCATTCCTCGGAGCCGTCATTGTTTTTTTTCATTACCTGCCGCATTGGAAAGTAACACCGGACCAAACTGTGAAACTATCTGTTTTTTCCACTGACCCGGCAATCAGAAACAATCTTTCCAACCTCCTGAGCGAAATCATCGGAACCTTCATTTTAATGATGGGCATCCTCGCCATCGGTGCCAATGAATTTTCGCAAGGGTTGAATCCTTTGGTCATCGGGTTGTTGATTCTAAGCATCGGGGTTTCATTGGGCGGCACCACCGGTTATGCTATCAATCCTGCCCGCGATTTGGGTCCGCGCATCGCCCATTTCTTATTGCCCATCCCGGGCAAAGGTGCGTCCAACTGGAGTTATGCCTGGATACCTGTTGTCGGTCCGGTGTTGGGTGGCGTTTATGGCGGGTTTTTTTACAAAGCAGTTTTTCACGCGGAAATTGCAATAGGATTTTGGGTGATGAGCGGGCTGATTGCCGCCATCATGTTCATGGCTTATCTGGGAGATAAAAAAGAAAATGATGAGATGATGGACGCGGAATAAGGAATGTTGTCAAATTTACATCCCCTGTGCTATCAGATATCAGATTTTAGATGTTAGACACAGGGCAACAATGATAAAAAATTATTCTAACGAAAAAAAAACACTCATGACAAAAAAATATGTTCTCGCCATTGATCAGGGCACGACCAGTTCGCGGGCGATTCTATTTAACCGCAACGCGGGCATTCTGGGAATCACCCAGCAGGAATTCAAACAACATTTTCCCAATCCGGGCTGGGTGGAACATGACGCGGAAGAGATTTGGGATTCGGTAGTTGCCGTAGTTAAAAAACTTTTGAAAACCACCGCGATTCAGCCGGATGAAATAGCCGCCATCGGCATCACCAACCAAAGGGAAACAACGGTTATTTGGGATAAAAACACCGGCAAGCCCATTTATCACGCAATCGTGTGGCAATCGCGGCAAACCAGCGGAATTTGTGACACCCTGATAAAGGCGGGTCATGATAAAATGGTGCGTCAGAAAACCGGCTTGCTCATTGACGCCTATTTTTCCGGAACGAAAGTGAAATGGATTTTGGACAATGTGAAAGGCGCGCGGCAGAAAGCGGCAAAAGGCGAATTGCTCTTCGGGACGATTGATACGTGGTTAGTCTGGAAATTGACTGGCGGCAAAGCGCATGTCACCGACCAGACGAACGCTTCGCGCACCCTGCTTTACAACATTCATCAACTGAAATGGGACAATGATTTATTGAAAATGTTGAACGTGCCTGCCACCATGTTGCCGCAGGTAAAAAGTTCCAGTGAGATATATGGCGAATCGGAAAAGCGTTTATTCGGGAGCGCTATCCCCATCAGCGGCATGGCGGGCGACCAGCAAGCCGCGCTTTTCGGACAGGCTTGTTTCAATGAGGGAATGGCAAAAAATACTTATGGCACCGGCTGTTTCATGCTGATGAATACCGGTTTAAAAGCCGTTAAATCAAAAAACGGGTTGCTGACGACTATCGCTTGGCAACTGAATGGCAAAACCGAATACGCGCTGGAGGGCAGCATCTTTGTGGCAGGCTCAGCCGTGCAGTGGCTGCGTGACGGGTTGCAGTTTTTTCCCGATGCATCCCAGTCGGAAAACTCCGCGCGGAAAATCAAATCTTCTGACGGGGTGTATGTAGTGCCTGCGTTTGTCGGGCTGGGTGCGCCCTATTGGGACAGCGAAGCGCGGGGCGCCATTTTCGGATTAACACGGGGCAGCGGCAGAGACCACATCACACGCGCCACACTCGAATCGGTGGCTTATCAGACCAAAGATGTGTTGTCCGCAATGGAAAAAGATTCCGGCATCAGGCTGAAAAAACTGCATGTTGATGGTGGAGCGACCGGCAATAACTTCCTGATGCAGTTTCAAAGCGATATGCTGGGTGTGCCGGTTGTGCGCCCGGTAGTTACAGAAACCACTGCGCTGGGCGCAGCATATCTTGCCGGTTTGGCAGTTGGGTTTTGGAAAGATAAAAAAGACATCACCGCCAATTGGAAAGTGGAAAAATCGTTCAAACCAGCGATGAAAAAAAGTTTACAGGAATCATTATATCGTGGCTGGAAAAACGCAGTGAAGGCGACAAGAAGTTTTTCTGTCATTAAGAAATAATTGTTTTATCATCGTGAAGTTGTCAAAATAACATCTGTAATTCGAAGCCTGCATTAGCAGATATTAGACTTTAGATATTAGATTGAGTTATTTTGGAAACATACTATAAGGATGTCTTCATAGCCTATGGCTTAAACCATGTGCTATGCAATCTTCAACACTTCCTTGTAAATTTTTTGAAGTGAATCCGCCACGGTATTCAGTGAATAAATATTTTCTACCGAGCGGCTTACTTTTTCGGGAGGATAATTTGCGTAATCTTTTTTGATGTTGAGCATTGCGGCTGCCAATCCTTCTTCATCATTGCTGCCAATCAAAATGCCATTGTCAGCATTGATGAAAGCTTCCGGTCCGCCACAGCGGGTGGCTATTACCGGTCTGCCGGAAAAAATTGCTTCTAAGGTCACTACCGAAAATGTTTCAACCCGGCTATTGACAATAAGAACATGCGCTTGGGGAATCAATTTTAAAATAGCGTCATTGGTTTTTCTTCCCAAAAAATGACAAGCGGTTTCTAATTGCAGTTGTTTAGCGAGTTGCTCTAACTGAGCGCGGTCGTTTCCATCACCGGCAATGCGTAGTTCTGTGGCAGGTTCTTTTTGATATACCCGGCTGAACGCTTTGATAATGCCGCTGATGTTTTTAACAGCATCATTCAGGTCTGCAACAACTAAATAACTGAATTTTCCTTCAGGAGCTTTTTCAACAATTCCCTCCGCGTTTGTTTCCACTACATTCGGCAGAATTTGAAACTTTGCATTTAACCCGCATTGAATCATCCCCTTTTTTAAGAATTCGGAAACGACAGTGACCATCGCAGCGTTTTTGATAGCATGAGCAGTCAGTCGTTTTTTAAAATAATTTTCCTGTTGAAATTTTCCGGTCAGATAACCCGACCAATGTTCGGTGATTAAATAAGGAATGCCGTGTTTCCATTTCAGCCAAAGCGCCAGCGCCACCGGACGCGTGAGCATGTGTACATGACAGAGGTCAGGAACAAAGTTGCCGCGCAGTAGTTCGCGGTATGCACGAAACAATGTTTTGAAATAGCGAAGCAGATTCAAAAGTTTAAAAGAAGATTTTTTGTAATAATAAATGACTTCTCTTAAATTACTTTCAGGAGCATTTTCAGTGACATGAATTTTGGATGACGGTTCAGCGTAAATAACTGTGACAGAATGATGCCGCGCTGCTGCACGCGCGTGTTTCTGAATAAAAACGCCATTCTGCGGGTCGTTTTCCGAAGGATACCAACGCGGCAGGAATAATATCTTTTTCGGTGTCATTGCCATTGCAAAGTAAGATTATTTCTATCTTTAAAACGATTAGTGATGCGTTTGAGGTAAGGACAAATTACATGGACTTATATTTAGTGCGCAGGGACACTGAGCGAAGTCGAAGTAGCGCGTTTGCCAAAACACTTCGTGTATTAATTTCAGAAAACAAAAAATATAAATATCCGCTGAATGGAATTGCAGATTGAGGACTTTATCCAAAAAATTGAAACTGAATTTGAAGAAATAAAAACCGGAACCATTCGCGCGGGCGATGAATTCCGAAAATTGGAAGGCTGGAGTTCCATGATGGCGCTCATCCTGATTGCCAAAGTTGATTCGGAATACAACATCACCATTTCCGCTGATGAACTTGCAAAATGCTTCACCATCCGCGACTTGTATGAATTGATTAAACAGAAAGTGGAGTGAGCAATCATTTTGACCATCAACGCGAATACCCCGTGTTTCAAATCTTGTCAGCGATTCCCGCTTTAATTATTTTTTCAATCCAATCAAACCGCTCATCCTGAATGTCGCTATTCTCTGTTTCCAAGATTCAATTAGTCGGTGTCGCAGCCTGTGTTCCTCAAAATGTTGTTTCGAATTATGACTATGAACTGATTTCGCCTAAGGAGCGCGAGTTGCTTGTTAAAACCGTGGGAATCGAAAAAAGGCGAATCGCCCAAAAAGGAATTTGCGCGTCAGACCTGTGTTTCGAAGCGGCTCAACAACTGCTGAACGATTTGGGTTGGGAGCGGAGAGAAGTGGAGGTGTTGGTCTTCATTACACAAACTCCGGATTACATCACACCCGCCACTTCCAATATTTTACAACAGCGGCTGGGGTTGTCTAAAAACTGTATCGCCTTAGACATCAACTTGGGTTGTTCCGGCTATGTGTATGGCTTAGCGGTTGTTTCCAGCCTGTTGCAAACATTGGGCAAAGGAAAAGCGCTGCTGCTGGCGGGCGATATTTCATCCGCCACGCTTTCGGAAAAAGATAAAAGCTCGGCTCCTATTTTTTCGGATGCAGGCTCGGCAACCGCATTGCAATGGCGGCAAAACGCGGCTCCCGTTTATTTTAATTTGCAGGGCGATGGCAGCGGCTATGACGCCATCATCATTCCCGCGGGCGGCTATCGTCATCCCGTTGACGCGCGGGCGTTGGAAGAGCAAACCATTAGTGAAGGAATCACCCGAAATCAAACACACCTCATTTTGAAGGGCATTGATGTTTTTAATTTTTCAGTCAATGAAGTGCCGGCAAACGTGGAGGCGCTCTTAAATTTCGCGGGCAAAGACAGGGCCGCGGTCAACTATTTTCTCTTTCATCAGGCAAACCTCATTATCAATGAATCCATCCGTAAAAAACTGAAATTAACTCCCGAACAAGTGCCTTACTCTTTGCGCGATTTTGGCAACACCAGCTCGGCAACCATCCCCGTCACATTAATTACGCAACTCCGCAACCGCTTGATTTCAGAAAAACTCGAAATGGTTTTTTCCGGCTTTGGCGTTGGACTCTCCTGGAGTTCCGCTTATCTTGAAACGGAAAAATTGGTTTGTTGTGAATTGATTGAGGTGTAAAAAATAGCTGGTCTAAAGTTTGATGATGGCTCAAGAAAAGATAGCATATTCCAGCGCTGTCTATTTAGGGTTTAAATAGCTATTGGTTGGAATAGCCGGACTTCTTATTTCAGTTATTTTCGTTCTGGCTCTTAACCCAACTAAAATAATTTTTCTAAAATCCACCCAACATTACCAATCCCCCTTCCTTCAATACACAAAACTCACCTCCTGTTTCAGTTCCGGGTGCAGGCTCAGAGCAACCGGACAGTGGAACGCGATGTCTTCAAGGGCGCTTCTTTCTGCTGGAGTCAGTACATGAGGCAGGAAGAGTGTCACTTTCACACGGGCAATTCTTCTTGGAGCGGGCGCCATGATTTTTGTGACTTCCGCTTTCATGCCATCCAATGAAATACCGTTTTTTTCGGCATAAATCCCCATCGTGGTCAGCATACAGGCTGCAAGGGAAGTGGCGGTGAGGTCGGTAGGAGAGAAGGCGGCTCCCCGACCGTGATTATCGGTGGGCGCGTCTGTTTCAATCGTGTTGCCCGATTGCAGGTGATTGCAACGGGTATGTAATCCTTTTTCATAGATAACAATAGCAGTCATAGGATAGGCGTTTTTTGTCTAAATTTAGACAACTTACAACAGAGCGGTGTTCATAGTTTTATTGAACATTTTGCCCCTTTAAATTGTAATATTGAAATCTGATTATTTCAAACATCTCCATTTGAAAAGCCATCTCCTTGTCGGAATCATTTTTTGCAGCATTTCAGTATCGGCTCAACGTAGCCGTGTGGTAGCGGAAGTAGAACAAAAAGGCATTGTTTACTACGATGAGTGGAGCGTGGGCGGCAGGCTGCTCACCAATGGGTGGGAAGTCTTTGGCGAGCGCGCTAAAATCAAAAGCATCCACAAAACCCGCATCATCCAGTTCGGCATTTCAGAAATCAAAAATTGGAAAGAAACCAGACAACCGGCTGAGTTTACATTTCTGGGACCCTTCCTCGATTCGCCAAAGAATTTTTATTTCGGCAAGCAAAATCATTTCTTCACGCTGAGAGCGGGATATGGCTATCGCAAAAACATTGCGGACAAGGCGGAAAAAAACGGGGTGCGTTTCGCCATCACCTATTTGGGGGGGATTTCACTCGGAATCGTAAAACCCTATTATCTCAACATCGCTTATCCCTTACAGGACAATAGTCCCGGACAGACTTATGTCATTCTCAGCCAGCGCTACACCGAACAAAACCATGACAAGTTTCTCGATTGGTTTTCCATCGCGGGCGCTTCAGGCTTCAAATACGGGCTTTCTGAGATTGAACCGCTGCCGGGTATCTATGGCAAGTTGGGGCTGAATTTCGATTGGGCGGGAAAAGAAGAATTTGTGAAAGCGCTTGAGGCGGGAATTATGCTTGACTTATATTACAAACGTGTTCCGATTTCAATTTCCGATGATAACCGTTTCCTGTTCGTAGCCGCTTATGTCAGTTTTCAATTCGGAAAACGCTGGTAAAAAATTACGATTAACGATTAACGATTAACAAATAACAAATAACGATTCACAACACATGCTCGACCTCCCCGTTATCACTCCCGAATCAAGAAGAACAAAGCCCGACTGGCTGCGCGTGAAGTTGCCCATTGGCGAAAACTACAAGCATGTTCGCGGACTGGTTGACCAATACAAACTGCATACAATTTGTGAAAGCGGCAATTGCCCGAACATGGGAGAATGCTGGGGCGCGGGCACCGCGACATTTATGATCTTGGGAAACGTCTGTACGCGTTCCTGCTCATTTTGCGCGGTTCAAACCGGACGTCCGGGAACGGTGGATTTGGATGAGCCGATGCGTGTGGCGGAAGCCGTAAAACTCATGGGCGTGAAGCATTGCGTCATCACTTCTGTTGACCGCGATGAACTCAAAGACGGAGGCTCCGCCATTTGGGCGGCAACGATTCGCGCCATCCGCGAAATCTCCCCCGGCACCACCATCGAAACGCTGATACCCGATTTCAAAGGCGACATGCACAGCGTTGACGCCATTTGCGCGGAAGCTCCCGAAGTAGTTTCCCACAACATGGAAACCGTGAAACGACTCAGCCGCGAAATGCGCCCGCAAGCGAAATATGAACGCAGCCTCGATGTCATCAGCCACCTCAAAAGCAGAGGCATGAGAACCAAATCCGGTGTCATGGTCGGGCTGGGCGAAACCCGCGAAGAGATGGATGAAGTGATGGACGACCTTGTTGCAGCCGGTTGCGATGTGCTCACCATCGGTCAATACCTGCAACCCACCAAAAATCACCACGCGGTGATTGAGTATGTCCACCCCGATGTGTTTCAGCGCTACAAGGAACGCGGTCTGTCGAAGGGATTCAAATATGTGGAAAGCGGTCCGCTCGTGCGCTCCTCCTATCATGCCGAAAGACATTTAGGAGTATAAGAATAAAAAATGCTGAACTGTTTCCTGAATGCGGATGTTGCGCTTGCTTTGTACGTCTATGTCTTGCTTTGATTGGTAGCGTCCCGCGATTGTGGTGTCTTACCTTCGGGCAAAGAAATAGTTTGAAGTTTAATCATTCACATCATTACAAACAAAACAGAATCATGAAATACTTCACTGTAATCATCACCATCCTTTTTTGCACATTCAGTTTGCAGGGCTTAACGCAGGAACCCACACAGAAAAAGAAAATCGAAACCATTGAAATCAAAACTTCTGCCGTATGCGGCATGTGTAAAAACAAAATCGAATCCGCGCTAATCAAAACGAAAGGAGTAAAAAACGCGACTCTTGATTTAGAAGATAAAACAGTGATGATAAAATACCAACCAACACTCACTACTCCCGTTGACTTGCGTCATGCAATTTCAGCGCTTGGTTATGATGCTGACGAAATTCCGGCAAACCCGGAAGCCTACCGCAACTTACATTTCTGCTGTAAAAAGGAATAAGCCCCGTGTCTGGCGCAAGCGTCCTCCTGCTGGCGCAAGAATGACGCGCCCGCTCTGAGCGTTTGCCTGCTTGTGCGCATGTTCAATTTTAAGCGGGTAAGTTAAAAACTTATCCCTTAGTGGCGGGAGTCAGCACAAGTTATCCAGCGCAAAAGGCAAGGGCGCAAACTTGGGCTATGCGAAAGGTACAGCTATGAATAAGATGGAAGCGGACGCTTA
>JBGTCY010000175.1:0-9140 GCA_041748615.1 Chitinophagales bacterium
GGAAACTCGGACAGTTGTATGAGCGCAGAGGTTCGCTGGAACAGGCGAAGGAAATGTTTCGTATTGTGTTGAAAAATACGGATGAAAAAGTGGAATACATCTGGCAATATTTTGATAACCTCACGGCAGGAGAAAAAGATATTTATGTTCCAATCAAATATTATTATGATTTGGTGGACTATCGCAAACAGATTGACACGCTGCGTCCTCCGCGCGGGGTGTTCATCAATATGGGCAGCATGGTCAATTCTGATTATGAAGATTATGGTCCCGCTTTAAATATTTCCAACAGCGTTTTATTGTTTGCCTCAAAAAGAAACCGGAGAATTGTCGCGGGTGAAGATATTTACAATGAAGACCTTTTTTGGTCAGTGAAAGTGGATGAAAACACGTGGCGCGAAGCGGAGCCGTTTGAAGGTGTCAATACACAATATAATGAAGGTTCGCCCTGCATCAGCCGTGACGGAACACGCCTGTATTTTGTGCGCTGCGAAGCGCCTGACGGATTTGGCAGTTGCGACCTTTACGTAGCGGATTTGATTGGTGACGGCAATTGGGGAAACGTCCGCAATTTAGGTCCTGAAGTGAACAGCCCCGGATGGGAATCGCATCCATCACTCTCGCATACGGAAGACACTTTGTTTTTTGTATCTGACCGTGAAGGTGGTTTTGGAAGCACGGATATTTATTTCTCTGTTCGCCAAAGCAACGGCAAGTGGGCGAAAGCGCGCAACATGGGACCGACCGTCAACACCAAAGACGCGGAAGTGAGTCCGTTTTATCATCCGAGGCATCATGTGTTGTATTTCAGCTCAAACGGTCATTTACTCAATTTCGGCAACTTCGATATTTTCAAAACGCACCTGGTGAATGGCATCTGGACAGAGCCGAAAAATATCGGTCCGCTTATAAACGGAGAAGCGGAAGAGTTTTATTTCACGATTGACTCTGAATCGAAGTCTTTGTATTACGCCCGTTCTTCGGAAAAGAATTTCAAAAACTTAGACCTCTTTTCATTTCCGCTGCCGATGGAAGCGCAGCCGTTGGCAACCACTGTTTTTGAAGGCACGCTCATTGACTCGGTTTCAGGAAACCCTTTTCATGGAATTGTTTCCATCATTGATTTGGACAACGGGATTGAAGTAGCGCCAAAATATATCCGCGATGATGGCAGTTTTTCATTCGACTTAATCAACAACAATCGCTACCTGCTCATTATTCAGGGCGAAGATTTTTTCAGGATTGAAGAAATTTTTGAGTTAAAAGGAAACACCGCCATGAACTTCAATGTACCGTCTATCAATTTTGTGAAAATTGGTTTTCAAAGTATAGAGTTTGCCACCAATAGCTGGGACATTCTGCCGAACATGCAACCTGACTTGGATAAAATCCTTGACTTCATGCTGGATAATCCGGGGTTTCGTTTGAAAATTTCCGGACATACGGATTCACAAGGCAATGCGCAAGCGAATAATCAACTCTCACAGCGGAGAGCGGATGCGATTAAAAAATATCTCGTGATGAAAGGCGGTATTTATGCCGATAGAATCGAAGCAGTCGGATATGGCAGCGCTCACCCAATCGTAAAAGAAGAACTCACCGAAGAAGACCGTAAACTCAACCGCAGAGTAGAGTTTGAAATCATCCGCGAGGATGGAAAAAAAATTGAGGAAAACTGGGGGAAGAAGAAATGAGAATGTCGCCATCTGTTTTCAGATATTAGATTTTAGATGTTAGGCACGTTTTCAAAATAACTTCCTCAATGCATCTATAATCTTCAATGTCAAACAAACAATGCCGAATGTTCAAGTTTCATGTTGACGGGTGATTAGTTTATTTTTTTTAAATGTTAAATCTAATATCTTAAATCTATTAATTGTGGAAGTAATTTTGACAACAATACTTAGACAACTTGGGGTATTCTGGAAATACAGTTAAGCGGAACAATACCCGTCCCGGTTGGGTTTTATAATTTTCAAAATGTATTTTTCCTCGCTCGGAGGTAAGACACCACAATCGCGGAACGCTACGAATCAAAGCAAGGCATAATCGAACGAAGCGAGCGCAACAATTACTTGGATTCAATCCGCATCATTGATTATTTTTCCATTTAAATGAAAACGCTGGAACAGGAAAAATTTATGCTGGAGGCAATCCGGCTTGCCGATGCGGGCATGAAAGCCGGGGAGGGTGGTCCGTTTGGCGCGGTGGTGGTGAAAAACGGATTAATTGTCGGCAGGGGCAACAATCGCGTGCTGGCAACCAACGACCCGACCGCTCATGCCGAGGTGATGGCAATCCGTGACGCCTGCAAAAACCTGAATGATTTTCAGTTGAGCGGCTGCGATATTTACACTTCCTGCGAGCCGTGTCCGATGTGCCTGGGCGCGATTTATTGGGCGCGCCCTGTGCGTGTTTTTTTTGCCTGTAACCGGAAGGATGCCGCGGAAATCGGCTTTGATGATGATTTCATTTACAAAGAGTTTGAAGCCCCTCTGTCGGAGAGAAAAATTCCCGTGCAGCAATTGCTGCGTGATGAAGCGTTGAAAGTGTTTATCGCGTGGAATGCAATGGAACGGAAAAGAAAATACTGAGATTTTATTAAGGGCAGTTCAAAAAAATTACCTCATTCTCCTTCTCCTTAGGAGAAGGCAAGGGATGAGGCAATCAAAAAGAGCAATTTTTTTGAACTGCCCTTAAATCAATAATCCCTGATAATCAAAAAAGTGATGTATTCATTTTCGTAATTGATATCCATAAGGAAGGTTCTTTCTGAGTAGGTAAAATACCAATAGCGGTCGGCAATTTCCCCGGATTCATCATAACGCCTCACGGTAGAAAGTTTTTTCATCAGGCTTTTGTGGGTGTTGAACCACTCGCTTTGATAGACAAGAATGGATGCCAGCGTCCCCATTTCATTGGACAGGTGAATAAATGTTTCCGGAAAACCCGAATATTCAAACACATCCATTTCAGCGCCTGTCAGAATAGTCGCTCCGTTATATTTAAGGTGTTTTGAATTATTGCAAAGGTCTAACGCTTTCGTGTAAGAATTTTCGAGCAGTGGAATGAGCTGAATCAATATCGAATCAATCGCCTGGCTTTTTGCAGGAAAAAATAAAATGCAAAACAGAATGGTTGCCGATAGCGTGAGTCTTTTCATGCACGGAGTTCCGTTTTGATTTGTTTGATGCGTTCCGTGATGGTCAGGTTATCCATTTTGAAATCTTTCAGGCGCATGATTTCCATAAACTGTGCCACTTCCGGCTGATGCCCGGTGGTTTTTCCGGTTTTTACATCCACATATTTGAGCGTAGTCCACATCATGGACTTGAGATGTTTTTTTTCAATGTCCGTCATATAATATTCTACCACCGCAGTGTCGTGGTCATAATAAATGATGCGCGACATGATTTTCACCCATTCGCCAAAAGCGACCGAGCGGATGTAAGAAATGTTGTGATTGTAAACCACCCACGCGCAGTTGTATTTCCTGAAAATTTCTCCCGGGCTGTAGCCGTAGAGTTTGGAAACCTGGTCTTCGCGGGCGTTGAAAAAATAATCGAAGTATTTGGCATTGTTGAGATGCCCGAGCGGGTCGCAATCCTGAAAACGGATGAGCGCTTCCGATTCGGTTTCTTTGGGATAAGTTTTGTTCGGGTCTGGTGCAATCATAAATTATTCAAGGATAAATTTTCCTGAAAAACGCTCTCTGTTTTCCGCGGTGATTTTGATGAAATACATTCCTTTGCTCCATCCGGAAACATTCAACTGCACCGGAACATTCAAATCGGTGGATGCTTCTTTCACCAATCGTCCGCTGATGTCAAATATACTGTAAGTATGCCTGGCATTGATAGCATCACTGCATGAAACAATCAACTGTTCCGCGGCAGGATTGTTCTTTATTTCGCAGGAAAGTTGAGTTACAGACAAGCCGGGAACGGAGACCCCCACTTTTTGAAGAAAGCGCGTGCCATTGAGCGTATAGTAACTTGCATCCAGCACTTCCGTGGGGTCGGGGACATCGGTGGTGGGTACAAAGTAAAAATCGCCCTGCACCTTGTCGGGTGTCACATCGAGAATCATATAACCGTTGCGGTCAAACTCTAAGTATTGAATATGCGGGTCAAAAGATTTCACGATGCTGAAAGGAAAATTGCTCAAATCACTTTTGCTTGAAGCGATTGCCGGAGTGATGAACTCAACTCCCACGGAACCGGCACCCGTTTCATCATCATAGTCAGCCATCGTGAGGGGTAAATTGTTCGCGAGCGCGGCATGAACATCACCGGTGAGCACCACAAAGTTGCCGATTTGATTATCCAACAAATGCTGATAAATTTTCGCGCGCTCAGCGGGATAGTTGTCCCATTGGTCGTTGTTGATGGGAGTGTTGCCAAACACGGCTGGCGCTATCATCACCTGCTGTCCAATAATGCGCCAGCGGGCGGTGCTGTTATCCAATTGTGAAATGAGCCAGTTGAACTGTTCCACGCCCAACATGGTGCGGTCTTGGTTATGATAGGCAGGGTCGGTGAAAGGCAGTTGCTGCATTCGCCCTTCCATCCTTGAATCAATCATGATGAGGTCAATCAGGTCGCCATATTTTAATTGGCGATAAATACTGCCTGGTCTTGTCGGCTCCGGGCGAATTGGCATCCATTCAAAATACGTTTTGATGGAAGCCGCTTTGATTCCCACAAATGTCGCGCTGTCCGGAAAATGCTCACTGCCATACATCCACGAGTCATTGCCGAATTCATGGTCATCCCAAACGGAAATCCACGGGAAATTGCGGTGCGCTTCCAATAAATCCGGGTCTGTGCGGTATTGAGCATAGCGCGTTCTGAACATCGTGAGCGTGCTGCAACGCGCGTAGGGCAACATCACCCTGCCAACCTCACCGGAATCACGGCTTTCATAAATGTAATCGCCCAAATGAATGACCGCGTCTATATCCGTTCGCTCCGCGATGCGGGCGTAAGAATTAAAATAACCTTTAGAATATTTCGCGCAGGTTGCCACCGCAAACCTCACGTGATTCACAGTACCCGCTGGCGCTGTTTTCGTTCTGCCGGTAATGGATTTGTTGCCGCCTGTTTCAAACTGATAGTAATACCAGTTGCCGGGTTGCAAGCCGTCAGCATCCACCTTGACAGAAAAATCTAAGGAACTGTCGGTCGTGAAACTGCCGGAATTCACGACCGTATTGAACGCGTTATCCGTTGCAATTCTCCAGTTAACAGAGACAGGCTGCGCGGAATCAACAGGTTCCACTTTGGTCCAGAGGATGACTTTGTCCGTCAATGGGTCTCCTGACGCCACTCCATGAATGAAGGGAGCATAAGCAGGTTGAGCAAACAGGGAAAAAACTTGTACTATCAGCGCGAAAAGCAATGTTCCATTTTTCATGAGCGGTGTATTTTTTCATTCAAAGATAAGGGTGACAACACCTGCAAAAAAATATCAGTGGCAACGGTGGTGTTAAATTTTTGAAAAAAATTAAAACGTATTCAATTCTGTTTTCGGGAAAACAACCAGAGTTTTAAAAAATTAAAACCTTCAGTTAAAAGAACACGCCAATTCATCTTGGTAAAGCGGATGTCGTTTTTCACTTTCACCGGGATACACTCAAGACGAATGTCTTTTTGTTTGCCGCACAGGAAAATAAATTCCAAATCGAATAAATAACGGTGGATGGTGGTCTTCAAAAAAACCGCTTTCCCTTTTTGATTAAATCCCTTTAACCCTGCCTGCGTGTCAGTGGTTGGAACATTGAGGGTGAAGCGGATAAGTCCTTTTAATATTTTGGATAAAAGCTTTCGTGCTGCCGGAACATGCTTGTAATAATTTTCATCACGAATCGTCACCGACACATCACAGAAATTGTCGCGCAGATTTTCAAATATTTTCAGAAGCCCCGTTTCTTCATAGGGAAAATCAATGTCCGTGTAAATAATCACATCAGCGCTGGATAAACTCACGCCTTTGCGCAGCGCGTAACCTTTGCCTTTATTTTCAGCATAACTTTCGAAAAGGAGATTCGGAATTTTCTCTTTTAAAATCCGGAGTTGAGGTTCGAGGTTAATTGTAGAGCCGTCATTCACAATGATAATTCTCAGCAATGTGTCGCCAACGGCAGCATGAATTTTTGAATAGGACTTTAGAATTGCGGATGTCCAATCGCCCCCCGGATTGTAGCAGGGTAAAATAATATCAAGCGAGGGGGATTTCATTTTCGGGCAAAGATAAGCGGGACTGAAAGGAGGTAAATCGGAAAAAATTGTGAGAAGTATCATGTCTCCCAATTCGTTATCGGGACGGCATCCCCATGTTAAATGCCTCACCCCCGCCAAAATCTAATTTCTCAAATCTAAAAATCTAAAGTCTATTTTCTAAAGTCTGAGAAAATCATCAATGCGCCACCGCGATAGCCGCGATACTCACTTTTGCGCCTTCCGCCTGAAGCAGCGTGTGAGCGCAGCCCTCAATGGTTGAGCCTGTGGTAATGACATCATCCACCAGCAAGAGATGTTTGCCGGTAATTTTTTCAGGCTGTGCCAGTTCAAAAACTTCACCGACATTTCCCCAGCGCTCAAAACGGCTTTTCTTTGTTTGTGTATTGGTGTAAACCGCCCTGCGCAACACTTGGGGCGACCAGTCAATTTTGAGCGACTCGGAAAGACCCATCGCGAAATAATCGCTTTGATTATAGCCGCGCTGACGTTTCCTTTTTTCATGCAACGGAACAGGCACAATCAAATCAATCTCTTCAGCAAATCCGGATTCAAGCATCGCTTCACCGAAAAGCTCTCCTAAGCGAAAACCGATTTCTTTTTTCCCGTGATATTTCAATTTGTGTAACAGGCGCTGCACTTTTGATTTTCCGTGAAAAAAATAAAAAGCTGCCGCCCTTTCGATTTTCACGCGCCCCCAAAAGATTTTCTCAATCTTATTATCCCGCTCGCGATGGAAATTTGTTTTTGGCAATTCGTATTCGCACAGCAGGCACACGATGTTTTCACCTTTCGTCAGCGATTCTTCACAGGCTTCACAGTGAACCGGAAACATCAGGTTCACAAAATCATGAAAATGCTCCTCTATGACCTGCGCGAGTTTCATGCTTGTAAAAGCTCGTTTTATTTTGGCTTGTAATATTTCAGCGCTTCGCCCATGTGCTTTTTGATGTTTTTAATCCGCTTCTCGTCACTGGGATGCGTACTCATGAATTGCGGTGGTTTTGCTCCCCCGACTGATGACATCCGCCTCCAGAATCCAACCGCTTCCACGGGATTATAACCTGCCATCGCCATGAATACCAACCCCAGCCGGTCGGCTTCCGATTCATGTTTGCGTGAAAAGGGCAACATGACTCCCACCGTTGAACCGATGGAATAAGCCGTATTAAAAAGCTGACGGGTTTCATTTGGTTGATTCATCATGGCAACATCCAGAGCGATGCCGCCCATCTGCATGGTGAGCATTTGGCTCATCCGCTCGTTTCCATGCCGCGCGATGGCATGCGCGATTTCATGTCCCATCACCACCGCCAGTCCTTCCTCAGTCTGCGTAATCGGCAAGATGCCGCTGTAAATCACCACCTTGCCGCCCGGCATACACCAGGCATTCACCGAGTTGTCCTGCACAAGATTGAACTCCCATTGATAACCGGCAACCCTCCCCGCCTGACCGTGCTGCGACAAATATCTTGTGGCGGCATGAGCGAGTTTGTCTCCCACATTTTTTACCATCACCGCCTGTTCCGTTTGCGTGACGACTTTGTTGGTTGAAAGAAATTCATTGTATTGCGTCAGCGCCATTCCCGTCAGCATGGATTCGGGGAGCAGACGTAATTGTTTTCTGCCCGTTAAGGGCACCGTGCTGCAGGCGATTATCAGCATGATGGCGATAAGCGCGAGTGTCAATTTTGTTTTCATAAGAAAGTCATGATTGGTTAAATATAATTGAATCCGCCCTGTATTCCAAACAAACAGTTTGCCGTTTTCAAAAAACTATACCATCGGTAAACAGGTTTTCAAACTTGTACAAAAAGGTATTACATCATGATATTAACTATCTTGTTGTAGTTAGTTAAGCATCAATAAAACAATTCACAAAAAACAAATAACACTCAATTCTAAAAAAACAAAACACAAATTAATCCAGACACAATGTTTTGTTAATTTGATGTTTTTTTTTATTTGATAATGGAATTTATTTGTGATTTGATTTTTATGATTTGTAATTTCAATTTCCAGTAACAAGACTGGCTTTTTGAAAGCAAAAATGTAGTAACGGTATATCCCGACACAGTTCGTTTTTTCCTTTTTTTCGGGATTATTTCCTATCCCTTAATTTTACCCGCATGAAAATACTGATGGTCTGCCTTGGAAATATCTGCCGTTCACCATTGGCGGAAGGTATTTTAAAATCAAAAATTGAAAAACATCAACTCCCCTGGACCGTGGACAGCGCGGGAACCAGCGCATGGCATGTAGGTGAAAGACCTGACATGCGCTCCATCGAAATCGCGCGTAAATACAGTATAGACATCAGCGGTCAACGGGCCCGTCAGTTTTCGCCTTATGATTTTGAAAAATTTGACCGCATCTACGCAATGGATGCAGCGAATTACAATGACGTTATCCGCCTTTCCCTCCATGACGGTGAAAAGGAAAAAGTGGCAATGATTTTAAACGAATCACATCCCGGCACCAATAAGCAAGTGCCCGACCCCTATTGGAATGATAATGGGTTTGATGAAGTTTTTAAAATGCTGGATGAGGCGTGTGAGGCGATTGTGAAAAAATATGGGGGAGGGTGATTTGATGATTAGCAGATTAGCGGATTTGGAGATGTGGCGATTAGGTGACAGCCATTCTCGGTTTAGAATAAATCCATATAATTCAGCGCTTATGACCTCTGGAGAATACAGGAGAACACAATAATATAGGCTTCATCTTGTTTGAAAATTAATAACAATCAGGCGGTTATAACATTTTCAGGTTTTACCTTGTCAGTCGTTCATTTTTGCGGCATGGTGAAGATGGACGAATTACTCAAACTCGTAACAGCAGGTTTTGTGCAGGTATTGATGACCATCGAAAAATCAATTCCACCTATGGTCTGAAAGATTT
>JBGTCY010000176.1:0-6227 GCA_041748615.1 Chitinophagales bacterium
CTGGAAGGTAAATCATGCCAATAAACAAGTTTTAAAAATCTCTTTACCAGTCAAAAAAAGACCTTGGATGGATGGCATCTTCTCCCAAATTCAGAATCTAAGCCCCCCTTTTAATTATTCTAATGCATAATCCGGGTTAAATCGAGTTATGTTAACTCAATTGACAAAAATGGTCGCCCCTCTGGGGCTTGAATATTCTTATTGTGTGCATATTTTCTACCATAAGGTCGCCCATACTGGGCTTTTTTAGAGTTCCATTAGGAACGACCATTTGGTAGTCATAAAACATCTATTCAACAAGCCCCAACGGGGTGACCTTTTAGAAATCCCTTATCCCAAACTCACTCGAACTTTGAGGAATTTATTTAGAAAACTTACTTATCCCAAAGCAAGCAAACTTTCCGAATCCGTTCGTGGGAATACCTTTGATAATTAAGCGATTCGCTTTGAGAAGTTTAGGAAAGTTGACTACCGATGGAATATCAATGCTATTCCTTTAGAAGTTTTTTAACAAGTCTGCCGTTTTGCGATGTAACAGACAGAAAATACATCCCTGTTTGAATGTTGGGTATATTGAGAATAGTTTCAGTGCCTTTCCATTCCGCTATTTGTTTGCCGTTAATATCGTAGAGTATTGCATTAAAAAAATCGCCTTCAAGATGAAGAACATTTTTAACAGGATTGGGATACACTTTTAAAGAATTTATTCCAATATCATACAAGCTACTTACAATAGATAAATTGAGTGTTACAATACTGTCGCAGCCTGCTTGTGTATTGAGGGTAGATATGTAATTGCCTGCGCTACTGTAAATAATACCACCAATCTCAATACTTCCACCTGAATTAATTGTGGTGTCAATGGTTATTTGGTATTCGGGATTGATGGTGAGGTTTAAGGTAACTACACTATCGCAACCTGCGGCATTGGTTAATGTAAAAGTTGCAGTGTTGTTGCTTGCTGTGTAAGTATTGCCATCAATCCAGGTATAGCTTTCGCAAAAAGTTTTTGTATCGGTGCTACTTGAAGTATTATTGATGGTTAGATTCAAAGTTACAATGCTATCGCAACCAGCCGCAGTGGTTAATGTAAAAGTTGCAGTGTTGTTGCCTGCTGTGTAAGTATTGCCATTAATCCAAGTGTAGTTGCTGCAAGCAGTTTGTGTGTCGGTGCTGCTGGTAGCGTTGTTGATGGTCAGGTTTAATGTTATAATACTGTCGCACCCCGCAGCATTGGATAGAGTATGCGAAGCAGTATTGTTGCTTGAAGTATAGGTATTGCCGTCAATCCAGGTATAGCTGTCGCAAGCCGTTTGTGTGTCTGTGCTGTTGGTAGCGTTGTTGATGGTTAGGTTTAATGTTACAATGCTATCGCAGCCTGCGGCATTGGTTAGCGTGAAGGTTGCAGTGTTGTTGCTTGCCGTGTAAGTATTGCCATCAATCCAAGTGTAGCTTTCACAAGCGGTTTGTGTATCGGTGCTACTGGTAGGAAAACACTCTCTTATTTTGGCGACAAAAATATCTCTGCTTCCGGTGGCGGTTAAGAAAAGTCCCGTTCCGCCCACATCAAAATTTGCGGTGCCTGCAAAATATCCTGTAATGTATAGCGCTCCACTTTTGTAATACACATCCCAAGCTCTTTCTATATCGGCACTTCCGGCACGGTAAACCCATTGAAATACTCCATCTTCATTATACTTTGCTAAATAAACATCATTTTCCCCAAGCGTGGTTACAATATTAGTGTTTGCGCTTGGGTCGAAATCGGGTGCTCCGTTAAAGTTTCCGGCTATGTAATAGTTGTTGTTCTCATCTATGGCAAGACCATTAGAGCTGATATTGTTTGCATCTGAAAGCAAATTTGCCCATACAAAAGTACCGTCAGGCTGTAGTTTTACTACAAAACCATCTTCAGCTCCACCTGAGGTTACATTTAGCACTCCGTCAGGATTCAAGTTTGCGCTGCCGTAAAAACCTCCCTGCATATAAATATTGTTATTGTTGTCACATACAATTCGATTTCCGGCAACGAGATTCGTACCGCCAAATTGTTTTACCCACTGAAAAATTCCGGTAGCATCAAATTTCAATAAGTAAGCATCTTCCTGATTAATGGCAGTTAAATTGGCAGTTCCGGAAGGATTAAAATTGGCAGTTCCTGTAAAGTAGCCGGTAACTAATACATTGCTGTTGTTATCTACCGCTATGCCTATGCCAATGTCTGAAAGGGTGCCGCCTGCTCTTTTAGCCCATGTAAAGTTTCCGTCATTAGTAAGTTTCAGCACAAATATATCTTCACTGCCATTAGATGATAAATTATGAATACCATCGGGGTTGAAGTTTACGTTACTTCCTTCAAAAGAACCCGCAACGTGAATATTACCGGAAGCATCTAAAGCCATTCTGAAAGGCTCTACATTGTTTGCAATGGTAGTGCCGCCAATTTGTTTTATCCATAATAGTGTGCCCGCATCGCTGAGTTTTGCTATAAAGCCATCTTTGCCGCCTGTGGCTGTAATCAAGTTGGTGCCTGCGCCTAAATCTATATCAATCGTTCCTGAAAAATAACCTGTTACAATTAAATCTCCATTTAAGTCAACAGCAATGTCTTTTATAAATGAAGGGTCATTACCTGCAAACTGCAACGCCCAAACAAAATTCCCTGATGCATCCAATTTAGATACAAAGGCATCCATTGTTGTTCCCGAAGTAAGTGTATGGGTGCCTGCTCCCGGGTCAAAATCAATAGTTCCGTTAAATCTTCCTGCGGTATATAAGTTGCCATTATCATCTGCCGCAACCGCATAGCCCTCGTTTAGCCCTGCCCCCGGAAAGTTTTTAGCCCATTCTGCCTGTTGGGCAAAAACATAATTCGTAAATAGAATAATTGCTAATGAAAGCGTAAGCAGATTGATGATAAACCGCATTTTTAAAGTTTTGGACAAATGTACAATTTTAAATTATTTCGCTGCAATCCTGATAGTATTGGGTGAGTTGCATATCGAGATTGGTGGCTTTTTCTGCGCTGATATTTGATTTTTTGGGAGGTGTTTTTCTATTCCTTTGTAAACTTTACAAGCGGCAAAACAGGATATACCATCGGGTGCAATACAGTACAAGTTCGAAAACCTGTTTACCGATGGTAGAAAATATTGGAGGACGGGACTTATTTTTAATCGGTCTTTGATACGTCATTTATCCCTTGCTCTTTCTTTTAAACAATTCACTTCTTCCATTTCTTTTTGTTAAATTTTCACTTATATTTCTGAATTCACATCATCTTCCCATTTATGAAAAATACTGCCGGTCTGCTTTCCCTTCTGTTTGTTTCATTGATTTTAAACGCGCAACCAACCATTGCTTTACAGCAATATGCTTCCGGTTTTACAGCCCCTGTCGGGATTTATAATTGCGGTGATGAACGATTATTTGTTGTGCAACGTGGAGGACAAATTCGCATCATTGACGGAAACGGCAGTGTAAAATCAAGACCATTTCTTGACATTACTTTGAGAGTTCGTTCATCCGGCAGCGAGCAGGGTTTGCTGGGCTTGGCTTTTCATCCCGATTATAAAAACAATGGTTATTTCTTTGTGAATTACACGGCACAAAACAATGGCGAAACGCGCATCTCAAGATTTGAAGTCAGTGTTCAGGATGCGGACAGCGCGGTATCTGTGAGCGAAGTGATTTTATTAACCGTACCTCAGCCTTTTAGTAATCACAATGCAGGAGACCTTGCTTTCGGACCGGATGGGTATTTGTACATTCCGTTGGGTGATGGCGGTTCCGGTGGTGACCCGGGTAACAGAGCTCAAAACAAAATCAATCGTTTGGGTAAAACTTTGAGAATTGATGTGGACACCATTGCCGGTTTTAAAATTCCGCCCGACAATCCTTTTGTGAATGATACTACTACGTTAGATGAAATCTGGCATATCGGACTGCGGAATCCCTGGCGCTTCAGTTTCGACAGACTTACCGGAGATATGTGGCTCGGTGATGTCGGTCAGGGTGAACGTGAAGAAGTGAATTTTCAACCCGCGAATAGCACGGGTGGCGAAAATTTCGGCTGGCGTTGTTATGAAGGCAATTTGACTTACAATACTTCCGGTTGCGGAGCTATGAGCAATTATACTTTTCCTGTATTTGATTACATTCATATCAACCGACCCGGGGGCTTGGGTTGTTCTGTGGTGGGAGGATACGTTTATCGCGGCTGTAAATATCCCAACATGTTTGGCTATTATGTTTTCGCGGATTATTGCAGCGGCAGATTTTGGACGATTCATCGTGACGGAACAAATTGGGTCAGCACTCCCAAAGGGCAATTAGGCACAAGTTTCAATATCAGTTGTTTTGGGGAAGACCGCAATGGCGAATTATACGCAGGTGGATTGAGTAACGGAATTATTTATAAAGTGATTGACAACAGCGCTTTTGAAACATTACCCTTTATTGAAAATACGGGTGCATCCGAGTTTTGTCCGGGAGATTCAACCGAGTTAATGACTCAATCGGGATGGAACAGCTATCAATGGTTATTGAATGATACTTCAGTCCTTGATTTCGGATTGATGATTTACGCGAAAGTTACGGGTGATTACAGCCTGAAAGTGACAGGAAATAATGGATGTGTTTATACTACCCCGAAAATCAGCATTTCACATCTGACACCACCATCACCGGTAATTACGGCTGAAGATACCGCTTTTTGCTCCGGTAAATCCTTGCGACTTGAAACCGGAATTTATTTTTCCTACGAATGGTCTGACGGAAGTTCCGATTCTTCGATAATTGTTCAGTCGCCCGGCAATTATGTGGTGACTGTCACAGACAGCAGCGGGTGTAAAGGGAGTTCTGCTGCTTTCCTTGTTTCGGAAAATCCATTACCTCAACCGGAAATTTCACAAAACGGATTGCTGTGCAGCGGCAACCGGGTTGAATTGATGACCACAGAAAATTTTCAAGCCTACGCCTGGTCAACCGGTGAGAGCAATGCCGTAATTGATGTGTTTGTCAGTGGTGACTACTTTGTGACCGTGACTGATGAAAATGGTTGTGAGGGTGCGTCTCCTTTGTTCACTGTAAATGATAACCAGGCTGCTCAACCGACCATCAGCAGTTCGACAAACGAATTTTGCACGGGTGATTCCGTATCGCTCACCGCCAACATGGGTTTCATTGCTTACAACTGGTCTAACGGAGATACCGGCAACGTCATCACTGTTTATTCCGGAGGCAATTATGCCGTAAGCGCCATAGATAACACCAATTGCAGTGGAATTTCTGATACAATCAATTTGGTTGAAAATAATTTGCCGCAACCGGTGATTATACCGGGAAATCTATTGACCGCCTGCGAAGGAGATACGGTGGTCTTGTCAACTACAACCGCTTATGCAAGTTATAACTGGTCAAACGGTGCAACTACTCCTTCATTGATTGTCACAAGCAGTGATACGTTTCAACTTTCAGTGGAGGATACTAAAGGATGCACGGGTATTAGTGACAGTGTTGTGATAATTTTTTACAACAATCCGGCTCAACCCGTGATAACTCAGTCCGGCAGTGTGTTGTCCGCTAATCAAGGTTATAGTTACCGTTGGTTTTTAAACGGAAATATTTTACCTAATGACACGCTTCAAACTTTGGAAATTCCCTGCTCAGTTTGCACGGATGGAGAAGGAACATTCAGTGTTGAGATTACAGATTCAAACGGCTGTAAGTCAATCTCCGAGGCGCTGTTTATTTTGTGGAGTTCAATCCATGAAACTTCATTCGGTGAAATCAGCATCCAGCCCAATCCATTCACCGCTTCGGTTCTGATTCAATATGAACTCCGGATGGAAAGCAAGATGACGCTCCGGCTGATAGACCTGACCGGAAAAGAAATTACCTTATTGGTGCATGAAAAACAACAGCCTGGTTTTCATCAGCAAATCATCAACGCGGAAAATTTGAGATTGAATCCGGGATTTTATTTTATAGAAATCGGAAATGGCAGTTACAAAAAAACCTTCCGGATTGTGAAAATTTAAAAAATTGTGAAGTTCTGAAAAATCATCTCCGATTAACGATTAACGATTGACGATTGAAGATTTACTGTCCTGTACTGAAATAAGTTGACCGTTTTTGAGGGTAAAAAAAAACTCAAAAAATGGCAACAAGAGAAGCATTCAACAATCGAAGAAGCCGTCAAAACCGGTATTTTAGTGAAAGTTTTA
>JBGTCY010000177.1:0-74858 GCA_041748615.1 Chitinophagales bacterium
TTCGATAGGGAGATTAACCATTTTGGTGATTGTTGTTACTGTTAAAAATTACCCATTTTATCCTCCATTCAAACAAATTATCACTATTTTTCTAATCCTAATGCATAATCACGGTTTAATTCTTTTTTTGGATTAGTTCAAAATAAATCAGCAATAACATTTGACTGCACTACATAAAAAACCATAATACACTCGAACAGTTTCGGCAGATGGGTTCAGCTGAAAGGCCATCCTATGGTGTGAGCAGTAAATATCTGCAGAACCACCTGAATTGGTATGCTTACGAAAAAAAAATGAACGAGTCTGTAAATCAAGTCAGGCAATTGTTTTACGCAATATCCACCTCTGTCATTGCTTACAACCTGTATCAACTCAATAAAGGAGATGCTGTATTAATTTGAACTTAGCCTTTCCATTTTTAATATAATGTTTTATCATTAATTTAGACAAATCACTTCCACGGATTTTCAATTTCAGAAATTCTGAAAATTATTCTCGCATCTAAACCTGATTAATATAGCAGAATAAATAGCTTTGCTTCTTTAAAAATCCATCCGATGTACCGAACTCATACCTGTGGCGAATTGCGCAATACTGACATTAATAAACAAATAACCCTTGCCGGCTGGGTTCAGAAAAGCCGCAATTTGGGCGGCATGACCTTTATTGACCTGCGCGACCGGTATGGCATTACACAATTGGTGTTTGATATGGAAAATAATGCTGATTTATGTAAACAGGCGAGAGCGCTGGGAAGGGAATATGTCATCCAGGTGAAAGGGAAAGTCATCGAACGCACAAATAAAAATCCACAGATCCAAACGGGCGATATTGAAATCATGGTGAATGAATTGAATGTTTTGAATGCTGCAAAAACACCTCCGTTTACCATTGAAGACGAATCGGACGGTGGTGATGATTTGCGCATGAAATACCGCTATCTCGATTTGCGGAGAAAACCGGTTGCCGCCAACATCATCCTGCGCCACCGCATGGCGAGCGAAACACGCAAATACTTAGACTCACAAAGTTTCATCGAAGTGGAGACTCCTGTGCTGATTAAATCCACCCCGGAAGGCGCACGCGATTTCGTGGTGCCTTCGCGCATGAACCCGGGCGAGTTTTACGCTTTGCCGCAGTCGCCCCAAACTTTCAAACAGATTCTCATGGTTGCGGGATTTGACAAATATTTTCAAATCGTGAAATGTTTCCGCGATGAAGATTTGCGCGCTGACCGTCAGCCAGAATTCACACAAATTGACTGTGAAATGTCTTTCATCGAACAGCAGGATATTCTTGACACTTTTGAAGGATTAGTTCGTCATTTGTTCAAAACGGTGAAAGGCGTGGAATTGGAAAAAGTGCCGGTGATGCAATACGCGGACGCGATGAAACTCTACGGCTCCGACAAGCCGGATACACGATTTGAAATGACGTTTGTGGAATTGAAAAGCCCCCATGCGGGAGGGCAAGTCCTCCCCTTTGGGGAGGATTTAGGAGGGGCTGGCTTCAAAGTATTTGACGAAGCCGAATTGGTTGTTGGCATCTGCGCAAAAGGCTGTGCCAATTATTCCCGCAAGCAATTGGATGAACTCACCGAATTTGTAAAAAAGCCGCAGATTGGCGCGAAAGGATTAGTATATGTGAAATTTGAAAATGATGATGTAAAATCTTCCGTTGACAAATTTTACAATACGGATGCTTTGAAAAAGTGGGGCGATAAATTCAATGCCGCTTCCGGTGATTTGTTGTTGATTCTCGCGGGTGAAGCCGAAAAAACACGCAAAGCGCTGAACACGTTACGTATTGAAATGGGCGAGCGACTCGGCTTGCGCGACAAAAATGTTTTCAAACCATTGTGGGTGGTGGACTTCCCGTTGCTCGAATGGAATCCCGATGACAAGCGGTGGTACGCGATGCACCATCCGTTCACCTCGCCTAAGCCGGAGGACGTTCATTTATTGGATACTGACCCGGGAAAAGTGCGGGCAAATGCCTACGACATGGTGATTAACGGGGTGGAACTCGGTGGCGGCTCGGTGAGAATACACGATAAGACTTTACAGAAAAAAATGTTCAACATCCTCGGCTTCAGCGATGAAGAGGCGGAAATGAAATTCAGCTTCCTGATGAACGCCTTTGAATTCGGTGCGCCTCCGCATGGCGGCATCGCCTTTGGGTTTGACCGCCTTTGCGCCATGTTTGGCGGCAGCGAATCTATTCGTGATTTCATTGCCTTCCCGAAAAACAACTCCGGACGCGACATGATGATTGACGCTCCATCACCGATTAGCGATGAGCAGTTGAAGGAGTTGAATCTGAAGGTGACGTTGTAAAAATTATTCTCCCAGCCTCTGAATTTATGAACTATTGTTAAGGGGGAATTTAAATTTAAGCGGAACCTGATTTCAGGATTAATCCGCTCTTTTTTCTCTTGCATAAAAATATGCCACCTTATTCGCCACATCATCATACGTCACCACCTCTTTGTCTTTGTGAAATTCAAAATAACTCATCAATGCAAAATCACCGGAACAAAAAGCGGAGTGCGTGAGTAAAGTGCCTAAAGCGATGTAGAAATAATTACCGGGCAGAAATAGTAGCGCTGATAAACAAACCAATGAAATCACCGCGAATGGCGCAATCGCCACATTCAAAAATTCCTTTTTGCTTGCAACAAATTTATCCGCCAAAGCCATGAAAATGAATTTTTTAAGATTCACGTCATAGCTGGTATTTTTTGCTCCTTGCGAGCGGTAAGCCAAAACATGAATGTATTCATGCAGCGGTAGCAATGCAAACGCAACTGCAAGTCCGATGGATAAATGTGTAATAGCGCTATCCAAACTTCTGTTGCCTTCGGATTGAACAAGCAAAACCAATTTTACAACAATGACAAACAGTAGCAACAGATTGATTCCGAGATAAGCGAAGGAAAAAAATGTTTTCTCTTTCAGATATTTTCTGACGAATGGCAGCAGGTCGTCAAGCTCTAATTTATCGAGCAATAAATATCCATTATTCTCTAAATCTCTGGGAAGAAGTTTCACTAAAGCGCAAACAGAATAAACCTTTCAAAGTTTTTACTCACCTTAAATCAATAATACTTCCTGTCCCTGTAAGGAAACCTCCGCACAAACTGCCGAGACATCATTTTCACTACTTCATCCACCGGCTGGTCCCATTCGGCATCATACGTTCTGTCAATACCCCACATCACCAATCCGTTGGAGCTTTCGAGCAGTTGGGTAGAGGCTTTCACGCGGTAGGTGCGACTGAGGTTCGCGCCATCGGTGGGAAGGGGAATGCCCCCTGTCGGAATTTTCGTTTTCAGAATTTCGAGAATATCTTCCGCTACGCTGATGCCGTAAGAGGCGAAGTCGCTCATGAAACGGTCTTTGTGAATGTAGCCGCGCACTACGGCATCCACACCCAGAATTTTGCAAAGTTCTTCAGGATTTTTACTCCAGGATTGGCGCACACTCACCCCGGCAGCTTCCAGCATCTGGTTGGTTTTGTTCAGCGCCTGCATATCAATTTTGATATTCTTTTTTCCAAGCCCGGAACTGCGAATGATTTCGTCATAAATATCTTTCTGGAACGCGTAGCTTTCCGCCACTTCCAATTTTTCCGCTTCAGCCTGTGTCATCTTTTCGGGCAACCTTCCCGTGTAGCGCGATTCGGGGGGTATGATGGCAATCACTCTGTGTTTTGGACTGTACTTTTTGTATGCCGGCAATAAGTGTTTATTGGAGCATCCGCTAGTAATGATGATGATAAGCAGGAAGGGTAAAAACCGCATGGTTGAATTTTTTTCAATAATACAAAGATTTTGGCATTGCAAGAAATGTGCGTTTAATTTTTTTCTGAAAAGGGTTTCTTCCTGTGCGGTTAATTGATTACATTTATACATGAATTTACAAATTCCATCTCTTGAAGTGATGGAATCTGTTCACTTCTATGAAATCTTCCTTTCATCCCCACTTTCAACACCTGCTGATAATTTCAGTCAGCCTGTTGCCGCTTTCCGTTTTCGCTCAGCTTTCAGCGAATTTCAGTTTCAGCGTCAGTTGTGATAAAACAGTGACGTTCACTAACAATCAGCCTGATTTTTTCATTTGGAAATATTGCGGTTGATTTGGGAAATGACACCGGATTTTGCGCGGGAGAAAATTTAATTCTTGATGCGGGAAGCGGTTATACTTATTTATGGAATGACAACTCGAATACTTCCACATTGCTCGTTGATTCCTCCGGCATTTATTGGGTGGAAGCGACCGACACGAATGGTTGCAACGGACGCGACAGCATCACGATTACAGTTTTTCCATTGCCGATAGTTGCTTTACCTGACGATACAAGCATTTGCAGTTCACAAGATTTTTTATTGGATGCGGGAAGCGGATTTGTTGTGTATCAATGGAGTGATAGTTCGTTCTCTCAAACATTACTTGCATCAACTTCGGGAGATTACAGCGTAACGGTAACGGATGCCAACGGATGTCAGGACAATGATTCCATCCATCTGTTTTTCAGTCAAACTTTAAATGCGGTGCTGGTCTCTCCTGATACCGCGATTTGCGAAGATGAAACCGTGCAGTTGTGGGCGCTCGGAGGAGTGAGTTACAGTTGGCTGCCGGATGCGACATTAGATAATCCCGCTTCTGGACAACCCATCGCTTCACCGCAAATCACTACAACTTATTTTGTTACAACTTATGACTCGCTCGGTTGTTCAAAAACGGATTCAGTGCGTATCACGGTACTTCCGAAAATTGTCGCGCAAGCGTTGGCGGATACAATCGTCTGCGCGGGAGAATCATTGCAATTATCTGCCAATGGCGGAACGGATTATTTCTGGTTTCCATCATCGGGTTTGAGTTGTGTCAGTTGTCCAACTCCGCTCGTGTCACCGGAAAATACAACACTCTATTCAGTCGCGGTGTCACAACCCGGAGCTTGCAATTCCGATACGGCAACCGTTACCGTCAGTGTGCGTCCGCTTCCCGAACCCGGATTGGATTCAATTATTACGCTCACTGCCGGAACGGGAATTTTGTTAACGCCTAACTCCGATATGATATCCTATCAATGGTCGCCTCCGTTCGGACTGAATTGTAATGATTGCGGGCAACCTTTCGCATCACCCGATGCAACCACGCTTTATTTACTCACCATTACGGATTCATTCCACTGCTCCGCCTCCAAAGAAATCCTCATCAATGTATTGAACGACTGCGACAGCCGCCTCACCATTCCGAGCGCGTTTTCTCCCAACGGTGACGGCATCAATGACATTTTCAGGGTGATTCATCGCGGAGAGATTGAACAATTTGATTTCAAAGTATTCAACCGCTGGGGCGAATTGGTTTTCGAAACCACCAATCCCAACGATGGCTGGGACGGCTACCACAAAGGCAGCTTGCAGGAATTAGCGGTGTATGCCTATTATGTCCGCCATCTTTGCTCCGGCAAAGAGCGAACGATTATCGGGAATGTGACACTGGTGCATTGAGCAACGGATTCCATCTCTTGAAGCGATGAAATCCGTATTTATTATTATGGCGTCAAAGCAAACCTCAGTGTAATCCCCGCTTTCGTGTTGGTAATCGGGAAAGAAGCGGAAGTGGCGGGGATGGAACGGTTGCGGTCGAAGAAGATGCGGATGTTCATGCGGTTGTTAATGACATAGTCAATCGTGGGGGAAACGCGAATGGTTTTCATACCGCGCGTGGGTTCGCTGATTTCCTGGTCGAGCCGCTGATTGACGGTGACGTTGTCGCGGAACGACATGTCGAACCGGAAGTTGATTTCATTGGGCAGTTTGCGTGTTTTACCTTTGATTTTGATGGGCAGCGTCAATCCTTTCAAGCGGTAGCCCAGGCCCACCGTTACTTCGGTGGTGCGCGATTCGCTCAACTGGTAATCCACCAATCCCATGCTGAGGTTGCGCGTTTTGCGGTAATCGAATTTGGTGGTCAGCCCGTTTTTAAACATCACATCAATGCCAATCAGCGGAGAAAGCTGTTCGGTAATCACTACCATCGGGATGCTGTAGAGCGGGATAAAATTGTTCGACAGCGAATCAAATGCCGAAGGCAGGAAATACCCATCGCCTTCATAAAACAAGTTTGAAATGTAACTGCTCACCGTGTAGGTGGAACTGTAACCATGCGTGATGTTGAAACTGTTCACCACTTTTTTCATAAAAGGCAGATTGCTCAATCCGGTATAGGTCAACCGCCAGTTGGGCAGCGGGAAAACATCAAACGGGTCGAGTTTAACTTCATTCGGGTCTTTTCCGGTATAGGCAGCAACGAAAGATGGAATTATCACATCGGGGTTATAAGGTCCGTATCCATCGCGGTAGCGGTTGAAGTCAACACTGCTTGTGTCTGTTGGCAGCCTGAACGCTCCTTGTGAATTTGGATTATTTTGGGCAAGCCGGGATGAGATTACACTCCGGTTGACATCCTGCAATTCTCGAAATGCCTCTGTAAAACCCGATTCGTCACCCTTTTTAAATAATGTTTTAATCGCGATATAAGAAACCGAATAGGAACCGGTAGAAGTAGGCGTGAGATGGTCAAAAGGCGTATTCGTGAATTGCTTTTTGAATAATTCCTGATAATTCTCTGACGTGGTGCGGTCGAGCGTCAGGTCTATCCGCATATCTCTGAACGGCTCTACCACGCCTTTTACATTGATGTTTCTGCTCACAAACTGCATCACCTGCAGGTTGAGATTAGTATCCGCTGTAATCCATCCTTTGGAAGCCGCATCGTCTAACCATTTACTATCGGGCTGATATCCAAATACAAAATCCCATCCCGGACTGCTGAAGCCGGGCGACATGCCGAGCAGTTGAGTGTTCGGCAGATATCCTGGAACGCTGCTGCCTTTGTTTTGGCTGTAGGTAATTGAAATCCTCTTGAGACTGATGAAAGGACGCACCAATGGAGAAACAGCGGGACTTTCGGGTTTTTGAATCTTTGCCTTATCCGATTTTAATTTTTTAATTCGTTCTTTCTTTGTTTTGATTTCTTTTTTCTTTGTTTTGATTTGTTCTTTTTTATCGGGGATGGTATCCTGTTTCAGCTTTTTGATTTCTTCTTTCAGCTTTTCAATTTCGAGCCGCGCTTTGTCAATGTCCTTGTCAATTTTTTCTTTGCGCTTCTCGTTTTCCGTTATTTTCTTTTCCCGCTCGCCTTTTTTCCAATCAGCTTCCGTGCGCGCGCGGGTCGAGTTATAGGGTTTCAGCAGTTTGAACTTGTCATAAAAATTCTTAAAGTTCAATTCTCCATTGGCGCGAATGTCTTGCGTGTTATTGATGACGTTGCCCAACGGGTTGGGTATAATCGTATTGGTATTGATGTCGCGGTAAAGCGCACCTGTTGTCCAGGCGTATGATGAGGTGTAGCCGCCCCTCACCTGAATCCAGTCAATAATCGGGATTTTATTGAGCGGGGCGTTGTAGTTGGCGCTGAAATTATGCATGTAGCGGGTGGTTCTTCCGAAAGACGAAATGTTGGTCCACAAAGAATCTTTTGTTCCATCATCCCGTGAAAGCTTGCCGGGCGGTTCGTCTATGGTCGCGTTGTTGATAGCGTTAAAATCCAGCGTGATGGAACGGGTGGGGTTAAACTTGATTCCGTAAATTCTATCCCACCGGAAAAACTTGTCATACGTATTTTCGGGCGGCAGCTCATCAGCTATCACGCGCAGTTTTGTTTCGCCAAATTGCCGGTTCATGTCGGTGGAGAAAGCAAGATTGTTCGGAACAAAGTTGAGGTTGAAATCTTTAATGAGCGCTAAGTATTTGCTTTTGCTTTTGATGAGTTTTGCGAAGGGTGTAAAGTATTTTGCCTGCGGTGAAAAGTTGTAACCCAAGGAAGCCCTGTATTGCTGCAACACATCACTTTCAATAAATGCGGTACTGCGGGTGATATTGTTATAAGCGAAAGTCGCATTGAGATTAGAGGGATGGTAAAATCGGATTTTTTTATCGGTGCGCTGCGGCACAATGCGCACGTTGGTTAAGTTAAAGCTTTTGATGGTTTCGCGCATCTGCACCTGACGTTTGTAGTCGCGCCTTTCTTCTCCCAGAAAATTCAATTTATCATTGAGCGGAACATCCAATTCGTAGGGGTCAAACTCCGGAGTGCTGAATGTTTGCGAAATACCGGCATACATCGGCAGGCGCAAACCGAGTTTTTTCGGCAAAAATTTACTCAACTCGATATTGCCTGCAAGGTCATATTGCCACATATCATCGCGGAAGCGTTCCTGCACTTTTTGGTTGATTTGCCCGTAGCCCCGCGTGTGCATGCGGGTTGAAAACGTGATGCCGCCCAGGTCGGCTAATTTGGTTTCCATGCGCGCGAGGGCAGCCCAACCCCCTCGTTCATCCAACCCCTCCAGCCGTAATTCATTAAACCACACTTCCACGCAAATCGGTCGCCCGTCATCGGTGGGTTCGCCCGCCACAATCTCCGCGCGAGGATTGCGCACGCCCAGCATGGCGGTTTTCACCAACCCCAAATCCGGGTTTCCGACCACGGTGTAGCGATTGCCCTTTTCATCACGGTAAACGAAGGGCGAGGTCGGGTCGGGATTGTTTGCCTGGTTGCGCAGCAGTTTCACTTTATACATGCTGTCCAGCGGAATATTGATTTCATTTTCGAGGGGCCAGACAATCCGCCTTTCATCATCGCTTAATCCGTTGTAAATACCCTGAGGAGAAATCAACAGCGGAATTTCATATTCATAATAGTTATTGACAAAATCAGAGCCGAGCCGGATGAAGACTCTTGCTTCTCCATCCCGAATCGGCTTGGAGTTGTCTAACACGGAACCGTGCACAAACATTTGCAGACGGTCATACACGCGCAGGTCAAGGTTGAGTGTTTTGAAAACAGCGCGGGCATCACCATCCGCCAAATCGCACACCAACACTTGCAGCGCCTGTTCGTTTTGCAACGCGGCAATATTCGTGCTGCTGAGATTGCGCACCCGTTCAATGCCGGGTGGTACCACATAATTCACCGGCTGTTTTTCGGAGTTTTCTTCAATGTTGACGGCAGATACGTTGAAAAAAGTAGAACTGCCTTCATCACCCGGAATGTATTCGCCCGGCTCTAACAGGGAAAACAAATAACGCCTCCATTGATTGCGCACTAATTCAAGCCGTGCAAAACGCAAAACGACCGGTTCTTCAAAGCCGGTCATGAACATGCGGATAAAACGAATGGAACGAAAATCGGGAATGTTGCCGACTTTTCTTTCATAATCATTAATCGGAATTTTAAACTGAAACCAGTCCACCGTTTCGATATTTCCGTTTACCAGCCTCACGGTCGCGCTGATTTTATCAGTGATAAAACCATCGCCAATTTCCATTCCCGGAAACATGGGAATTCGGTACTGAAAATATTCTTCATTTTCATTCAGCGTGAAATCGCGGTTGATATCTTCCGTGTCGGGGATGTTGGTTGCCGCTTCTGAAATGGTTTGTCCGGTTCCGGAAACCGGGGAGTTGCCCTGCGGGTTGTTGAACTTTTTATACCGTTCCAAAATAGTTAACTGCTGCTGGTCATAAGCATCACCACGGTAGTAATGATAGTTGTCGCTGGAAGGGTCTTCGAAAATTCTTTGATAAGCATCCGGCTGCAAAAAGTTTTGAAGGTTGCTGAGAAAATCGCTGTGAAATTCTCTTTCCACATCATCATTCAACCCATCTAATCCCAAATCCTGAAATTGGCGTTTGTTGAGGTCGTTATCAAAAGCATTTGTAATCGGTTGATTTCTGGGAACCACACCCCAGCGCGTTGTGTCCACCGGTACGTTGCTGCCCGGAGCCTGCAAACCGTTTTCAAAAAATTTACGGGAGTCTTTCAGAATGTCTTCTGAAATATTTCCAAGGTTGATATACAACTCGCCACCTCTTGAGGTATTGTCATAAATAAATGGGTCAAGCACCCAAAACTCGATAAACTCCGTGTTGGACGCTTCAAAGTCGGTATTATCAATCGCCCGCATGATTCCGCCCCAGCGGGTTTGCGGGTCTTTTAAAGAGCCATCGGGATTGACACCCCGCGAAATCCCCGGTAATCCGTTGGGGGTCGCTTCAAAATTGTAGGGACCTCTTTCTTCCGGATAGTAAGAGAGGTTGAACGTGAGAATATTGGTTGCCAAGCCCGGACTGAAACGTGTTCTGTTGGGAAATACTTCCTGTTCATCCACTTCGCGCACGTAGTGATTGGATTGCTGGTCACGGTCATTGGCGATATGTTCCGGTGTCGCGCTGTTGTTGCGCAGGAAAAGCGGGTCAATGTTAAACCATGCCAATCGCGCTCTGTTGAAGCCATAGGGCAGTGAATCGGTCAACGCAGCTTCGGGAAACATGACGCGCCCGAAACGGTCAATCGCGCTGCGTGGTGTACTGGCAAGCACCCAGTTGGGAACAGGATAACGCAAATCATAACTGCTGCGCGTGCCTTCAAAATCATCAATGTAAACCGTTCCTTCCTTACCGATGGCGCGCTGGTGACCGGGCTTCAGGTGTGCCATTTCACCCATGAGGGAAAAAGAAGAAGGCTCTTTGGTTTCATAGAGTGGCAGTTTGTCCACGAGCCAGGTCAGGAATTGTGATTCTGTGTTGTAATTGGCATCCAATCCCAACTGCATGTTTTTAATCGGGTCGTCCCCGATGTTCACTTTCTCCGTAAACGGACGCTCGCGCAAATGCAGTAAGGTGCCCCCGATATTCAACTTGGGGTTCACCCGGTAATCGAGCCTTGTGCCGAACAAGGTTTGCGTCTGAAAACCAAAGAGCGCGTTATTTTCATAAGACACGTTAATCGGCACACCCGAATTCAGAATACCTTCATTGATAATTTTTACTCTTCCCAACGAATAATCAATGGTGTAGTCCCTGCCTTCTTCCAATAATTGACCTCCGGCAGTTACCGTCACCGAACCTTGCGGCACATTGAACGCGCCTAATGAAATTTCATTGGAAACCGCTGATTTGAAAGTTCCCTGCAACACAAAGCGGTTGAACTGCGGAAACTGTTGCGCAATCACACGGGTGGAGTCATATAATTGGTCATAAACATATTTATTGGCAAGATTATTTTCGCCTGCCTGGTCGAATTTTCTGCGCAAGTCGTCACCGAAAGGTTCCAGTACCGGGAAAATCACGCGCCCGTTTTGCGGGTTGATGGTGATCCCGGGCACAAAGTCAAACACACCGTCAGGCTGCGGGTCGCGCTGCGTGTTCAGACGGTCTAACTCCAACAGGCGAATCAGGGGAATGCCGCTCAACGCACCTTCCGGTATGTAACGCTTCACGCCACCGCCCGGGTCCTGATACACCACATTCAGGCGGAAATCTTCCTGATTCACCTGGAATGCGCCAATCGGGTAAATGTTTTTCATCATCAAATCCCAAATCGGCAATTTCGGGCGGGCGGAAGTGCCTTTCAGCAATTTCAAAAACACCACGTTCACCTGCGCAACGGTGTTGGTGTCGGCAATGTTTTGCGTGATGTCCTGTGCGAATTCACCCACGCGGAAAACCTGACCATTCAGCGTGTATTCGAAAGCAACCGCCAAAACCTCATCGGGATACAGGGTTTGATTTAACGACAAATACCCCAGCATGGGGTTGAAAGAATATTCCGAAGGACTGAGTTTGCGGCCATACGTTTTTTCAAAATCTTCGACCGGATTCAGCGCATAGTTTTGTTCCAGCGTCACTACCACTCTGTCAATCGAGCGGGTGTTGGGATTGGCAATGAGGCTGCCATAGAGGCTGTTGGAACTGTTGTCGGGCGCGTTTCTGCCGGGAGTCGGCTGAATGGCGGGATTATACACTTTTTGATTTTCACCCAAATCCATAAAGCCCACGATGTCGCGGGCATTTTCTGTTGCGCCTGTGCGGTTCGTCACCCACACATCTAAGCGGGTGATATTCACCAATGAGTTGATGACCGGCAGGTTGGCAAGCGCCTGGTTGTAGCTGTCGCGGAAATAGTGTCCGAGAAAAAAGTGACGGTTTTCATCATATTGGTCGGCAAAGACTTCAAAATTGGAGATTTGCGCGCCCCGGTCAATGGTGAGGTTTTCAGCGCGGGATTTCTGTTGTGAATACACATTCGTGATGGTGAGCCTTCCGAACTGCAACTGTGTTTTCAGCCCGAACAAACTCTGCGAACCTGTGATGAGTGTGGTCGGCAAAGAAAAAGTGACGTTGCCCGCTTCAATCTGTTTGATGATTTCGTCTTCCTGACCTTCGTAGTTGAGTTTGATTTGGTTTTCAAAATCAAACGTGGCTTCGGTGTTATAATTCATGTTAATCTTCACCTTGTCACCGATTTTCCCGATGACATTCATGTTGATTTTCATGTCAAAGTCGAAGCCGCCATTCCTGCGCTGGTTTTCCGTCAACGTGGGATTGTCAATGCGTTGCACGTTGCCTCCGAATGTGAGGTCAATATTCCCGGAGGGGCGGATGTCAATCGTGTTGCTGCCGAAGATTTCACCGAACCGGCTTTTGGTAACATAGAGCTTGGGGACGACCCCTTTTTGTTCGATGAGCGAGATGGATTCAGAACGTTCTTTCCAATATTCCTTTTGTGATTGCTCCCTTTCATACTGCAGGTATTCATCAAAGGACATGTAGGTAGGAGGCTTTACATTTCTGCCATCCAAAGTTTCGGTGATGACGTAGCGTTCGGTTTCAGGGTCATACTCTACCTGACGTTCGATTTGTGTGGGGTCATTCAATAAAAACGGGTTATCGTTTTCTTCCGTCACGAAATTGCCATCACGGTCTTTAATCGGGTAGGGCAAATCATCCACCTGGGTTTTTTTGATGGTGTCATCGGGAAGAAAATAACTACCGGAATCGGGCGGTTCAAACGCTCCCCGGTCTCCCGCGATTCCTGCAAAAATCAAAAGGGATAAGCAGGCGCTCGTCAGTAGCATGACATATCGGCTGGCGCGGAACAATTTCTACAGATGTTTGAGTGCTTTTTTAATCAAATCTTCAACTCCGGGGAAGTTCTCTCCTGAGCGGAGCAGGTTGTCAATCGCTTTTTCAGCCTGAGCTTTGTTAAAGCCCAAAGCGATTAAGCCGGATAACGCCATTTCACGGGAGGTATTGTCCGGCTGTCCTGATATTTTTACGGCATCCATCCCCTTTGCCAGCTTATCCCGCAATTCAAGAATAATGCGTTTGGCTGACTTTGGACCGATTCCTTTGATTCCCTGAATGAGTCTTTCATTCTCCTGTACTATCGCCTTTTGCAATTCCTCCGGCTCCAATGAGGAAAGCGCTACCCTCGCGGTGGAGGGTCCGATGCCGGAAACTGAAATCAGGTTTGTAAACAGCGACTTCTCCAAATCATCCGCAAAACCATAGAGCGTATGTGCCGTTTCGGTCACGTGCATGTAGGTGAGCAACCGGCAGTTTTCAAGATGTTGAATTTTGGTAAACGTGTTCAGGCTGATAAACACCTGGTAGCCGATGCCGCCACATTCGAGCAGCACATAAGCGGGACTTTTAAAGGTAATGATTCCTTTGATGTAGCCAATCATAAATGCGGGACGGGGGGCTGAGTTTTAATTGAATTGATACGGCTATTTACTAATACGGGCAAACCCCAATCCGGTTGCCTGAGGCAGGAATAAAAGTCAATCATGGATTTTCAGGATTATCGTTCACAAATGTATTTGATTCATTTTGGACGAACGGTGCGCAAAACTAACGGTCTGAATCTGAATAAGCAGGAATGTGGACACTTCGGACTGGATAAGGGACGAGGGACGGGTGTCGGGGGACGGCATCCCCTTGTTCAATCAAGTCTTCTGCGCTGCCCGGAGCATGGCTGACTTGGTTACGGCAATAAGTGCAAGACTTTTGTCTTGTTGCGGAGGTGAATGTAATAAATGAGCTGTGCGAAAAAAAATTATTCTTTCGGTCTTTTATGGGGATTCCGTTTGTTATGAAAACAAGCAAGCACCCGAATGGTATTAGCGTTTTCATTTACGGTATAATAAATCGAATATGGAAATATTTTAAGTTTCAATGCGCGAATATTTTTATAGCGTATTCTGAATGCAGTTGGCGTGTTTGCTATAATCCGGTAGCAATCTGTCAGAGAAGCAATGAAATTTTGAGGAGCGCATGTGCTGTATAAGCTATAAAATCAAGAGCGTTTTCAATTTCCTTTTGAGCGCGGGGCGAAACGATGATATTATACTCCATATTTTTTATTGAGGAGGTTGATGGATTCTTCCGCTGAGAGATATGTCTTTTCATTTTCCTGCATGCGTTCATCCAAAACAGCCTTCATATTTGCGGAGAGTTCAATATCGCCATCTTCCTCTTCAACAATAATGACAATGGGCTTTGATTTATATGCGGCTTTAATTGCATCCAAAATATCAGTATTGAGGTCCTGAGCCGATGTTAAATGATAGGTTGTATACATAAGAATTAAATTTTAATTTTGGTAAATATTTAATTGAAAGAAAAGTCTGAGCTATCTGTAAAAGTACAGAATTTCCGGGGTTGCTTCCACAACAATTCCAGACTAAACCCCCGTTCAATCAAGTCTTCCGCGCTGCCCAGTGTATGGCTGCATTGGTTGCGGCAATAGGTGCAGGACTTTTGTCTTGCTGCGGAGGAAGGGAAAAAGATGAATTTACAGTGGTGATTTCCGGGTCAGTCAATCAAATCAATAAACTCCTTTGGAGTGAGTACGGGAAGAGCGGATAATTGATTTTTTTGGAAACCTTCATCATTGGTGATAAAGTAATCACATTCGTGATACAGGGCGATGTAATAATGAACGGCATCTTCTTTATCGGAGAATGACGAGCTTAAAGCCTGCAGCAAGATGGACTTGTTAGAGTTGAGCAGTGTGCTGCATTTGATGAAATCAGATAAAGAATTGATTCCTTGTTTTCCTTTTTTGTAAGTGTCGAGCAAAAGGGAGATGATTGAATTAACAGCCGCATCGGTGATGCAGATTTCAATATCTTCATCCAGGGCAATGTCCGCCAGTTTTTTTGCGTGTAAACATCCGGGTTCGCGGATGGCTAAGAGGTCAACCACCACATTCGTGTCGAGCGTTATTTTAAGCATACTTTTTTTTCCAGTGTTTGTGAACTTCGTCTTTATCCGAAAGTGATGTTTTCGGTTGGACAGGTTTTTGTTTTTCGAGGTCGCGTAGCAGTTTTCTCAGAGTATATTTTTGTGGATTAAAAGTTTCTTTTTCTTCTTTGATAGATTGTTCAAACAACTCGGAAACTGAAATCCCTTTACTTTTGGCTTTCGATTTCGCTTTTCGGATAATTTCTTTTCTGACGGAAAGTGTGAGTTTGGTTTTCATGCTTACGTATTTGTACAAATTTACGTAATACCTGGAAAATCGTTCCTCTCGTTCAACTAATTCTTCTGCGCTGCCCGGGAGCACAAGTTACCAATCGCAAAAGGCAATCGCGCAAACTTGCGCTATGCAATGGGCGGGTGTCAATGGGTGACAACCGGTTTTCAACTAATTAAAGTAATAAGCAAGCCCAAGAAACAGTTACACTTAATTGTTAAATGTCTTAATTAAAGTTGACAAATATCATATTTTCATAAAGAAATAAAGGCGACATTCGTAAAAAACAAATCCAATGGACCAAACACACATTCATTTGGTGATTACCCATCTTCCGATTTTCGGTTCAATTTTAGGTGGGCTTGTCCTTGCATACGGTATTTGGACTAAAAGTAACGAGACGAAAATTGCTGCCTATGGACTTTTCATCATTTCTTCAATCGGTGCAGGGATTGCCTATTTAACAGGTGAAGCTGCGGAAGAAACGGTAGAAAATTTACCCGGTGTTATTGAGGCTACAATCGAAAGACACGAAGATTTTGCGCTTTTTGCTTTAATTGCTTTAATTACTTTGGGGGTGGCTTCCATTCTTGGGATATTTTTGACAATAAAAAAATCACCATTCACAAGAACAATCGCTTTTGTGATTTTATTTTTTTCATTAATTACTTTCGGACTAGTGGCAAGAACAGGCTTCTTGGGCGGACAAATAAGACATACAGAAATTGTAAACGGATTAATTGTTCCTTTAGAAAATCTGAAAATGGAAGATGACGACTAAAGTATTGTGTTTTCAAGCATACGATCACCTGCCAATATAAACTATCTATTCCTCTGTCAATTAATCAATTCAATATAAAAGGTTTAGATAGTGAACAAGTAAATCTTGCCAGAGAAAAGTTTGGCAAAAATATACTGAGCTATAAAAAGGAAAACACCACCCTTGATGTATTGCTCCGCATAGTCAAAGAACCAATGATCATTTTGTTATTGGTGGCTTCCACTATCTATTTTATTAGTGGCGAAACAGGTAATGGGATTTTCATGGTGGTCGCTATCCTTTTTATTACCTCCATTTCTATTTATCAGGATTCCCGGAGTAAAAATGCGCTGGAAAAGCTAAAAGCCTTATCACAACCCCGTTGCAAAGTAATTCGGAATGGGGAATTTGAAGAAATCAAAAGTGAAGAACTAGTGGTTGGTGACTTTTTGCTGGTGGAGGAAGGTACTTCAATTACTGCTGATGGTGTCATTATTCACTCAAACGATTTTTCTGTAAACGAATCAATACTTACAGGAGAATCATTGTCGGTATTTAAAGATAAAGACAAGGAAGATAAGTTTATCTATAGCGGAACCATTGTAGCCAGCGGCCTTGCCATTGCAGAGATTACTGCCATTGGTAACGAAACCAAATTGGGGAAAATTGGAAAGAGCTTAGAAGGCATTATCGAAGAAAAAACACCTTTAGAAATTCAGATTTCCAATTTTGTAAAATGGATGGCTATTGCAGGCACCATCGTTTTTATTTTAGTTTGGCTAATCAATTATTGGCAGTCGCAAAATGTATTGAATAGTCTGTTGCAGGCGCTTACCCTGGCAATGAGCATATTGCCCGAAGAAATTCCTGTTGCCTTTACCACATTTATGGCATTAGGTGCATGGCGTTTAATGAAAATGGGGATTATCGTTAAGCAAACAAAAACAGTTGAGACCCTTGGCAGTGCTACTGTAATATGTACAGATAAAACAGGCACGATTACAGAAAACAAAATGAGTTTGGCTAAACTGTTTACATTGAATAGCAATAGAGTAGTCAATCCGGAAGCTGAATTAAATGTTAGCGAAAAAGCACTCATAGAATTAGCCATGTGGGCAAGTGAGCCTATTCCTTTCGACCCCATGGAAGTGGCATTGCATCAAGCCTATAAGGATATTCAACAACATGATGAACGTCCCAATTATCAACTCGTTCACGAATATCCTTTAGGAGGAAAACCACCTATGATGACTCATATTTTTGCGGATAATAGGGGCAGCAAAATCATAGCCGCTAAAGGTGCGCCCGAGGCATTAATTGAGGTCTCAAAACTTACAGAAGACGAAAAGCAACAAATTCATTCGGCAATTCAAAATTTAGCGACAGAAGGCTACCGGGTTTTAGGAGTAGGGGTATCGAATTTCACAGGTAATGATTACCCTTTAAAACAACAAGATTTACCATTTGAATTCAAGGGAATAGTGGCTTTCTACGACCCGCCAAAACAAAACATTCGGGATGTTTTAAATAGTTTTTATCAAGCAGGAATCAATGTCAAAATAATTACGGGCGATAATGCAGCAACAACAACATCCATTGCAAAACAAATTAATTTTAAAAATTACGATAAATCCATTTCAGGAGATGAGTTGATGTCGTTGTCGGAAAAAGATTTACAGTCCCGGGTGATGGATACAGCCATTTTTACCCGAATGTTTCCTGAAGCTAAATTGAAAATAATCAACGCTTTAAAAACCAACAACCAAATCGTTGCGATGACCGGTGACGGGGTAAATGATGGACCTGCTCTAAAGGCGTCACATATAGGCATTGCGATGGGTAAGAAAGGAACCGAAATAGCCAAGCAGGCAGCGTCATTAATTCTGATGGAAGACGATTTATCTAAAATGGTAGATGCAGTTGCCATGGGAAGAAAGATTTATACCAACCTGAAAAAGGCCATTCAATACATCATATCTATTCACATACCGATTATTCTCGCTGTTTTCATTCCTTTAGTTTTGGGTTGGATATATCCGAATATTTTTTCTCCAATTCACATTATTTTTTTAGAATTAATCATGGGTCCCACTTGCTCTATCATATATGAAAATGAGCCCATGGAGCCGAACACAATGTCGCAAAACCCCAAGCCGCTATCCACAACCTTTTTTAATTGGAAAGAGCTATCCATTAGCATTATTCAAGGTTTGTTTATAACCGCTGGAATATTGTTTTCTTATCAATATGCCGTGGCAAGTGGGTACAACGAAGCAATTACACGAACAATGGTTTTCACTGTTTTGATAACTGCCAATATTTTCCTCACCTTAATCAATCGCTCGTTTTATTATTCTATTCTGACGACCTTAAAGTATAAAAACAATTTGGTTTTGTTCATCATTATTTTCACTATCACTATTGTTGGGATAATACTTTATGTAAACCCTTTAACCGTATTCTTTGAATTTGAAACATTGAACTTGTTTCAATTATTGACCAGTATAACCATTGGTTTTATATCCGTAATTTGGTTTGAAATTGTAAAAATCGTTAAGAGAGCAAAAAAAAGCATTGAATGAAAGTCCAGCTTATAGCAGCGCCTACACGCAAGCATGGGTTTTCCCACTTTGGCGGAACAGGCTGTGCTTCGTAGGACAGGAAAGTGATAAAAGTTTTCCGCACGTGCGGAATTCAGTGTTAAAATCCGTGCCAGCGTGTAGCAGCGAAATGTTGTCAAAATAGCATCTGTAATTTGAAATATCTTCTAATCAGATTGTTGACTTTAGGCGTCAGATGTATGCAGAAGCTGACTTGAAAATTATGGAGCTGTTCATGAAACCGTGTAGCCGACCTCCCTTCCCAACTCCTTCCACCCATTCCAGATAATTTTTAAATCGCTGTAGGCATCATAGTCTTTGGCATACAAAAGATTGAGCCGCTTTGCAGCGGAATCGCTGATATTTTTAGTGATGAGAGCATCAATGGGATTCAGGATGCCCGGTTTAATTTTTGGCAATACATAATTTCCGTTTTGTAGTACGTTACCGGCATAACCCACCCATGTTTTTGAGCCTGATAAAACCATCCCCCAATTTTTAATAAATCCCCAAAAGTTTTTAATCAAAAAAATATTTACCGGAAGCAAAAAAATGAAGCTGCAGCACAACGCGATATCTAAGAATCGCTTGTTTCTTCTGTTCATCGGTGAGGAGATGGCAAGATTCACGTCAATGGCAAACAAGTCGCCCGCTGAGTTTTTTGAATTGCTGCCAATGATGCTCGCGCTGTTTTCCGGAACGATTTTGTAATTCAGTTCCGGTCCGTTTTCCAGCATTGCCGTGATGATTTTTTTTGCGGAAACATGCTTGCTGCAAAAAATAATTTCATCCACATCATATGTGTTTTTAATTTCCGCCAACTCATCGTAGGCGCCAAGGCAGTGCTCGTCTTCAACCGCTTTTCCATTGGGCGAAACATACCCGATGAAACGATAATCGCTGTCGGCATGGGTGAGCAACGCCAACGCGCGCTCCGCCTCTTCTTTATCCCCCACCACCACCATGCGGTGCGATGATTCATCCGTAACACCTGATTTTTTGCCAAACAACATTTTCAAAACCAACCTCAACCCCACCATCGAAAATACCGCCCATGCCGCACCGAGTATTATCATCGCGCGGGAAAAGCGCAATGATTCAGGCAGGAACGCGTAGAAAGCGGCAATCAGTAATGAGCCTGTGAGCAAACCTCTGACTAAGCGGTGGTTTTTTACAGGCTTGTCATAACCGCCACTCAGGTAAACGGAAACAAGCCAAAAGAAGATATATCCCGGTACGATGTACAACATGTATTCGGGCGGATAATACTCGGGAGCATTTTTGATATTGGACGCCCAGAAATTTTTGATGAGCAGCATCCCGGCATATAGCAGCACAGCGTCCGCAAAGGGCAGCATGATTTGCCCCAGCGCTCTTTTGAAAAAAGCGGCAACCGCGCTCAGGTAAACCGCTACGGCAATCACGATGGAGTATATTTTCGCCTGCTGTGAAGAAAAATGTTTTTTCGCGAAAATCAGCATCGCGTTGTAAAACATCTTCACATAATTCAGGCTCCCGCGCTTGGTGCTTTCCCCCTTGTAGTGAATGATTTGTGTTTCGGGGAAATAATAGTTTTTATATCCGGCTAATTTGATGCGATACGAGAGGTCAACATCTTCTCCGTACATGAAAAAAGTTTCATCCAGCAGTCCGATAGTGTCGAGCGTTTTTTTTCGAATCAGCATGAACGCGCCCGACAACACATCCACTTCATGCGTATCGTTTTCATTCAAAAAACCAAGATGATACCTGCCGAAAGTTTTTGATTTCGGAAAGAGCGCGGACAGTCCGGTGATTTTATAAAACGAAACCGCGGGCGTGGGCAGTGAGCGTTTTGATTCCGGCAGAAAAATTCCCTTGCCGTCAATCATGTTCACGCCCAGCGCGCCCGCTTCGGGATGCGCATCCATAAAGCGCACTGTTTTTTCCAGCGTGTCTTCCTGCAGCAATGTGTCCGGATTCAGCAGCAACACAAATTCGCCTTTCGCGATTTTGATTGCCTGGTTGTTGGCGATGGAGAATCCTTTGTTTACTATGTTCTCAAGCAGCGTGACTTCGGGAAACCGGCTTTTCACCAATGCCGCTGAACCGTCAGACGAAGCATTGTCCACCACGATGATTTCAGCCTCCAAATTTTCGGCTGCTTTTTTCACTGAAGCCAAAGCCTGCTCCAGGAAATATTTCACATTATAGTTGACGATGATGATGGTGAGCTTCATGGGGTGATGAAAGGCGGAATCGGGCATTCAATCAATACGAAGATAAACCCGAATTATTCTCGTTCGCGATAAAAATTGCTATTTGAAAAATGATGCATTCATCAATGTGCAGTTCTAAAAATTGCTCTTTTTGATTGCCTTATCCCTTGCCTTCTCCAAAGGAGAAGGAGATAGAGGTAATTTTTAGGACTGCCCGAATGAAAGAAGAAAAGAAACCTGAAACTGTCTGAAAATTTCGTTTCACCCTTTCACCAAAAAACTTTCGTATGGAATCCGGTTGACCAAAGCGCGGGCGAGGGTGATTTCATCCGTGTATTCCAACTCGCCCCCGACCGAGATACCGCGCGAAATCGCGGTGACTCTGATGTTCAGCGGAGTGATTTTTCTTGTAAGATAAAAAATGGTGGTGTCACCTTCCATCGTGGGACTGAGCGCCATCACGATTTCGCGCACCTGATTTTTTTGAAGCCGCGCGATGAGCGATTCGATATTCAGGTCATCCGGTCCGATGCCGTCCATCGGAGAGATAATCCCGCCCAGCACATGATAGACTCCGTTGAAGTGGTTGGTGTTTTCCACCGCCATCACATCGCGCAGGCTTTCCACCACACAAATCAGCGAACGGTCGCGCCTGGGGTTCGCGCAGATATTACAAATGTCCGAATCCGATACGTTGTGGCATTCGCGGCAAAACCTGATTTCATCGCGCATCCGCATCACGGCTTCGCCTAATTGAACGGAGCGTTCTTTGGGCTGCTTCAATAAGTGAAGTACCAGGCGCAACGCGGTTTTTTTCCCGATTCCGGGGAGCTTAGAAAATTCATTGACCGCGTCTTCAATCAGTTTGGAAGGAAAATTCATGGATTTCAGTGTAGTGAGCGAATTTAGTTTTTTCAGAGCAGGCTATTTTTTATTCTTATTGCTTGGGTGTATGATTGTGTCATGCCGGACTTGTTCCGGCATCCCCATGTGCTTGTAAACAGCGGGGGATTCCGGCATAAAGCCGGAATGACAACTGTGCAATTTGACCTACACCCACAAATTTTTAAACCCTGTCGCTCTTCAAGGAATTTGATTATTTTGACTGTTGAATTTTAACATCCGTTTACCGCTTATGTTTTTTTCCGTTTTTAAAAAGAATATCAAATCATTCGGTTACGCCATCAAAGGTATTTTGCATCTTTTCTCCTCTCAAAAAAACATGCGGATACACTTCGTCATCGCGGTCGCGGTGATTCTATCCGGATTTTATTTCAAGATTACCGCTGCGGATTGGAGCTTAGTCGTCATTTGCATCACATTGGTGTTTTTTGCCGAGGCAATCAATACCTCCATTGAATACCTGACCGATTTGGCGCACCCGGATTTTCATCCCCTTGCCGGTAAAATAAAAGACATCAGCGCGGGGGCGGTTTTATTAGCCGCGCTGGGAGCCGCTGTGGTCGGGTTGATAATTTTCTCAAAATATTTAACGGACATAGTTGAAAATCTCCGATTTTGATTTAGCTTTGTCCTTCATTTATTTATTTATTTTTCATGAATATTTACATTGCAAACATCAGCTTCCGCGCAAAGGAAGACCATCTGAAAGAATTATTTGAACAATACGGTGAAGTGGCTTCCGTGAAGATTGTCACTGACCGTGAGACGGGCCGAAGCCGCGGCTTCGGTTTTGTTGATATGCCCAATGATTCTGAAGGCAGAGAAGCCATCTCCAAACTCAATGGCTTTGAATTCCAGCAGCGCAATCTCGTGGTGAACGAAGCGAGACCCGGCAAAGCAAGATAATTCCCGCACTTATCTCGACAGGTAACATAAATGGTACGATGATTGCTCGTAGCCATGATGCTTTTTATTTGCTTAATTTTAAACAAACACATTCGTTTATGAAAACCGCAATCATCCTGACTTTTTCCGCCTTGTTTTATATCCCCTCCGTTTTTGCAGGGAATACCTTTGAGGGTAACATGATTATCACCACCGAAAACGGGGGGAAAGCGGCCGGGAAAATGACGCTTGCCGTTAAAAACGATTTAATCGCCATCAATCCCGGTTCAGGTCCTCAATCCATCCTGAATGTTTCAACCGGGGATTTTTTAACCGTCATTAACCAGGGCGGTCAGAAAATGGTGATGAAAATGAATATCGCGCTGCTTGGTGATTTGGGAGAATTACCGTCTTTCATGGGTCCGTTTGCGGGTTACATCGGAAAGACCGGCAAAGAAGCGGGCACCTCTGAAGTTGAGGTTGCCAATGAAACCAAAGTAGTGAATGGCTTTAAGTGTAAAAAATACACGATTAAAGACAAAGACGCCATCACCACCATTTGGGCAACGCAGGATGTACCCTTCAGCCTTGCGAATTTGTTTGACTTGCTGAAAGCTCCCAACGGACAACATCAGGGCTTGAAATCTTCTTTCCCCGTTCAGGCAAGCGTGAAAGATTTAAAAACCAACGAAGTGAGCAACTACGATATTAAAGTGGAGAAAAAATCATTGGAAGCGAATTTATTCGAAGTACCCAAAGAATACATGGTAATGGATATGACACCTCTGATTCAGCAAATGTTTCAAAGTGGCGACCCCGCCCAAATCAAATCTATTTTAGACCAGTTTCTGCCGAAGTAGGTTTTAGGGCGGTTTTTTAAACTTCATTTTCCTGCGCTTAATCTGCCAATCTGTGGCATAATGTGTTTGTAATTGAAATTGAACAATTAACAATTAACAATGGACTATGGACTGTAACTAACCCAAGGGGATGCCGGAACAAGTCCAGCAATATCTCAACTTTAAACATCAGACTTTGAACCTTAAACTCCCTTCCTCCCCCGGAGGTAAGACACCACAATCGCGAAACGCTATTAATCAAAGCAAGGCACAGACGTACGAAGCGAGCGCAAAAAAAAATTACATCCGTAAGAAGTTGGCAAAGATTACTTGTCCACCGAGCTTTTCACTTTCAATCCTTCGGGTTGTTTGACCACAACGAATTCGGTGCGCCTGTTCAGTTGATGTTCCTCTTCGGTGCAGGGCACATTGTTGACACAATGATTCACCGGCACTGACTCTCCGAAGCCTTTGGCTTTGATGAGCGATTTGTTGATGCCTTTTGAAACGATGTAGCTCACGGCTGATTCCGCACGTTTTTGGGAGAGCCACATGTTGTAAGTATCGGAACCGCGGCTGTCGGTGTGTGAGCGCAATTCCACCACCATGCCGGGATATTTCTTCATGAAATCTACGAAGCGGTCAAGCTCCTTTGCCGCATCGGGGCGAATATCATATTTGTCGAAATCGTAGTAGATATTTTCGAGCTTAATCACCTCTCCCACAGAAATGCGCTGCATTTCGAGTACCATCTCAATGGTGTCTTTGTCCGGCTGGTGTGTTGAGATTTCTTTCGGGCTGATGAGGAACCATCCGTACTTTTCCGAAGTGACGATAAAATCCTGTTTCAGCGGAAGGTCGAAGATGAATTTTCCTTTGTTATCGGTCGTGGCGGAATCAATAAATTCAGCGGGAACCTGCATGAGCCTGACCAACGCATCGGGGATGGGTTCGCGGGTTTTCTTGTCAATCACCTTGCCCAGCAGGACAACTTTTGATTTTTTGTCAAAGGCATAAATATCATCATCGCCACTTCCACCCGGGCGGTTAGAAGAGAAAAATCCGTTGATGATATCCTCATTGTAAATCAAACCGAAATCATCGCGGTGTGAGTTGACGGGATAACCGACATTGGTGACATTGCCCCATTCGCCATCGGTTTTTGTCGCGGAGTAAATATCAAGTCCGCCAAAACCTTCGTAGCTGTCGGAAGCAAAAAAGAGTGTTCCGTTTTTGTGCATGAACGGGAACACCTCATCGCCTTTCGTATTGACGTCTTTACCCAAATTTACCGGAGGAGAAAATCCATCATCCTTGATTCTGACATAGTATAAATCCTGACCGCCCCGGGCGTCATCATGCGGCATGTCGGAGGCGAAAAACAAATATCTGCCATCATGCGAAAGTGTGGGATGACCCACGGAATATTCATCGCTGTTGAAAGGTAGGTCAAAGATATTTGTCCATTTGCCGTCAACGAATTCAGCGCGAAACACTTTCAGCTTCATAATCCCTTCCTTGCTCTTTTTCTTTTTCTTGATATAGTTGTTGCGGGTAAAATACATGACGGTATAAGTCGAGTCAAAGGCGACCGGTCCTTCGTGATATTCTTTGTTCACATGACCTTCCAATGGAACCGGGGTGGTGAAGCCGGTATCTGTTTGTACAGAAATAAAAATGTCGAGAAACGGACTGCCCGACCACAAATTATCAATCTTGCCGGTGCCGCGTGCCGATGGAAAAACAATGGCGCTGTCGTTTTTGAAAAAAGTTGGACTGAAATCTGAAACCGGAGAGTTATGCGGAAATTCACGGATAATAAATTTAGAAGAATCGGCAATCCATTTCGGAATCAGGTCAATGCCATCCGCAAGGCGTTTGCCGCGCGGGTCGGTGGAATCGGCTTTAGCATATTCAAGGTAATATTTTTTCGCTTCATCATATTGCTGTGCAGTGCGTAGCATTTGCGCGTAGTAAAATTTCTGAATCGCTGTGTGCCCGGGCTGGCTGACCACTTCCGCGTACCATCTCAGAGCGTTTTCATAATCACCGGTAATCCGGTAAACATCCGCCAACTTTCCGAGCGCTTTGATATTGTCAGGGCGCTTGTTTAAAACTTTTGTGTAACCTTTGATGGCTTTTTCAAATTGGAATAGTGAAAATGCCTTGTCGGCTTTTCTCAGTTTTCTGCCTTGCGCGTTTGCATCGGAAGTGGCAACAATCATCAAGACTGAAAGAAGAAAACAAACTAAAATTTTGTACAGGAGGCTGAACGAATGGGTTGAGTTCGGGTAATTCATTTTTTTATCCTTTAAAGATAAGCATGTTGGTTAACGCAATATTGGGAAATATCAGTTACAGTTAAAAAGATCAGCGGTATTGTAATATTAATATTCAATTTTATACACTAAACCAATTCTTTTTTACGGAAAAAACAAGTATTTGTTAGAGGGGGGCAAGCGTAACGTAAGACAAAAAAAAATTTAATCAACAAAAAGTGAATTGACCATTGTCTTTCATTCACGGTGTATAATGACAAATTGCACTGTTGTCATGCCGTCCGCCTATTCTGGCGTGACGGAATCCCCTGCTGAATGCAAACAGATGGGGATGCAGGATCAAGTCGGCAAAGTGCAATTTGAAAAAAATGCTGAATTTCAGAAGGGCTGATAAGAAAACCAATATGCGAAAGATTATTGATGCTTTGACATTACCTAAAAGACTTTTTTTGATTGATGGATTTGGAGCTTTTATGACCGCTCTTATTTTATTTTCAATTTTGAGACCACTGAATGAATACATTGGAATGCCCAAGAGTATTCTTACGATTCTTTCAATAATAGCATTGGCATTTTGTGTTTATTCAGTAAGTTGCTTTTTTCTCGTGAAAAAAAATTGGAAGCCTTTTCTAAAAGCTGTAAGTATTGGCAATTTAATTTATTGTTGCTTGACGCTTGGACTTATTGTTTATTATTATCCTCAACTAACTATTTTGGGACTAACCTATTTTTTGCTCGAAATCTTTTTAATCTGTGGGCTTGTTTTCATTGAGATGTATATTTTGACATTAATTAGTAGAGCGAAACAGATGACGATTATTAACTAAAATTTTAGCCGATGAAAAAATGGATTTTACAATTTTTACTGTTTTATGCAATGGGGATTTGTGTTGTTTGCGCTCAACAGCGCGGAGAATATATTTCATTTGAATGGCTTGAAACACAAACAGCCGCTTCCTTAGGCGCGGAGGTGCAGCAAAATATCGGCTTGCCGCCCTCATTGTTGGGGATTCAATATGATTTTGATGTTTACAGGGTGATTTATTACACGGAAGACATTCATCCCGACAGCCTCACCACCGCTTCGGGATTAGTAGTGATTCCGAATAATTTTCCATGTTCGGAACTCGGCATTTTCACCTTCGGACACGGGTTGATGATAAAAGATTTTGAAGTGCCTTCAAACAATGATAATATTTACGCATTCATTTCAAAAGGCATTGCCGCCAATGGATTCATCGCGGCAGCGCCTGATTATATTCACCTTGGTCCGTTCGCTTCGCCCGGTTTTCAGGCTTTCATGAATGAACGGACAGAATCAGCCGCGACCATTGATTTGATACGTGCTATTAAAACTTTCGCGGCCGCGCAGGAGATTCAATTGAGCGAACAACTTTTTTTATCCGGCTATTCTCAGGGCGGACATTCTTCGATGGCTACTGCGAAAGCCATTCAGGAAAATTATGCCGGAGAACTTTCCGTGACCGCTTTGTCGTCAGGCGGAGGCACTTATTTTCTCTCCGGCACCGCTGCCGACAGCCTCGCTTCGCTGACAAGGGTGACACCCGAACCTCATGCCTTCTGCCTGATACTCCGTTCGTATGCTGAAGTGTATGCCGACAGCCTGCAAGCCAATGGTTTTGATTTGGATGGGGCGCGTGTGTTGGACAGCCTGTTCAAGCCGCCTTATAATGACATCCTGAAACCGATGTTAGACCGTGTTGACCCGTTTTTTGACCAGTTTCAACTTGACTCAGTGCCGATTAGAATGTTGAATGATGCTTGGAAAGATATGTTCATTAACGACCCCAACCATTATTTCCGCAAACTTTTATCCTACAATGACCTCTACGACTGGTCGCCACAAATGCCGGTGGTAATGTTTCACAGCACGGCTGATATCGAAAATCCGATAGAGAATGTGTTTTTCACCTTGCAGCAATTTCAGCTAAATGGAGCGCCTGATGTGGAGATTCAAACCGTAGATAATTTCAGCCATCCGGACGCGGCATTGCCTTACGTGTTGTTCACGCTGAATTTCATGAAAGGGAAAAGACAATCGTGTTATCCGCTATTTGCAAATGAAATTCAACCGGAAGATGCTATTAAAATTTATCCGAACCCCGCAACGCATTCTCTCTGGATTGAAACAAATTCAAATGCTGTTTTTGGAGAAATCACCGTCTATGACAGCCGCACAGTGCCGGTTTTAAAACATGAAATCAACGGTGAACTGCAAATGGATATCAGCAGTCTTCCTACAGGAAATTATTTGATAGCGCTCAGAAAATCCGGTGAAAAAATAAGCCGGTTCAGGATGTTCGTGAAAATGTAAAATCACTTTACGTCCACCAACTCCACATCGAAAATCAACGTGGCTTTCGGAGGAATAACGCCCGGGTAGCCCTGTTCGCCATAGCCGAGGTAATAAGGGATGATGAGTTTCGCCTTGCCGCCTTTTTTCAAAAGCGCGATACCTTCGTCCCAGCCTTTAATGACTCTGCCTTCTCCCAACACAAACTCAATCGGCTCACCACGGTCGAGCGAAGAGTCGAACTTGGTGCCGTCTAACAGCGTGCCGGTGTAATGCACGGCAACTGTTTTTCCGGAAACCGGGTGTTCGCCTGTTCCTTCATTTTCCAGAATGTACAACAGTCCGCTGTCCGTTGATTTGGCTCCGGGAAATTTCGCGAGCATTTCTTTGGAGAAATTATCTTTCGCGGCTTTGTCTTTTTCAGATTGGACTTTCGACCAGTTTTCGCTGATTTCTTTAAATGACTTAGCGCCATCAAATTTCTCGGCATCTTTTCCTTTGCGGTAAATCTTCACGGTTTGAATCACATCATCCTGTTCGATTTTATTCACTACGTCTTGTCCTTCCACCACATGACCGAAAACAGTATGTTTACCATCTAACCAGGGCGTTTCTTTGTGGGTGATAAAAAACTGGCTGCCGTTGGTTCCGGCACCCGCGTTTGCCATCGAAAGAATTCCGGGACCGCTGTGTTTCAGCTCAGGTACGATTTCATCAGGAAATTTATAGCCGGGGTCGCCAGTGCCGGTGCCAAGCGGACATCCGCTCTGAACCATAAAGTCTTTGATTACTCGATGAAATTTGATTCCGTCATAATAAGGAACACCTTCGGCTTTCGCAGTGTTTTTGATTTTTCCTTCCTCAAGTCCGACAAAGTTGCCCACCGTCATCGGGGTTTTTTGATATTCCAACGAAAGCAGGATACTGCCTTTGTTCGTGTTGATTTCCGCGTAGAGTCCGTCTGCCAAGTCTTTATATTTTGAGGGTAAGCCTGATTTTTGAGAATTACAGGATGTGAAACTAAAAATGGATGTTACAAAAACAAAGAAAACAAAAATATTTTTCATGGTACTGCATTTTTTTAAAGCGCGTCAAAATAACGAATAATCTGTTGCTTCAACAAATATTCCTGTTCATCGGCAGAGAGTTCGGGCAGCCTTTGCGTGGCAATCCAATGGGGCCAGCCGTCAGCATCCAATCCTTCCAACTCATAATACCCCAAATCGCTCAGCAAGCGACAAACGGCAATGTGCATCAGATGTTGTTTTTCTTCTTTGGTAAATTTTGTTTTAAGCTGACCTAATTCGCGCATGCCGATTAAAAAAAGCAATTCGTGCAAATTGGGATTTTTGCGAAACTGCCGGAAAACGCGCGCCTGCACTTTGCGGAAGGATTCATTGATAAGCGGTTTTTCTGTTTCGGGAATCATTGATTTTTTATTTGGTATTTATTTCAAACTCATCACCATCCTGAAAAAAAGGCATTTTCTCTCTGACATCATTCAATCGCTCACAGCTTAAAGAAAATGTTTTTGTAAATGTTGTATCAGCCTGCGTGAAAATCACTTCGCCCATCGGGTCAATCAACGCGCTGTCGCCAGAATGATAGATGCCATTGCCGTCATTCCCGATGCGGTTGACAGCCGCGACATAACATTGGTTTTCAATCGCGCGCGCCTGCAATAAATTTTTCCAGGCAAAATTTCTGCGCTCGGGCCAATTCGCTACAAACAGTAATAAATCAAATTGTTCGTCCACAGTCCACTGTCCACGGTCAACGGGCGATGGTTGTTTCTGTGGACCGTTGTCTGTGGTCTGTCGTCTATTTCTGCACCACACCGGAAATCTCAAATCATAACACACCAATGGACAAATTTTCCAGCCATTCAGCGTAACGATAATTCTTTTTTCTCCTGCTGAATAATGTTGATGTTCATTGCCCAAAGTAAAAAGATGACGCTTGTCATAATAGTCAAAATCGCCTTGAGGTCGCATCCAAATCAGGCGGTTGAAAAAGCGGTCATTTTCCCTGATAATCATGCTACCGGTGATAACGGCATTTGCGGCTTTTGCCTGTTGCCGCATCCATTGCATGGTTTTTCCATTCATTTCTTCCGCGAGTTTTTTGGGTTGCATGGAAAAACCGGTGCTGAACATTTCAGGAATCACAATGAGGTCAGTGGTATTTTTTAACGGAGTGAAAATGTATTCAAACTGACGCAGATTTTCATCAACATTTTCCCAATGAAGGGCGGTTTGAATTAAAGTGATTTTCAAGTCGCTCATGCTAAAATCAAAATTACCGAAGTTCTTTCGAGTGGTGGAAAACTCCTTCTCTCCCTTCGTTAATTCAATCTATGCCTTTGCGTGAGCAAGTGCGATTGTCGGGTTGTTGTAGTCCGTAGATATTTCTACTTCTAAACTTTTATACGCGTGAAATGTCTGCTGCCCCGGATTTCTTCTATGATTTGGTCTGCTGACTTTTTGGAAACAAATCCTCCGAAAGCTTTCTTAAATGAAGTCTTTCTTGATTTCATATCTGACTTGACAGATTGAGTCAGCCTGGAAATCAAATCCAATTTGAGGTCGGGGCTGAGGTTATCGAGCAATTGAAGATAACCTTCGATGATGGAAGAATTAATGTCAGGTGTTTTCATAGAGCGAAGGTAGAAAATTTGTAAGAGAAAATTCTTTCAATTTACCTGCTTTATATGACCCCGTTAGCGCCTGAGTTTATCTCTTTTTCCAAGAAGGAGAAATTAAATTCTACACAAAATCTCTCCCGCTTTTTTCAGTGTGTCGTCTTCTTTTGCAAAACAAAACCGCAGCACTTTCTGGTCAAGTTGGTCGGGATAGAAAAAAGAAACGGGAATGGAAGCAACGCCTTTTTCTTTTGTCCAGCGAACTGCCAGTTCAGTGTCCGCCTCATCGGTAATCTTGCTGTAATCCAACAACTGAAAATAGGTGCCGTCTGAGGGTTTTAAGTTAAAGCGCGAATCACTGATGTAAGAATTAAACAAATCACGTTTCTTTTTGTAGAAATCACCAAGCTGCAGATATTCGTTTCTGTCCTGAATGAAATCCGCGAACGCCATTTGCAACGGACGATTCACCGTGAACACTTCGTATTGATGCACCTTGCGGAATTCTTGCATCAACTCATCCGGAGCGACTACATAGCCAAGTTTCCAGCCGGTGACATGATAGGTTTTTCCAAATGAAAACACCACAAAACTTCTCTCCGCCAGTTCGGGATAATGCAGCACACTTTCGTGGCGATGGTCAAAAATGATATGTTCATAGACCTCATCGCTGATGATGGCGACATTGGTATCGCGGACAATATTTTGCAGCTCACGCATATCATCCGCTGTGAGAATTGTTCCGGTTGGATTGTGCGGGGTGTTAATGAGAATGAGCCGGGTTTTTTCATTCACAGCAGCGCGCACTTGTTGCCAGTCAATTTTAAAATCAGGCGCTTTCATCGAGATAAACACGGGCTTGCTGCCAGACAACACAACGGCAGGCGCATAGGAATCATAAGCCGGTGAAAACAATATCACTTCATCGCCCGGCTGAGTCAGAGCGGTGATGGCGACATAAATGGCTTGTGTTCCTCCGGCTGTGATATTGATTTCGCTGAGCGGATTGTAATTTATCTTGTAGAGTTCTTGAATTTTTTCCGCCACGCGCTCGCGCAACTGCATCAAACCCTGCATAGGCGCATATTGATTTTCGCCTTTTTTCATGTAATGATGCACCAATTCAATCAGTTTTTCCGAACAATGAAAATCAGGAAATCCCTGCGAAAGGTTAATCGCATTGTGCTCGTGCGCCAATGCTGTCATTTTGGTGAAAATCGTGACCGGGGTATGGGGAAGTTTGGATTTTATATTTAGCCGGGAATTCATCTTAAATTTTTTTTAGCCACTTAACGCTCGACTTTTACCAACATGTTTTCAAGAAAATAATCAAAAATCAAAGTACAAATATCAAATAAAACACAATATAAAATATTGAAATTCCAAACGATAAAGTGTTTTACCTTATTCATCGTATCATTTTTACCATCAGTAAAGCAGTCCTTTCTCTGATAACCGCTCACCTTGTATTATTGAATTGAAAATTTGAATTTTGAATTTATTTGCTATTTGATAATTGCTGTTTTGTTTTTTCCGTTCCTGTTTACCGGAATGCTTAATCTGTGAATCTGTGGCAGATTATGTAGCCACTAATGCACGAATATTATTTTGAAAATTTCGCGCAAAACTTCTAATCCTTCATGATTTTTTTCTTTCCTGATTCTCCTTTCAGGTTCAACTCCGCTTCCATTTCCCAGTTTGCACGGACATTGACGCGCTCCTGATGGCGATATGTTTTTTCGGGCTGTATACCATTCAGAAAATCACCGGTATCCCATTTTCCATTGGCGTTTACATCATACACAATCAGGATTGAGTAACTGCCGGGTTGAAGGAACTCCAACTTCGTTTCAAAATTTCCGATAAATGATTTTTCAAACACCGGCTTGCTCTCGCCTTTCGATTCCATGGTCAAAAGCATCACATAATTTTGGTTTTCCAACCCGTTCACCCGCAGTGAAATTGTTCCGTAATCTTCCGGTTTTTTCACGGTTCCCGCCCAATCCACCGAGTCGGACGTTTGCTCCAAATAGTCTGTGAATGTGCCGGCTGGAAATACGATTTTGTAAGCAAGTCCCGGTTGCCGTTTGAATGACATTTCCACTTCCCTTAATGATTTTAATTTGATTTCATCTGGCACAAGCCGCAATTCGGGGCTATCGCGTAATACATACACTGCTTCAAAATTTGCCGATGACAAAGGTCGGTTTGCCGTCAGCAAGACCGGACCGCTTGGTTCAATGACATTATTTTCCGTTGATAAAAAACCAAAAGCGGGTAACTGCTTTTTGAGTGAATCTATATGTTCCGGCAAATTTCGAGGGGTGATTTCTTTTTCAACGGTATCATTGATGATGACGCGTAATTGATGTTCCTTGAGCGAGCGGGTGAACCACACCTGAAAGGTGTCTCTTTTTTCATTGGCTTCTATAATCTCCGCAGGCAGACTGTCCACTGTGGAAATCACTTTTAAATTTTCAACACTTCCGGAAAAAAACAGCCTGACATAGCCGGTTTTTGATGCGTCAGAATCGGATAATTGCAATGGAACCGGTTTTGATTCTCTGAACATCGCGAGTGTGATTCCGGCATAAGAAGCCGTATCATTCAGTACGATGATTTCATTGTGAAACGCGATTTCTTCGTTTGGTAAATCATAGCGATAATTTTGGTTTTCATCCTTCAGCGCAAACAGCCTGTAACTGCCCGGGCGTAAATTTTCCAACAGAAATGAACCGTCATTATCCGTCAGCGTGAAATAAAAAGGCTTCTTCTTTACAAAAGCAGTGTCTTCTAAATTTTTATGCAGCAGCACCAATGTTTTTGCGGCAGGCTTGTCTTCTTTTGCAAGAATCACCCTCCCGGAAATCGTGAGGCTGTCTAAATAATCTCCTGTGGAAAAAACATATTTGAAGCCCGACAACGGATTACTTTCATTCACGTCTTTGAGGGCGTCACCGAAGTTGATAGTGTAAGTGGTGTTGCTGTCTAATACCGCTTCTTTCAAATCTATGGTGAGTCGTTTTCCTTTCACTACAAATTTTGGAGGAGGCTCAATCGCGGGAGAAATCACCACTTCCTGCGCGGGGTTGGTGAGTTGAATATATTCATCAAACTGCATGACAACTTCACTGTGCCTGAAACTTGTCTTGAAATTCTCCGGTGATGATGAAAGGATGACGGGTGGTGTTTCATCTTTCGGACCTCCGGTGGGCGTTACGATGTTGGCACAGGAGGTGAAAATGAAAAAAATCAGGAGGGTATAAAAAAATTTAATCTTGGGGGTGAACAATTCGGGAGTAGTTTTTTAATATTTTGAAATATTTGTGTCCAAAAAATTATCGATTATTCGCTTCCTCCTATTTGTAAAGGGATGGACTCACATTTTATCTCTTTTCTTACTGTGGCTCAGTGACTTTAACAATTTGCCAAAGACCGTTGTTATTGCGCAAATGGAAAAAATATTTGTAAGAGACATTAGTTCCTTTGCAGGAGTCAGTCAGGTAATATCCAGATGAAACAATATCAGTTGCATATCTTGAAACGCTTTCATTTTTTTTAGTAGTCATCTCAAGTACATTAGCAGTACAGCCCCATTTCTTTAAAAAGTCCTCAAATTCCAACCCCCAATCTTTATTGGCTGATAGTAAGTGTGCTTTTTTGAATTTGCCTTTATCTAAATATTTTAAAAATTTCTTAACGGCATCCTCTGAATTTTGGGGTACTTCTTCCATTTTAAAAGCATCTACCTCCGGATTCTTAGGAAATACCATCCGAACAATTTTCCATTTTCCATCAATTTGTTTTAAATGGAAGTCTCTTTCTATTGATTCGCGCTTGCCATTAATTACCGTATTGTAAATGACATTTAGAATGTCTGTTGCTCCATAAATTGAGAAATATTGTTTTTTAGAAATTTGAACGATAGAAATTTCGCTATGCGTACCCCAAACGTCCTTAGATTGAAATTTGGATAATGGCGACCAAAAATCATTTTCAGAATAAGTATATGCTACGGCATAATTTTGATTATTGATAGCCCTAAAAAAATTATCCATTGTCTTTTCTGGGCTTTTATTCGATGTAAATAATGACGGAATATCAATAGCATAAAAAATTATCAACCCGATTACAAACACAACCGTGATAATCACAAACCTCTTTATTCTTTGAAATCTAATTTTTCCCGTTGAGGATTGATAAAATGTTTTTTTACATTTTATGCAAAGAAATGAAACTTGTTCAGGATCATACTCTTTTCCAAATGATATACGGTTTATACAACTCTTTCTGATACATATATGCATTTCATTTGCTTATTTGAAAGAGAATTAGGTTATCTCCGCTTATAGGAAGACGATCAATTGTAATAAACTCATCCTGAGTCTGGTTTTTATGTTGCTGAATTACATTTGTAATTCCCTGCCTAGTGTTTGGATTATTTTTCGCAATGAATTCGCTTATATTTTGAATAGAAATGTCGCTAAAATGATGTGATTTGCTCTTTATATACTTTGCAATTTCGTTGAAGGCTTCAGTTTCATTTTTTATCGGAGTTTTTCTTTCTTTAGCGTAGATAATAAACGGTTTGGCTTTTAAAAAGAACTTATACCACTTACCATCAGATGATAACTTCACAATACAGTATTCATCATCCTCTGGTATGGTTACAACCGTTTCTCTTTCCGGTGAGTTTATTACCGGTTTTTCCTCCGGATTTTTTTGAATAGGCTTGCTATTTCGCTCATTATTAGATGCAATAATTTTTGATTCCAAATTTGCCAAATGTATCAGAACTTCCCTTTCAAATCTTTTAGTTCCAAAATGATTATATAGGGAAAGAATTAGAGAAGCAATTACAAGGATTAACAGCAACCAACTTGCATTGTTTATTAATAAAGCAATAAGGGCGTTTTGATAGTTTGAAGAGGATTCATCAAGAATCTCAATATCTTCTTTTTTTTTATCAGTTTTTTTATTCGTCCAACTTTGTTCTCCGATTAGTCTTTCTTCTTGTCTTTTTTTATCTCTATCTTGTTGTTCTTTAGCCTTTCGTTCTTCTCTTTCTCGTCTTTCTTTTTCCTGACGTTCTCTTTCCCGTTTCTTATTATCAATTTTTTCAGGGTCAAGTTCATAAACATCATTTTCATTTCCCTCGGTTGGGACAAGTTGGTTAGAAAATTTTTTGATAAAATCAACAACTAAAAGTTCCAGTAATTTATCAAGAGGACTTTTTAATTCATCAAAAGAAAAAACCTGATATTTTTCTATCTTGCCATGACCTTGGTCAAACAAACCAAGATTTGGATTATATGCACCCTTTTCTAAAAAATTCATGAGAAATTCGTGGATAGAAGCAAAATGCTCCTCTTTTACTTTATGTCCGGCTATTTCTATCCAAACACCAAAATTCCTACCTCCTCTAAGATTACCGTCCTGACCAATACCCGTTAATCCATAAAGTACATGAATAATGATAGATTTATTTGGTTTGACAACATACTCGCTTATAGATTCACCAAATCGCTTTCCGGATTGGTCAAATCCAGAAACTAAATTTGAATAATTCGATGGGTAAGATGAAAATCCTTGTCCCGGAGCACCAAAAATGAATACCTTGATAAAAGTCTTATCTATCATAACATCAAAGCAGATTTACCAATTCCAGCTTCCATCTATGGCTTTTTCAATTGTTCGCCATAATTTTTCAGGAAAATCATCAGATGAATGTATCCAGCGCTCTCGTTCCTTTTCTTCTCCAACTTTACGTACCTTTTGAAAATCGCCATTGGAGAATACTACGTAACTTGGTGTTATACCTGTCCTTTCCAGTGCACCGAAAAATTCCTTGTAATCAGGATTACTTCTGAATAGCTTAATAAACTGTTTCTCATTCGGCTTACTACCCTCATACAAATCCAGATACTTGTCACATTTATTAAACAATATGATTACGCTATCATGCTTTTTGTTCATCCTTGCTGCAAGGCTGGCCAATCTTGATGAATAAGCTACTGGGCTACTATTATTCAACATGCCTTCTTCATAAAAAATCACAAAGGCTTTTCTCACTTCTCTGTTAAGTAGAATATCAGAAATATATGGCGGAAAAGATTCCTTACGGATTTTAATTGGATCAAAATATGCCTCTCCGGGTGCTTCTAAGATTTGACAAAATAATTCAGCATTTTTGTAGATGTCAAGTAGCAAAAAATTAATTTCTCCTGTTCGTTCAGGGCTATAATGGTGGTCGTCAAGCTCTTTCATAAAACTTTCCACAGCTATATTATATGCTTCATCAGTTCTGAAGGTTTTATTTGGGCGTAGGCTCACTTTTTCATTCCGTTGCAAAAATATAGCGAGCCTCATTAAAGTTATGGTCTTGCCTACTTCTCTCGGACCTATCAATAATACTACATCATTTTTTAAACGGCCTGTAATAATTGTAGTTGGGTCAGTATATGCAGAACTTTCTTTACGTTGGTCGTCTTGTGTTTCTTGATTTCCTTTTTTAGGAATAGCAGAAGATGTACTATTGTTTACATCATCGTAGATATTATCTTTTTCTTCATTCATGGTAGTTAGTTTTTAATCTTTTTTAAGGATGACAAAATAAAGAATAACGAGCCCGGCTAAGTCAAGTGCAAATGAAATAGCAATACTTAACCAAAATGAGTTCATGTATGCTCCGGGATTTGCTTTTGGCTGACTTCTAACAAATGGAATAAGTTCGGCAATTTTCTCTAACTCTATACTGGGTACTGGCATTTCAAGCACACGCTTAAATTCCTGCTCCCCCTTAAACTTCTCAATGCTCCCAATGCTCTTTAAAAGATCGTCATTATAACAATCATAAAGTTTATAATAATATTGGTGTGCCTTACTTAAAGCATCTTTAACAGCGACCGACTGTTTGTCCGTAAAAAAATTATTGTACTTTTCTAATTCGGCCAATACAGCTTTCCTTGATTCTTCATCTGTACATTTATGCATTCTTGCCAAGTTGGACTGCATTGTTGATATTCTTTTGTTTAATTCAGTCATCATAAGTTCATACATAATCTCCGCTAACTTTTGGCAACTTGGGACAGACCCACCATAACCTGATGGAATGGTAAATATGGATCCTGGCATACTTGCCGTCACTTCATCCATGAGTTTAGCAGCAACAGGACCAGCTCCACAGTTATTAGGATTTCTTACTTCCTTTACATAATCATTAATTCGAGGCTGAACATAAGCTTGGTAATTAGCTATGACCAGTTCCCCAATAGTTTGTCCACTGCTGCCAAGGTTTTCAATTTCTTTTGTAGCAATGTCAAGTTCATGTTTTCTTATATCACTAAGTTTCAATTGAGTAAAAAACTTGTGGGAGTTAGTTGAAAGGCTAATTGCCCACATTAGGAGAAAGACAAAAACAATAAATATCAATTTGATAATGGATTTATTTCTCCCTTCGATTATTTCCTTAATAGCATTCAGAGTAAGAGCCATTACTACTATAAAAACTGTCCCTGCTACATATGCAATAAAGTATGGCAAATCAAAGGAAGTTTTAAGGGATTCAGAGGTTGCCCAAATACTTATTAACGCAAGCAAAACATAAGCAATGATTCCTATTATTTTATTTGGAGACATGGGTCCGTCCAATGGGTTATGGAATAGTCTTCTCATAATTTATTTAGTTTATTATAGTTTATTGGTTTTAACAGGGCGCAATATATAAATATCATTTTAAAAAAAAAATAGTCTAACAATATTTCTGAGGTAAAAGCAGATTTTGCACTCTCTCATTTACTTCCATTAGTTTGAACTTGTTTGAATTGTCAACCTTAGTGTGGTTTATTTAGTCGTTGGGTTGTACTAAGCTAAGTTTGGATTAATTAATGCTGAAATTAAAATTTTCTATCTAACTCTATGCAATTTGTAATGTATTCAATGTGAATATTATGATAAGATGGTTAAATATTTCTATATTAATCAACAGAACACCAACGCAATAAACATTAAAACTATCTACCAATAAACACCATCAGCACAGATATATCTGATGGGGATACTCCGCTGACGCGACTGGCTTGTCCGAGGGTACGGGGTTTCACCTGCATGAGTTTTTCGCGGGCTTCGGATGAAAGGGAGTTGAGCTTTGAGTAGTCGAATTTTTCGCTGATGGGCACATGTTCGAGCTTGTTCATTTTCTCCACCTGCTCCAGTTCTTTTTGAATGTAACCGTCATATTTCATGGTAATCTCAGCCTGCTCGATAGCTTCATCCTGGTATTTTTGAAGGAACTGATTGACTGCCGGAATGTTTCTTAATCCGGCAATTGAAAGCTGCGGGCGTTTGATTAAATTATAAAGACGGGTTTTTTGGCGCAAAACTTCTGTTCCTTTTTCACGCAAAAGACTTTCTGCATCTTCCGGATTGACCGTGAATTCTTCAAAAAACTGGATGATTGCTGCCGTTGCCTGTTTTTTTACTTCAACACGCTGAAGTCTTTCAGCAGAAGCTAATCCGATTTGAGCGCCAAGAGGCGTCAGGCGGATGTCGGCATTGTCCTGCCGGAGCAGGATGCGAAACTCCGCGCGGGAGGTGAACATCCGGTAGGGTTCATTCGTCCCTTTATTGACTAAATCGTCAATTAACACCCCGATGTAGGCTTCATTGCGCTTGAGAATGACGGGCGCTTCATCTTTTAGCGCTCGATGCGCGTTAATCCCCGCCATCAGTCCCTGGCAGGCGGCTTCCTCATAGCCTGTTGTGCCATTGATTTGTCCGGCAAAATAGAGGTGTTTGATATTTTTTGTTTCAAGCGACAATTCCAACTGTGTCGGGAAAAAGAAATCATACTCAATCGCATACCCGGGACGAAACATGCGCACATTTTCAAAGCCGGGTATTTTTTTGAGCGCTTTGTATTGCACATCTTCGGGCAGTGAACTGGAGAAACCGTTCACATAAATCTCCACCGTGTGCCAGCCTTCCGGCTCCACGAATAACTGATGCCGGTCACGCTCAGAGAAGCGGGATATTTTATCTTCAATGGAAGGGCAATACCGGGGACCGGTTCCCTGTATCCTGCCGGAAAACATGGGCGACTTATCAAAACCGGTTTTCAGAAGGTCGTGTACTTCCTGATTGGTGTAGGTGACATGACAGGAAAGTTGTTTAATTGCTCCTGCTGAAACTCCACTTCCAATCGGTGGGGTATCGGTAAAAGAAAAACATCCGGGGTTTTCGTCCCCCTTTTGTTCTTCCATTTTTGAATAATCAAGCGAGCGACCGTCCACGCGGGGCGGGGTGCCTGTTTTCATCCGGGAAGACTGGAAGCCAAGCGAAATCAGTTGTTCAGTAATGCCGTTGGAGGCTTTCTCGGCAGCCCGTCCCCCGCCAAACTGCTTTTCCCCGATGTGGATTAAGCCGTTCAGGAAAGTGCCATTGGTAAGGACTACCGCCTTAGCTCTGATTTCAATCCCAAGTGAGGTTTTGATACCCGCTGCTTTGCCATTTTCTACAATAATTTCCCGACAGGTGTCCTGCCAGAAGTCAACATTTGGGATACTTTCCAAATAAAGCCGCCATTCATTGGCAAACATCAAACGGTCGTTTTGCGCTCGCGGGCTCCACATAGCAGGACCTTTTGAGCGATTCAGCATCCGGAACTGGAGCATGGATTTATCGGTGATAATACCTGAACCACCTCCAAGCGCGTCAATTTCCCGCACGATTTGACCTTTTGCAATGCCACCCATCGCGGGATTACACGACATCTGGGCAATGGTCTGCATATTCATCGTGACGAGCAAAACCGATGAACCGAGCTTACCGGCAGCAGCAGCAGCTTCACACCCGGCATGACCGGCACCTACTACAATGATGTCGTATTCTTTGAACATGAGATTGCAAAAGTAACCCCAATTTTTCATTGGGAGGGACGGGGGACGAGTGTCGGGGGACGAAAATGTTTCACGTGGAACAATGGAACTGAAACTATGTTTCCTATGTGCCTATGTGGTTTGAAAATATTATGGTTGATCCATTGTTCCACGTGAAACAATCAATGATTAGATTTGCCGGAAAAGTTTCTTTATGAAAAAAATGATATGCTTATTATTTACAGCGCTATCCCTATTTTGTACAAATGCACAACCAACCGGAGATTTTGTGCTTGGCTTTCCAAGCCCTGATACTTTATTGACTAAAGACAGCGTGCTCATCTACTTTCATGTTCCGTCAAATTATCAGCCCGGTACACCTGCTAAACTCATAATTGGACTTCACGGGTTAGGCAATCCTCAAACTCCTCAGCAAATCCGGCAATACCTGACGCACTCTGCCGACAGCATGGGAGCAATTCTGGCTTGTCCGGAACCGTATCTGCAAGACCAACCTCGAAGTCGGTTGGTCGTCAATCTGACAATTGACAGTATCTTATCCTGGTTTGATATTGATACCAATGAAATTTACATCACCGGTTACTCAGCAGGTAGTGACATTGCGGCTCAATATCTCTTGGATAGTCCGAAACATGCTATGAAAGGACTAATCTGGTTCGCGCCCGGGTTTTTCTATGAACCGAATTTATCGGAACAAGCCGTTTTTCCGCCAACTTGCTTGTGTTGGGGAACGAGTGATGTAGTTTCTAATATTCTCGGACAGGTGAATGCCATTCGAGACAGTTTTGAAAACAGCAGTTTTGATTTTTTCTTCAATGAAATTCCCGGAGTGGCACATACGATGGATTTTCCGGGATTTACCGATGAGTTCTTAGAATGTGTCCGATTTATTGAAAATCCGCTGAATTTTGAGCCAAATCCTGTAACAAGCATAAAAAAGCCTGAAAATTCGCGTTTTGATATAAAACAGGATTATTCATCCAACTCATTGTATATCAGTGTATTAAATGATAATTCAGAGAAATTAAACTTGCGTGTTTTTAAAATAACGGGGCAAGGGCTTGACGGAAGCCGAATATCGCATTCTACAGGCTTTCAATTCAGTGTTAATATGGCGAATTTACCGAATGGGATTTATGTAGTCGTGGTGGAAAATGAAAAAGGCGTCTATTCCCGAAAAATCAGTTGGTAATATTTGTTAATAGTTTAAGCGCCTGATTTTCCTGCTCCCTCATATTTTTCTTTTTCGCAGGCGACTTGTCTTCATACCCCAACAAATGCAACACTCCGTGAATCATCACGCGATGGACTTCATTTTCGAAATTAATTTTCAGTTTTTCCGCATTTTCTTTCACACGTTCGATGCTGATGTAAATATCACCTTCAATTTTTTTATCATCATCAGAGTTATCAAATGTGATGATGTCAGTGTAGTTATCGTGGTTAAGATATTGACGGTTGATGGCAAGCAAATAATCATCTGTGGTGAAAATGAAATTAAGCGTACCCGTTTGATTTCGATATTGCCGGATAATATCATTCACCCATCGCTTAAGTGCAAGTTTATTTTTTAGCTGAAAACGGATTTGTTCGTTGTGAAAAAAAACCGGCAAATGGAACGGGTTAAACTTTGAATCTCATTTCAACGGTAGCGCCACCATTGGTGTATATCAAGCTATCGGAAAGCTGGCGCATGAGGAAAACGCCTCTGCCGGTAACACGCTCTATATTTTCAGGGGCGGTAGGGTCTGGGAGATTTTCGAAATCAAACCCGCTGCCTTCGTCAGCAGCTACAAAAACTAATTGCTCATTTTCTTTACGACAGGATACCACCACGTATTTTGAGGAATTGCTTTTATTGCCGTGAGTGATGCAATTATTGACCGCCTCCGTCAGGCAAATCATGATGTTGCCATACACTTCATCAGAAATTTCCAATTCATCGCGCATTTTTTCAATAAAAGCTTCCAACTCCGAAATTTTGGAAGGCTCGGAAGCGAGAATGATTTGATGTTCTTTACTCACGGAATACATAATTGGTTGAAGTGCAGCAAAGGTAACATTTGTTTGATATACCGTTTTATCGCATCAAATTCACATGTCCGCTCTTTACGGTATTTGCTGCATCATTTAATTTAAGAATATAATAATAGGTGCCTACCGGCAGATGTTCCCCTTTCTTCGAGCGACCATCCCAGGTGTTATCATAAGAACGCGCTTCAAAAACCAAACTTCCCCAACGGTTGAAAATCTGCAATTCATGGTTGCCGAATAAATGAATGCCGTCAATCACCCATAAATCATTGATGCCATCTCCATTTGGAGAAAACACATCGTAAATAATTAAAGTATCGCAGGTGATGGTACTGTTCGAATCTATCATCACCAAAAACGTATCCGCCCTGGTGCAGTTATCAAAATCCGTAACCGTGATGGTGTAAGTTCCAATGGGAATATTGAGAATCCTGTCTGTGGTTACGCCTGTACTCCAGTTATAGATATAAGGCAGGTTGCCCCCCTCCACATTGACAATAATCGAACCATCGGATGATTCAGGACAAGAGACATGCACAATGGTTTCATCAATCACAAGATTGCCTGAGTTGACTACTGCTGTTTCCGTTTGAATGCAATTCAGATTATCTCTGACCGTCACGGTATAAGTGCCAGGAGAAATATTATTAATGGAAGCCGTAGAGTCACCGGTATTCCATTCGTAGCGATAAGGCGGGGTGGTGGCGGTGATAATGTTTGCCTGCACACTGCCGGTTGCCGTGCCATCGCAGGATGCGTTGACAACTTCGATTTCCACAAGATATTCTGAAACAGCTTCAAGAGATATTGTCGTATCATATTGACAGCCGTTGGCGTCCGTCAAAGTGACTTCGTAAAGTCCGGGGGCTAATGAGGTAAGACTCAACCCGGTGTCCGAATTGCTCCATTGCGCCTGGTAGGGCGGTGTGCCGCCAAAAGGATTGAGTTTGATGCCGCCATTATCATCGCCTGAGCAATTAACTTGTGTAATGCTTGAAATTGAAGAAATGACATTCGGCTCGCTCACCAAAGCCGATTCCGCCACCGTACAATTCGAAGCGTCAGAAACAATCACGGTGTAAACTCCACCCGGTAAATTGCTGATATTTTGTGTTGTTGCGCCATTGCTCCAGTTGTATTGAAACGGACCGTTGCCACCCGATACCGTAGAACTCACCGCTCCATCAGCGATTCCACTACAGGTAGTCTGTGTAGCTGAAAGTGAAAGCGTGAATCCTCCGGGCGCGTTCACTGCAAAGGTGCTGGTTTGTGAGCAGGAATTATTATCCGTAACGGTCACGGAATAATTTCCCGCTGACAGGTTACTTAAATTCTGAGTTGTGCTGTTGTTTGACCAAAGGAACGTATATGGAGAAGTGCCGCCCGTTACGGTCAATGCAATCGCGCCCGTAGCTGTTTCACATCCGGCATTCGTCACGGTGCCTGCAACTGTTAGCGTAACAGGCTCGGTGATGGATTCCGTTAAAGTTCCGACACAATTATTGGCATCGGTTACACTGACGGTATAAGTTCCTCCGGAAAGTCCGGAAAGATTCTGTGTGGTTGCGCCATTGCTCCATGAATATGTATAAGAAGGGGTGCCGCCTGTTACTGAAATATTAATTGCGCCATCTCCTGCACCTCCACAACTGACATTAGTTTTTGAGGTGAGTAATACTGTGGCTCCGCCCGTTGAGCCTATAGAAACTTGACCTGTTGCAGTGCAACTATTTCCATCGGTAATGGTAACCGTGTAATTTCCAGCCGACAACCCTGTGATTGTTTGAGCGGTTGAACCAGTTGACCACAAATAATTGTAAGGCTGTGTGCCGCCTGTTGGATTTGCTGATGCCGAGCCGTCACTGCCAGCGCAGGATGCATCTGTTTTTGAAATGTTCGTATTGACGGTGGGGCAGGTAGTGCAATTAGGCAAACTCGCAGCGCTCATGAGCGTGAGCGCATTGATACCGCTGTCTCTCACGCGAATCGGGAATGTGCCGGGAGGTGTTGCTGTGGCATTGGTCGAGAAAGTAGTCCAGGTTGTATCCGGGAACCCTGGACAAAATGGATTGCAAAAACTAAAGGGACAGCCGGTGCAATTTTGGAATGGCGTTCCTGTCTGCCAGGCGTAAGGTCCGGTACCACCGGTAACTGTATAATCTCCATTCGGCTCAACACAGACCTGCAATGTTGCGCAGTCATTCACAATAACCCTAATAGTATCGCTACCGCAACTCAAAGAATAAGTGATATTATGCGTTCCGGGTCCGGCTATTGATGGATTGAATAATCCCGTTGAAGTGTTGGTGATGCCCGGTCCGCTCCAGGTTCCTCCGGGAGAACTCCGTGTCAAAGTAACAGGGGCGTCATCTGCGCAAAACGGACCTTCGGGGCAAATTGTAGCGTCACAGCAAACCATTACATTCGGAATGCAGGCATTCATATTAATGGACTGCACATAACCCGTCCGGCTGGAAGATGCGCCTGTGCCGGTAGCGCCTGCAACTAATATTTCACCATTGTGTGCGATTGCCACATCAAACACTTTGAATGATGTATTAACTGAAGTAATCAAATTAAGATTCGCGTCATATTTCACGACCCTATCCGATGAACCCACATACACATTTCCGCAGGAATCAATAGCGATGCCGCTGTTTCCCGCTTGTCTCAAACCAAATGTTGTGGTTGAAATACCTCCGGGAATAGAAGCCGTTCCAAGAATGGAGGCATCCGCCAAGGAGCGTCTGTGAATTGTTGTTCCGTTTTGCGTATAGACATAATTTTTGTTAGCCCGGATAGACATCATGCCCCCGTTGCCATGATTCGGGCGGTAGTTTTCACATTTGTAGCCGAATTTGTAACCGTGGTCAATTTTAAACAAAGGTCCGCTGGTGGTTCCGCATAATGAAATGTTATCGCTGATACTGCCGATGGTATCATGCGTCATAAAATAATATTTCGCATTGTAAGAGCCGGTAATTGACCTTACTTCTTGTAGCGCAGGGTTGGGAGGAAGTGAAAGCAGGGTGCCGGTCGCCACCACCTGAAACCCGTTGACATTGCCATTGTTGGTATTGATATTAAAAATAGCCGCGCGTAAATCAGGGAACAATGGATTGCCGACATTAGCAGTACCTCCCACAATCAATTTCGTCTGGTCGCAGTTAAAGGCGATATTCCAGTATTCATCTGAGCCTAACAATCCTGCTGAATTATTCCAAACCACCGAACCGTTGGTATTGATTCTTTGAATTGCCGCTACCGAACCATTGGTGACATAACTGTTGCCCGCATTGTCGGTAGCCAAGGTGCCCAACCAAACACTGTCTGCCTGCACACTATAAGGTGTATTGTGTGTCCATTGTAAAACACCAGCGGTATTGTATTTCTGCAAACGCATCGGACTGTCGCCACCGATGATGTAAACATTGCCCGCGGCATCCACTTCCACTTCCCAAACGGCATTCGTGTTGGATAAAGTCGGAGTCTGCACCCATGGGTCAACGATAATGGATTTCGTTTTATCATAATTGTCGAGGTGGAAAGAAAACGTGTTTGCGGATTGTTTAAAAGAAGAAGAGATCACGGAAGCCTCGTTTTCCGCATAAAAAGTCAACGGCTCGTGTTCGATGATATCGCCAAATCCTGTGCTGATGATGATTTTCCCGGAGGTAAAATTGATATTCGTGTTTTCGGGATACCGCATTTTCACCTGCGAAACATCTCCGCCCGGATGCACGATGAGCGAATACTTCAATCCACCTTCGGGATGAAACACATATTCGGCATCAATATTCGGATACAGGTTTTTGTAAACCAATTTTTGATAATTGCGAATATCTTCTACCTGATAGTAAGAACCGCCTTCGACAAATGAATACACATGATAATCTGGGTTTTGGTCTAAGCCTTCCAATACCACTCCCGGATTTACGTTTTCCCAAATCAGGTGAACGAATTCAATTTCTTTCAGCCGCTTGGGCATTGTCCTGTTGCCTTTCGGGCGGTCGGGATTTCTCACCTTCCGTTCAAAGCGATAGGTGATGCCGTTGGGGGTGAAAAAAATCTGCATCTCGCCATAGTCAACGCCATATTGGATGTTTTCATTAGGAGATTCGCTTCTGTCGTCAAACTGACCTTTGTTTTCAATAAACTTTTTTCCCGCATCCCACGCGATTGACCAATTCGCTTTATTCTCCTGCGCGGAAAGGGCAAAACAAAAAAACACGAATACAAGAATCGCATTGCTTTTCATAACTGTAATTGTTTGGTAAAAATTCGGAGATTGAAATTACATAAAAAGCCTGTTACGGCATAGCAATCATCCGATTTGTGAATTTTAGAATCTGCAAACTATTGTCAAAGGAAGATTACCTCACCAAATTCACATGCCCACTCTTTATCGTTCCCTCCGCGTCATTCAGCTTGAAGATATAATAATAGGTCGCTACGGGCAGATGTTCTCCTTTTTTGGAGCGTCCGTCCCAGGTGTTGTCATAGGGGCGCGCTTCATAAACCAAGCCGCCCCAGCGATTGAAGATTTGCACTTCATTGGCGGGATAATTATGCAATCCATCAATCACCCACAAATCATTGACGCCATCTCCATTGGGTGAAAACACATCATAAATCGTCAACTCGTCACAATCAATCCCGGCAGTAGTGTCAACCGTCACCACCATGTTATCCGTTCCTGAACAACCATCCGGGTCGGAGACGGTTACTGAATAATTTCCATCTGAAATTGACACTAAAGCAGGCGTGGTTGCCGCGTTGCTCCACAAAAAACTGTAGGGCATTCTGCCGCCCGTGACCTCCAAAGTAATGGCGCCATTCGGAATGCCGGGGCAAGTAACAGGCTTGACTGTGGAGATGACGCGCAGTCCTTCAGCGGCTACCGGAATTTCCGCGGTTCTCATACAGCCTAAGTTATCACTAACAGTGATGTCGTAACTACCGGATGAAAGATTTGCGAGAGATGTGGTTGTGTCATTTGTATTCCACAAAAAGGTATAGGGAGGAGTGGTGCCTGAAAGAATACTCACTTCAATCGCGCCATCTTCAACGCCTTCACAAGTAACAGCGGTCACTTCAATTTCAAGTTCATAAATGGAAAAAGCGGTCAGCAATACAAACGTATCACTCTCGCATCCGGCAGCATCCGTCACGGTCACGTAGTATTCGCCCGGAGGCAGGTTAGTGATACTCAGTCCTGTGTCGGCATTGCTCCACAACGCTTCATAGGGCGGTATTCCCCCGATGGGATTCAGTTTAATCGCACCATTGCTTTCATAATCACACAATAAATAAGTCGGGCTAATCACGAATGTCATCGAATCCGGCTGCCCGACCGTTGCAAACTGAACGGCATTACATCCGCTGTTATCTGTCACAGTTAATGAATAATTGCCACCACCGATATTCGTGAGGTTCGAAGTCGTTGCTCCGTTGCTCCATTGATACTGATAAGGCGCAGAACCGCCAATAATGTTGGAAGTGATTGTTCCGTTATTCTCATTGCCGCAGGAAGCATCAGTAGCCTGCAAGGTGAGGAAAAATGCCGGTGAAGAAACATTAAACAAAGCGGTTTTTTCACAACTGTTAAAATCCGTCACTGTCACTTCATAAGCGCCCGCTTGAACATTACTGATATTTTGTGTAATTGCACCCGTTGACCATCCATAAGTAAAAGGAGGCGTGCCGCCCGCTGCCGTGATTGTAATTGCCCCTCCGCTTGTGCATCCCGCATTGGTGACATTGCCGGTGATGGAAATTTCGGAAGGTTCCGCTACCGTTGCAGACAAAATCTGAACACATTCCGCGCTGTCTGTAACCGTTACCAAATAAGAACCACCGCTTAATCCGGTTACGTTTTGAACGGAATCACCATTAGACCATTCGAAGGCAAAAGGAGATGTTCCTCCGGAAACGGAAAGCGAAATCATTCCGTCCTGACTGTTCCTGCAACGCACATCCGTAATGGAATCTATTGCCACATCAGGTCCATCTTCAGAACTCAGAATCACAGTCGCAATCACCGAACATGGATTTTCAATCGCGTTCAGCTCAATATCATCAATCAAAAAAGGCGGGTCGTTTCCGTTTAAATCATTGTTGCTTATCCAGCGAAAACCGAAACGGAAGTTGGGAATGTTTTCATAATCGGGCGACAATGCGATGTTCGCCTGTGAACAAAAATTGACGCCTGAATATTCCGCAGGCAAATCATTCCATGTCGCGCCACCGTCAAAACTCAACGTCACCAAACCATAATCAAATCCCGGGTCACCCGCTGAAATGAACCAGAAACTTAGCGTAATATTGGTTTTTCCAATCGTTGAAATCAAAGGCGAATAAGCGTATTTGTCCGTAGTGTTGTCAATCAGAAACGGAGCGCCTTGTCCATAAGCGCAAGTAGGACCGGTGGCAATGCAGAAAAATGAAGCGGGATTACACGCCACATGCAAGTATTCATCGCCTGAACCGTTTGACGGGCAGGCGGGGCAGTCACTATTTCTGTTGTTATTGAGTACCCAGATATTCGCATCGCTGCCGTTAGGTCCTGAGCCATTCACATTCAAAGTCCAGCCGGAAGTATTTCCGGAAAAATCTTCACTCCAAAAAACTGCGGGCGTGGTGGATTGCTGTTCGGAAATCGTTACGTTGTAAATACCCGCGCACAATCCCGAAATCGTTTGCACGGTGTCGCCCGTTGACCATAAAAAATTGTAAGGCGGATTTCCATCCAAACCTATCGCGATAGCGATACCGTCACATGCGCCACAGGCAGGATTCACCACGGAATCCGAAGCAATGAGTCCGGGCGATTGTGTTACACTTAGCGAATTGGTAACAGAACAGTTATTGTTGTCCGTCACCGTCACGGAGTAGGTGCCTGATGCAAGACCGGAAACTGAAGGCGCAGTAGCTCCGTTTGACCAAACATAAGTGTAGGGTGTTGCGCCAGAAATCGGAGTGGCGATGATAGCAGTTCCGCAATCGGTAATTGCCTGTGTTAGTGAAACAGAAAACACCGGTGGTTCGGTGATGACCACAGAGCCGATGGCAATGGTACTGTTCGCATCGGTTACAGTGACGATGTAAGTACCCGCGCAGAGATTCGTGACGGAGGCGGTCGTTTGTCCGTTGTTCCACAGATATGTGAAAGGCGCTGTTCCTCCGGTAGGATTCGCCTTGGCGCTTCCGTTACATCCGCCAAAACAACTGACATTTGTTTGTTCAATGTCCACCGGAAAAACCACTACACACACCGGCTGCACGGGAGGACATGCCGATAGATTGGTTGACAGCGCGAAATTATTTCCACTCGCGAGCACTTCTCCGTTTGCAGTAACCGTGACATCATACACCGCTCCGGTTGTAGGCGCGGAAGTCACAAGATTGAGGTTCATGTCATATTTAATCACCTGCCCGATGGAGCCGACATACACGTTACCGCAACTATCCACATCAATGCCACTGCACAACTCCGCCACGCCACCGGGAATAAAAACCGTGTTGATGATATTGCCCGCGTTAATGTCCCGCTGATGCAACACCTGCCCGTTGGTGGTATAAAGAAAATAAGGTGTGGCGCGAATACCGTTCGTGCCTTGCCCGGTGCCGCCTTGCCCGTAAGGAAGATAATAGGAAAAAAGATAATCGCTGCCTCTGCGGTAGTTCAGCGACAAACTGCCGTCAAATGAACCGATGGTGTCTAATGTCATAAAATAATAATTGCCGTCAGGGGCGGCACACATCGAGCGGATTTCATTGAAAACGGGCAGCGGAATTTGCGCATCGGATGTTTGACTGGCAACCTGCAATGTGTTCATGATTGCGCCCGTGTTCATATTGATGGAAAATGCAGCGCCATAGCCCGCCAGCGGCAACGAAAAACTCTGCACGCGCGTTCCGCCTACAAAAAGCTGTGTATAATCGCAATTGAAATCAAGCGTCCAGTATTCATCGGAAAATCCTCCCGTGTTACTCCACACCAACACACCGCTTGTGTTGATTTTTGAAATCAACGCGCTGGAGCCGGAGGTGATAAACGAGTTGCCGTCCGGGTCAACCGCCAGCGCGCCAAACCAGTTGTTCGAAGCCGTCCAGCCCGGAGTGTAGGTCCAGAGCAGATTGCCGCCCGCATCCAATTTTTGCAGACGATAGGGCGCATCGCCACCGTAGAGATAAACATTGGAGTTCGCATCGCGCTTGATGTAATAAACTTTGTTGGCGCTGGGCATAGCCGGAGTAATTACCCACGGGTCAATGATGAAAGTTTTTTTGACGGAATATTTTTCCGTCACGAATGAAACTTCATCACCCGTTATTTGATAACTGACCGCTATTTTCTTTTTTTCCTTTCCGTCATAAAAAGCGACCGGAGCGTGGTCGGTGATGTTGCCGAAAGCCGTTTTGATTTGCAGGTTTCCTTTTTCGTCAAGCTGTAAAAAATCTTTTTCGGATTCGTTTGAGTTTTGGTTGTTTTTTGCATACCGCATTTTCACCTTTGATAAATCCGCGCCCGGATGCGCGATAATATTATACTTGATGCCGCCATCGGGATGCGTGATGTATTCCACATCAATCTTCGGATAGAGATTTTTGTAAGTGATTTTTTCAAAAGAGCGGGCGTTTGATATCATTTTCATAGCTCCGTCAATTTCAAGCCGGTAGTTATGATAAGGTTGCAAAAGTTGCGTGGCAATTACTTCAGCGGCAGAATTCGCGCCCACCCATTCCGCGTGAATAATTTCCGTAACGATGTCGAATTTCTGCATTCTTTTATTGGTATGTTTCTCCGCGTAATACGTGCCTTCCATTTTTTTCTGAAACTTCCAGCTATCAAATTTCGGGTTCAACTGCTTGTTGTCCATCCTGACAGAATAGCCGCTTTTGGTAAAAAAGAATTTTACCGGACCTTCGTCCACAGCATACAATATCGCTGCATCGGGTTGTCCGTTTCTGCCGTCAAACTGCGAGAGGTTTTCTATGAAATGCGACTGCGGCAACACGCTTACCTTCCAGGTTTCTCCGTTGTTTGCGGGGCTTACTGTTGCATTGTTTAAATTACCCGCAGGACGCTGTGCCTGCAAAACAAAAAGTAATAGAATTGCGAAGGGAAAAAGAAACTTTTTCATGAAGATTTTTTTATTTAAAATATTTTAAGCCTGAATATTTTTCGGTTCCGGATTCAGGCTACTGAAAATCAGAGCATGAAAATACATAAATTCAGAGGTATCTGAAGTAAATAATTGATTAAATCCGGCATTGCATTAACCTTAATAACTTTACCCTCAACAAAATTCAAAAATGACATCAAAGCGGGGTTCAAAAAAACCGGAGGAAAATATAACGCAGGACCTCACCGCTCCTGCGCGGAAACAAGACCACATTGAGCTGGCTTTTCAGTCGCAAACAGGATTAAAACCGGATGAGCGGTTTTATTACGAACCTTTGTTATCAGCTCACCCTAAACCGTTGAAACCGTTTCGCTTCCTCGGCAAAATCATGCAAGCACCGCTTTGGATTTCGAGCATGACGGGAGGCACCGAATTAGCTTTCACCATCAATCACAACCTCGCGAAGGCGTGCAAAGAATTCGGCTTGGGGATGGGATTGGGTTCGTGCCGTAGCCTGCTGTATCATCATGATTATTTCAAGGATTTTAATCTGCGTCCGGTCATCGGGGATGCTTGTCCTTTTTATGCCAACCTCGGCATCGCGCAGGTGGAAGAATCGTTAGCGGAAGGCAGGCTCTTTCAAATCACTGAAATGCTGAAAAAGTTAGAGGCGGATGGTTTGATTGTTCACGTTAACCCGCTCCAGGAATGGCTGCAACCGGAAGGGGACAAGATTTCACAGCCGCCTATTGACACCATTAAAAGATTGTTAGATAAGGTGAAATTCAAAATCATCGTGAAGGAAGTGGGTCAGGGCATGGGTCCGGAAAGTCTGAAAGCCTTACTGAAGTTGCCGTTGGCAGCTGTAGATTTTGCCGCGCATGGAGGAACGAATTTTTCAAAAGTGGAACTACTGCGCAGCAAATCCGAACAACAGGCGCTGTTTGAAAATGTGGCGTACATGGGTCACCGCGCGGAGGAGATGGCGCATTTCACTAATCAAATTTTAAAATCGCAGTCAAAAAACATTCGGTGTAAAGAGGTGATAATTTCCGGTGGGGTAAAATCATTTTTAGACGGATTTTACCTGATTAAAAAATTGAATTGCCGCAGTGTGTATGGACAAGGCTCCGCATTTTTAGAACACGCGCGGGGTGATTATGAAAAACTGCAAGATTACGTTGCCGGTCAAATCAAAGGACTGGAACTGGCGGAGGCGTATTTGACGATTCGATGATGGGTTGATGTGTTGATTCGGTGATTTGACGATGAGGTGATTTGATGATTTGGAGATGTGACGATGGATTGAAAAAATGAATTTATAAATAATGAATTTAGATTTTCCACTGTTATTTAAAATTGTCAACCTCGCGGTGCTGCCCGCCTGGGCTTTGCTGATTTTTGCTCCAAAAAGCAAAGCCGCGCAGTATGTGGTTTATTCATACGCATATCCCTATTTTCTTGGATTGTTCTATGCTTTTTTGCTCTTCACGAATTTCAATATCCTGCAAAGCGGGATGGGATCTTTAGAATCAATCCGCAGCGCGTTTGAATCTGACGGGGTGTTGCTTGCGGGTTGGATTCATTATCTCATTTTCGATTTGTTTGTCGGCATGTGGCAGGTCGAAGACGCGCGGAAAAATAATATCCGTCACTTTAAAATTATCGCGCCATTGGTGTTCACGCTTTTCTTAGGACCGTTGGGATTATTGTGGTATCTGATTTTGCGACAAGTGGAAAGGAGTAAAAAGATGTGATATATTATCAGATATTAGACTTTAGAGATTAGGTGTATTGGGGTTTTTGAATTGTGCCTAATTGATTGCATCTCTTATTTTTTTACAAACCTCCATTATCTTTTTTAGCTCGCTTAACTTCACCATGCTGTCTCCATCGCTTAACGCCTGAGCGGGATTAGGATGTGTTTCAATGAACAAACCATCCGCGCCCACCGCTACAGCGGCTCTTGCGATTGTTTCCACCAAAGCGGGATTGCCTCCGCTGATGCCGGTGGACTGATTGGGTTGTTGCAAAGCGTGTGTACAATCTACAATCACCGGAACACCGAGTTCTTTCATCCTTGGAACGGAGCGAAAGTCAACCACCAAATCCTGATAGCCGAAAGTTGTTCCCCGCTCTGTGAGCATCACTTGATTGTTTCCGGTTGAGCGTACTTTCTCAACCGCGAATGACATACTTTCGGGAGAAGCGAACTGACCTTTTTTGATATTCACCCATTTTCCGGAGTTGCCTGCCGCCAGCAATAATTCAGTTTGACGACAAAGGAAAGCGGGTATTTGTAAATAATCCGCAAAGTCTTTCACCTTGTCCACATCAGCCGGTTCGTGAATATCGGTGAGAATCGGTAGTTTGAATTCTTTTTTTACTGCTCTTAAAATATTAAAAGCTTCGTTTTCTTCCAATCCGGTGAAAGAAGTGATTTTGGTGCGGTTTGCTTTTTTAAAAGAACTTTTGAAAATAAAATGAAAGCTGAAATCCTCACAAATTTTTTTTATAGTTTCGGCAACTTCAAAACATACCGCTTTGTTTTCAACCACGCAGGGTCCCCCGATGAGTATCAGTTCATGCATTGTTGCGGATTTTATCGCCAAGGTATCCACCGTGATGACGTTTTGAAAATTCCTCGCGGGTAAAATTTATTTCTTCCATCACCAGCACACACAACACATCACCCAAAGCAAGCATGGCGGTGGTGGAGGTGGTGGGCGCCATTCCCAGCGAACAGGCTTCCTGAATATTACCGATACTTAAAACCACTTCCGACATTTTTGCCAATTCAGAATCAAGTTGCGAAGTAATTGTGATAACCGGAAAGTTTTTTCCATTCAGCCGGTTGGCAAGCGTCACCATTTCAATCACTTCTCTTGTTTTCCCGGAATTTGAAAATACCATGAGTAAATCTTCTTTTCCCAACATCCCCAGGTCGCCATGCTGCGCTTCGCCCGGATGTAAATAAACGGAGGGTGTGCCGGTGGATGAAAAAGTACTGGATATTTTCTTGGCGATGATGCCTGCTTTCCCGATGCCGCTCGTCACAACTTTTCCTTTGCAGGCAATTAACATTTCCACCGCTTTGAGCAGGTTTTCATTCAGCGGAATATTTTTCACCGCGTTGCTCTCCATTTCAAGGATGGCTTTCGCGCGTGTCAGCCTTCTATCCATGTGCCTTTTTCCCAATCACGGGCGTTTATGACTTTATCGTCAATGAAAACATCAAAAGCGGGTTTGTCCAAGCGTAATTCATGATACAACACTCCCCATTCCTTAAACTGTTTTTCTGTGAGTTCGCGCCAGTTAATCCCGCTTTTCATCCCGCGCGCGGTCCAGTAAACAAGATGATGACCTTCTTTATAGAGTTGATTGAACCTTTCAATGTTCTTCATCATCGGTTGCGCGTTCGGATAATCTGTACCCTGTGTGTGACAAATGGTGTTATCCACGTCTATATATATCTCCATCGGATTCAAAGCTATTGAAATTTTTTTTCCTGATTGACGGTCAATAGATTGTTTAATTTTGTTTGAGTTTATTTAAATATTATAACCATGAGTATTGCAATCATTAAAATAGATAAGAGTAAAGTAGGCGCTTTGAAGCAAATCGTAAAAGCGCTTGAGGCAAAAATCCGTGTTGTTAAAGAAAAGGATTACGAAGAAGAAATTATGAATAAGCTGATTGAAGCGGGGATAGAAAGTGAAATAATTTATGAAAAAATATTTTAAAAGATTTAAGAAAATCATGAATCTTGTTTTCAGAGGTACTTTCAGGCGTGATTTTCAAAATATAAACAACCATGATTTAAACAAGCAACTATTAAAAGTTATTCTTGAAATAAAAAAGGCATCCTCGCAGTTGCAAATTAAAAATCTCAAGAAAATTCAAAACAAAATACAAGATTGAAATAAAAGTAAGAGAAAATAGAATCTATTGGGTTCTATGTACAATTCAGGATGATACAATTCAATTTATTAGAGTTAAACCAGAGTCCTTTTTTAAAAAATAATTATGAGTACGATAAAATCCAAAAAAAAAATCGGACTCTATTTCGGCTCGTTTAACCCGATTCATATCGGTCACCTGATAATTGCCAATCATTTTTTGGAGTTTTCTGATTTGGATGAAATCTGGTTCGTTGTTTCTCCGCACAACCCGCTGAAAGAAAAAGAAGAACTGATGAATGCTGAACTTCGATTAAAAATGGTTGAAGCTGCGGTTTCAGAACATCCTAAACTCAAGGTTTCTAAAGTTGAATTTTTACTACCACAGCCTTCCTACACAATTTATACACTTCGGCATCTGCAATTAAAATATCCCAAACATCATTTTAAACTCCTGATAGGTTCTGATTCTTTAAAAAATATTGAACAGTGGAAAGATTATAAAAAAATACTTTCCGGTTTTGATATTTACGTTTATAAAAGAAGAGGTTATTCATTAAAAGATTTTTCTTTTAAAAAAAATATCAAAATTCTCAAAGCTCCATATATAGATATTTCAGCGACATACATCCGGCAGTTATTAAAATCAAAGAAATCAGTTAAATATTTAATGCCGGAAAAAAGCCGGTTGATTTTAGAAAAAACAATTAGTAGTTTCCGGTAGTTCAGATTATACTCATTCCCTCTGTTTATTAGTTCACAACTATGTTGACAACACATCATATCGTGTTGGAACAATTTTAACATGCTAAATAATAAAAATGTATTTCAAAAACGTGTGGGTAAGATTTAGGGATACGCACAAATTCAATCTTCATTACCCACACTGAAAATTGTAAAAATTTCAAACACACTACCTTACCAACAGGTGTTTACAGAGTTGTGTTTGATTTGATAATCAATGGATTAAAACTTGAACGGGATGTGGATTAGCTTTGTTAAAAAAGGGATAACCGATTATCAAAGACTTTTGAAAAAATAGAATACACCTATTCACAGGGTTAATGATAAATGATTAAAAATTTTTAAAAAATTTCTTAAATAATAAAACCAATGCAAACTGTTATTAAAGCCAAAGAAAATCTTTCGAAAAAAGGATTTTTAGACTTAGACATCAACCCCGCGCTTGATTTATTTGAGGAAATTGAAAAGCTGAAAAAAGAAAAAAATGCCGTTATTCTCGCGCATTATTACCAGGATGCGGATATTCAGGATATTGCCGATTATATTGGCGACAGCTTAGGTTTGTCGCAAAAAGCGGCTGAAACAAAAGCGGACATGATTGTCTTTGCGGGGGTGCATTTTATGGCGGAAACCGCAAAAATTTTATCACCTCAAAAGAAGGTGATTATTCCTGATTTAAAAGCCGGTTGTTCTCTGGCGGATTCCTGCCCGGCAGACGAATTCGCTAAGTTTATTGAAAAATATCCCGGACATGTGGTCATCACTTATGTAAACACATCCGCTGAAGTGAAAGCGATAACGGACATTTGTTGTACTTCGACAAATGCCGTTCAGGTGATTGAAAGCGTGCCGGAAAATCAGCCTATCATTTTTGCTCCGGATAAAAATCTCGGCAGGTATTTGATAAAAAAAACAGGCAGGGAGATGGTCTTGTGGCAGGGAACCTGTATGGTGCATGAAATTTTTTCTTTGGAAAAAATCATCAAACTGAAAGAGCAGCACCCGGAGGCTGAATTTATCGCGCATCCTGAATGTGAAGACGCGGTATTGCAAATCGCGGATTTCATCGGCAGCACTACAGGTTTATTAAAATATACCATGCGCAGCGCAGCGAAGGAATTTATTGTGGCGACAGAATCAGGGATTATTCATCAAATGCAGAAAAAATCACCGGCTAAAACTTTTATTCCGGCACCTCCTGATAATCAATGTGCTTGTAATGATTGTCCGCATATGAAGTTAAATACACTGGAAAAACTCTACTTGTGTATGAAATACGAAGAACCGGAAGTCACACTTTCACAGGAAATTATTGAGAGAGCGAAAAAACCGATTGAAAGGATGCTGGAGATTTCAGCCCGGCACAAACTATGATTTTTTACCATTCTCCATAAAATTATTCACAAGCATATTTAGTTGATTCACCTTTTCGTAATCAATGGAATAGTGAATAAATTTCCCCTCTTTTTTAGATTTTACAATCCCGTTGACTCTGAGAATTTTAAGGTGCTGTGAAGTGAGCGCCTGTTCATATTTTAGGGTTTTGTAAATTTTATTGACAGGTGTTGTTTTATGTTTGTCAATGTATTTCAGGATTGAAAATCGCACCGGATGTGCGAGCGCTTTCAAAATGGAAATACTTTTTTTCAGTTTAATTTGTTCCGGGAGCGTCATGTTTAAATTAATTGTGAGGTTAGGAAGCTAAATCGTTAATGAGATTTGAAATTTCTTCTACACGATTTTCATCAATCATATAGTAAATAAATTTACCATCCCGTTCAGTTTTCACCACACCGGCTTTTCGCAGGGCGGCAAGATGCTGTGAAGCTATAGACTGGTCGAGCTTCATTTTTTGATAGATTTCAGTAACGGAAAGTTTGTTTTTTTCTTCCAACAATTTCAGAATCTGTCTTCTGATTTTATGGTTTACCGCGCGCAGAGTTATCACCGCTTTACGCAGTACAGCATAATCTAAAACAATACTTCTGTTATGGTTCCCATTGTCATCCTGAATGACAATTTTGTCCGGAATATTTGCTTTCATATTGAGTCTTTTGTTAGGTTTTGTGTCCATTCACTAACTCATAACAAAAACAAGATTATAAAGTTTTACTTAGGTATAAACGATTTCATATAGTACGGTTCAAAATATGCGGTATCCGCGAATAGTTTCGCTGAAAACCGTTCCTCCGCCAACCGAACCATGTAGGACGCGCTTGATTTTATATCTAAAAATATTCCATTTTCAGGTTTCAAAACTTTTGATGCACCCGGACCGAAAAAATAAATTTTACGGACGTTAAAAAATTTATGAAAGTTGTCTAATGTCGTACCAACCGGAGATGGAGGATGAATCACATTAAGTGAGGCATCATACATAGCCGCATACACTTCATTTTTCACCGAATCCAAAACCGGGCAATAGTAGGCATCTTCATCTCTAACAGAATTGACCGCACCTGCTGCCAGTGATTGAGTGGTGGATAAATTAATCAGCGGAATATTCAGCGCGTAACAAATACCTTTTGCAACAGAAACACCGATGCGCAAACCGGTATAGGAACCCGGACCTTCATTGACAGCAACAGCATCCAGATTATTGAGCGTAAAATTGGTTTGTTGAAATAATTGAGCAATCAGCAGCGTGATGGAAGCGGAGTGAGAGTTCGGAGAAATTTCTTCCTGTAAACTAATGATACGCCCGTTTTCCGCAAGGCAAACCGAACAGATGGTGGTGGAAGTTTCAAGATGAAGTATCAGCGGCATGGCAGTTGAAAAGATTACCTGCTTAATTAAGATTTAAAAATGATATTGAAGGTAGTTTGGTCACATTTCCGGAATATTTTCACCACAGAGTTTACATTTTCCATCAGGAAAAAAGCCGGTTTATTGACTGGAATAGAAATTACAAATCATAATAAGCAAATCATAAATAAATTCCACACAACAACCATTAAACAGACAGACAATTATCGAAACAACAGGACAACATATAAACCTAACAGCGGACTTTTTTTCCGACACAGCCTGTCCCGGTATTATTTCGGGAACAGCCCAGCGCTTCGTGTTTTATTCCCCCGCACAAAATATTTTGAAATTCTGCCGACAAACAAACCCAAGCTTGAAAAGAGCCAATTCTCCCACCCGCCACGGGACGAGAATGACCGTTTAAAGAATGAAAAATCGTATCTTAACCGACTAAATATTGTATTAAATTAAGTAATGACCAACCAAACCCCGGAGCAAATAGCAAGAGATAACATTGATGCCGCACTTGTGCGGTGCGGCTGGGTTATTCAAAGCATCAAACAAATTAATTTGAATGCTGGAATTGGAGTTGCTGTTAAAGAATATTTGACTGATGTTGGTCCTGCGGACTATGTTTTATTTGTTGAAGGGAAGCCTTGCGGAGTTATTGAGGCTAAGCGTGAAGAAGAAGGGCATCGAATGAATGTTCACGAGGGACAAGGTGAAGAATATGCAAACGCCAAACTCAAACATCTTAAAAATGAACCTCTACCTTTTGTGTATATCAGCACAGGAGAGGTAACAAGATTCACAGACTTTACTGACCCGAAACCGAGAGCCAGAGAAGTATTTAGTTTTCACCGACCTGAAACATTAAAAGATTGGGTGAAACGAGACAAATCACTTCGTAAAAGATTATTCGACTTGCCTGCATTGCAAACCGAAGGTTTGCGTGATTGTCAAATCAACGCCATAACCAAATTAGAAACTTCCTTTAAAGAAAACCGACCAAGAGCATTAATACAAATGGCAACAGGTTCGGGTAAAACTTTTACTGCCATAACCGCAATTTATCGTTTGCTGAAATATGCAAAAGCAAAACGAGTATTATTTTTGGTGGACACCAAAAATTTAGGAGAACAAGCGGAGCAAGAATTTATGTCATTCGTTCCGAATGACGATAATAGAAAATTCACTGAATTATACAGCGTTCAACGACTGAAATCAAGTTACATCGCAACGGACAGTCAGGTTTGCATCAGCACTATTCAACGATTGTATTCCATTTTAAAAGGAACTGAACTGGAAGAAAGTGCCGAAGAAGAAAATCCGAACGAACGAAAATATCAACCAAAAGAAATTCCACCGATTGAATACGATGGGAAAATGCCAATTGAGTTTTTTGATTTCATTGTAATTGACGAATGCCACCGAAGTATTTACAATTTGTGGAAACAAGTACTTGAATATTATGATGCTTTTGAAATTGGATTAACCGCTACTCCCGACAAAAGAACGATTGGCTACTTTGACCAGAATTTGGTTAGTGAATATTCTCACGAAATGGCTGTTGCAGATGGTGTGAATGTAGGTTATGAAGTATTTATCATTGATACCAAAGTAACGCAACAAGGTGCTACACTCTGGAAAGGCGAATACATTGAACACCGAGAACGATTGAGTAGAAAAAAACGAATGGAGTTACAGGATGAAGACGAAAACTATTCTAAACAGCAATTGGATAAAGATGTCGTAAATCCTAATCAGATAAGAACTATCATCCGTACATTCAAAGAACATTTACCAAGGATTTTTAAAGAACGGTACGATAAAAACGGAATTTTTGAAGTTCCTAAAACTTTAATCTTTGCTAAAACTGACAGCCATGCCAATGATATTATAGACATTGTAAGAGAAGAATTTGCCGAAGAAAATAAATTCTGCAAAAAAATTACTTATAAAACTGACGAAGATCCAAAATCGGTTTTATCGCAATTCAGGAATGACTATCACCCTCGAATTGCAGTAACTGTTGATATGGTTGCTACTGGCACAGACATTAAGCCGCTTGAATGTTTGCTTTTTATGAGAGATGTGAAAAGCATCAATTATTTTGAGCAAATGAAAGGCAGAGGCACACGAACTATTGATTTAGACAGTTTGCGAAAAGTTACGCCAACTGCAAAATTTACTAAAGACCATTTTGTAATTGTAGATGCAATAGGTGTAACCAAAAGTTTAAAGACAGACAGCCGACCATTGGAGAAAAAGCCAGGCGTTCCGCTAAAAGATTTATTACAAGCAGTTGCAGTTGGTGCAAGAGAAGAAGAATTATTTACTTCATTAGCCAACAGACTTACCCGATTAGATAAACAAATTACAGAAAAAGAAAAAAAGCAATTTGCCGAAAAAGCCAACGGTAAAAGCGTTTCACTAGTGGTGAAAGAATTATTGAATGCTTTTAATCCTGATGTACTTGAAGAAATTGACAACAAAGTAAGAACCGAAATGGCAGGTGCTGCACCTGTTGAAATCGAAGCAGCCATAAAAATTAAAACTGAAACATTACAGAACGAAGCCGCCAAAGTATTTACTGGTGAACTAAACGAATACATTGAAAATGTTCGCAAGGCTCACGAACAAAAAATTGACTTGGCTAATCCTGATGAAGTGATTCACGTTGGTTGGGACAAAGACAATACCAACAAAGCGGCAGCATTAATTGCCAATTTTTCAGAATGGATGCAAGAACACAAAGATGAATTAATGGCTTTGCAGATTTTTTACAATCAACCCTTTCGCAGACGGGAATTGACTTACACCATGATTAAAGAAGTGTTGGAGAAACTTCAAAATGACAAACCGACACTTGCTCCAATGAATGTATGGCAGGCATACGAAGCACTGGAACAATGCAATGGTTCACCCAGAAATGAACTGACTGCAATTGTTTCACTTATTCGTAAAATCAGTGGATTAGACAGCACTTTGACCAGTTACGATAAAATAGTGGACAAAAACTTTCAGGATTGGGTGTTTAAAAAACAAGCTGGTGCCACCAAGTTTAATGAAGAGCAAATGCAATGGCTCAGAATGATAAAAGATTATGTGGTCAATAGTTTTCATATAGATAAAGACGATTTTGACTTAAACCCATTCAATGCACAAGGTGGTTTAGGCAAAATGTGGCAATTGTTTGGCGACAAGACCGATGAAATTATTAACGAGTTAAATGAAGCGTTGGCAGCATAATGGGGAAGGAAACTAAAAACAAGTGGATTGAATTACCAATCGAGAATATTTTAGCACCTAATGACAAAGGAGTAATACTTGGTCAAGGCTGGAGTCCGCAATGCGAAAAACAGCCATCACAATCCGAAAATGATTGGGGTGTTTTGAAAACAACAGCAATTCAATCAGGTTATTTTTTGGAAGGAGAAAATAAACTCTTACCTAAACACTTAGAACCGAGAATTCAACATGAAGTAAGAAAAGGTGATTTACTTATTACTTGTGCTGGTCCAAGAAATAGATGCGGGGTTGCTTGCCTTGTTAGAAAGACAAGAAAGAAACTTCTATTGTCAGGTAAGATGTATCGTTTTCGAATTAAAGCACAAATAGCTATCCCGGAATTTGTAGAATTATTTTTGCTTTCCCAAAAGGCTTGGAAAGAAATTGATAAAATGAAAACTGGGGGAAGCGACAGTGGATTAAACTTAACTCATACAAGATTTAAAAAACTCCTTGTTCCCATTCCCCCACTCCCCGAACAACAAGCCATAGTAGCTAAAATAGAAGAACTACTCAGCGAATTAGAAAATGGCATACAACAACTGGAAACCGCCCAACAACAATTAAAAGTGTATAGGCAAAGTTTGTTGAAATGGGCTTTTGAAGGGAAACTCACTAATAAGAAAGTAAATGATGGTGAGTTGCCGAAAGGTTGGAAAATAAAGGAGCTAAAAGAGATTACTTCAGTTTTGGGCGATGGTTTACATGGCACACCTAAATATTCCGCAAATGGTGATTATTATTTTATCAATGGCAATAATTTGAATGATGGGAAAATTGAGATAAAGGGAAATACAAAACGGGTTTCATTTGAAGAATATAATAAATACAAAAAGCCATTGAATGAAAACACGATTTTTGTTTCGATAAATGGGTCATTGGGATATACAGCATTTTATAATAACGAAAATGTTATTCTTGGAAAGAGTGCTTGTTATTTCAATGTATTGGAAACAATAAATAAATTCTATATCAGGTATTTTCTTACAAGTAGTCGTTTTACTAGCTACGCAAATAAAAATGCAACAGGTAGCACAATAAAAAACGTTGGTTTAAAAACAATGAGAGAATTGCAAATACCCATTCCGCCAACACCCGTGGAACAGCAACTCATAGTGGATGAATTAGAAAGCAAACTAACCATTTGCGATAAAATAGAAGAAACCATTAGCCAAAGTTTGCTACAGGCAGAAACCTTGCGGCAGAGTATTTTAAAAAAGGCGTTTGAGGGGAAATTAATTAATTACGAATCTTCAATTAAGAATTACGAGCAATCAATTAGGGATAAAAAAAAATGAAGAATACAAGTATCAATCAACTAGATTATAGCAACATACTGCGACAAGCTGTCGCAGAAATACGTGATGCGCGAAATATTGCCGCCCAACAATTAGCCAAATCAAGCAATTCTATTTATTGGAACTTGGGAAAACTCCTGTTTGAAAAACATTTAGAAGAAGGCTATGGTAGTGGTGTGGTAAATCAGCTTTCAGTTGACCTAAAAAAAGAGTTTCCGGATATGGGCTTATCGCCCCGCAATCTATGGAATATGAAACGCTATTATGAACGTTATTATCAAGCAGATTCAAAACTGCTACACAGCGTAGCAGTTTTGCCGTGGAGTCATAATTTACTGTTGCTGGATAAATTAAAAACACATGAAGAAGTGGTGTTTTACGCTAATGAAGTTGTAACCAAGGGTTGGTCAAGAGATTTGCTGCTTAACGCAATAAAAATGGATAGTTTCAGCCAATTGGGGAAACAAATCAAGGCTAATAATTTTAATGAAACCCTTCCTACCCTTAATGCAAACTATGCCAATGAAGTGTTTAAAGACAGTTACAACTTAGGATTTTTAGGAATCAACGAACCGGTAAAAGAGTTGGAACTAGAAAAACGTTTAATAGAAAAAATCAAATCGTTTATACTGGAACTTGGCAATGGATTTAGTTTTATTGGGAACCAACACCGCTTAGAATACAATAGCAAAGAGTACTTTGTAGATATGCTTTTTTTTCACAGAGGTCTGCGTTCACTGGTAGCCATTGAATTAAAAATCGGAAGTTTTAAAGCTGAGTATATTGGCAAAATGAATTTGTACCTTTCCTTGCTCGATAAATTAGAAAAAGGTGAAAGCGAAAACCAATCCATAGGTATAATACTTTGTGCAGATAAAGACCACTTGGATGTAGAAATTGCCCTACAAGATATAAACAAGCCCATCGGTGTAGCTGAGTATCAACTTTTACTACCCAAAGACAAATTACAAACTTTGTTGGCAGATGAAATTAAAGCTGTAGAGCATAATAAAAAAGATAATAATCAATCAGAATAATGGCTAATAACAACACATCAAGTATAGTAAGCAAAGTATGGAGTTTCTGTAATCCCCTGCGTGACGTAGGTGTGGGTTACGGAGACTATTTAGAGCAACTCACTTATTTGCTTTTCTTAAAAATGGCGGATGAATATAGTAAGCCGCCACACAACAGAAAACTACCAATCCCAAAAGCATACAACTGGGAAAGTTTAACCAATAAAAAAGGTGCAGAACTGGAATTGCATTATGCCACTTTGCTAAGGGAATTAAGCACTGCAAAAGGTATTTTAGGTCAAATATTTACCAAGAGCCAAAACAAAATTCAAGACCCTGCAATGCTTGCCAAAATCATTGATATGATTGACAGCGAACAATGGCTGGTAATGGGTGCAGATGTGAAAGGAGATATTTACGAAAAACTCTTAGAGCAAAATGCACAAGACGTAAAAAGCGGAGCAGGACAATATTTTACGCCACGACCTTTGATTCGTGCAATGGTAGAATGTGTTCAGCCACAACCAATGAAAACCATTGCTGACCCAAGTTGCGGAACAGGCGGCTTCTTTTTAGCGGCTTATGATTTCATTGTAGAAAACAACAAACTGGATAAAGAGGAAAACAAGTTTCTGAAAATGCAGACCTTTTTCGGAAACGAAATTGTTGCAGGAACAAGACGTTTGGCTTTGATGAATTTGTTCTTACATAACATTGGCGACATTGAAAGCGATAATTTCATTTCCCCTGCTGATGCTTTGATTGCTGCTTCTCCAACAACTTACGATTATGTTTTAGCCAATCCTCCATTCGGCAAAAAGAGTTCACAGACTTTCACAAATGACGAAGGAGAACAAGAAAAAGACGATTTAACCTATAACCGACAAGACTTTTGGGCAACAACAAGTAACAAACAATTGAACTTTGTGCAACACATTCGTTCAATGCTCAAAACTACAGGACAAGCAGCCGTTGTATTGCCTGACAATGTATTGTTTGAAGGCGGTGCAGGTGAAACAGTTCGTAAAAAGCTTTTAGAAACAACTGACTTGCATACTATACTTCGCTTACCGACAGGAATTTTTTATGCTCAAGGAGTGAAAGCAAATGTGATTTTCTTTGACAACAAACCTGCAAGTAAAAATCCTTGGACAAAAGAGATTTGGGTTTATGATTATCGTACAAATATTCACCACACCTTAAAGAAAAATCCCTTAAACATTGACGTACTAAAAGACTTCATTGACTGTTACAAACCCGACAACAGAAACAAACGAAAAGAAACCTATCACCCTGAATCAAATCCCGAAGGACGTTGGAGAAAGTTCAGTTATGAAGAAATCATTGCAAGAGATAAAACAAGCCTAGACATTTCTTGGCTTAAAGACAAATCACTGGCTGACTTAGACAACTTACCCGACCCCGAAGAACTGGCAGAAGATATAATTGAAAACCTAGAAGCAGGGTTAGCAAGTTTTAGAGAAATTATGTTGACACTAAATACAAAATAGCAATCGCACAGGTGCTTCCTATATCCTATCTTCTTAAAATTTGACTATGTCAGCCCCTTCACTTCTTTGAATTGCGAGGCGAGGTGATGTATATTGCAATAGCCCAACTGATAAGAAATTTCTGTGAGCGTAACCGCAATGTGAGCAAGACTTCACAACGAACGCAACCATCGCAATCCTCTTTTAGACGCAACAGACCACAAAATCATCCTGTTCAAACACAGAAAATTCCTTAAAACTATACAACGCCTGTTCAATATTCTACACAAACAGGCGCTCCGGGAAGAGCGAATCAAGGTAAGTCAGCCTAAAGCAAGTCATTTCCGGCAATTGGCAAGGTTGTTGGCTTTATGGGATTGTCTCTAACTCAGCGGTTAAGGTTCATTCACTAAAAAAAACGCAGTTATGATTAAAACACAACTTTCCGACCAGGAATTAGTCAGCCGGTACATTTCCGGTGATGAAACCGCACTTGAATGCCTGATTGCCCGGCACAAAGAAAAAGTTTTCACCGCGATTATCATGTTCGTCAGGGACAGGTATCTTGCCGAAGACTTATTTCAGGAGACATTTATTAAAGTAGTGAACACGCTGCGTTCAGGACATTATAATGAGGAAGGGAAGTTTTTGCCCTGGGTGATGAGAATTTCACACAACCTCTGTATTGACCATTACCGCAGAACCAAACGCACCCCCGCCATCACTAACAGCGAAGGGTTTGACATCTTCAATATCTTACAATTTGCCGAAGAAAACGCTCAGGATAAAATCACCCGCGATGAAACTTATGATAAGGTGCGCAAATTATTGGCACACCTTCCCGATGAGCAGCGCGAAGTGGTAGTGCTCAGACATTATCACGACCTGAGTTTCAAAGAAATCGCGGATATGACCAACGTGAGCATCAACACGGCATTAGGAAGGATGCGTTACGCGCTGATTAACCTGAGAAAATTGATTGCTGAAAAACAAATCAGCTTATAAAAAATATCTTAAGAGCCTTTTCATGACAGGACACCTGTAGTCATCTGACTACGGGTGTCTATCTTTTTAGTCGTGCCTGTACAATATTTTTTACGCTCAATACAATATTCGTACACCCTCCCCGTTTTTATCCTGTCTTTTATTTCAAACAGAATTTTTTTTCATCTAAATATTCGTTTATGAAAAACACATCTACACACAATCTTTTAGTAAAACAATTGTATGGCGAAATCAATCACCCGGAGGCAAACTTGCTCAATGAGCAGTTATCCGCTGACTGGGAATTGAAAGAAGAGCAGGAGGCTATGCAGGAAGTGCTTAACCGGTTGAATACGGAAAAGTATATTCCCTCCGATACTTCAATTCGAATTATTCTGAGTCACAGCAGGAAAACAACTCCGCTGGCGACTTCTTGTTAAAAAGCTCGATTTTTTTAATTTGGGGGATTATTCGCCACCTCCGAACATATCCTTGAACTTTTCAAAAAATCCGCGTTCATTGGTTTCCGGATTGGGCTGGAAATTGTCTGATTTGCGGAATTTTTCCAAAGATTCACGCTCTTCGCGGGATAAGTTTTTGGGTGTCCAGATGTTGACATCCACCAATTGGTCGCCCACATGATAGCTGCTGTCAACGGATGGAATTCCTTTGCCTTTCAGACGTAAAATTTTTCCCGCCTGGGTGCCGGGCGGAATTTTGATTTTCGCCTTGCCGTCAATGGTCGGTACTTCAACCGTAGTGCCGAGAGCGGCATCGGCAAAATTCAGATACAGGTCATAAACCACATCATTGTTGTTGACCCGTTTCAGGTGAGGGTCTTGCGCCTCTTCAATCTGGATAATCAAATCGCCCGGAGGTCCGCCCCGCTCTCCCGCGTTGCCTTTTCCGTGCATGGAAAGCTGCATGCCTTCATTCACGCCTGCCGGTATATCAATGTTAATGGTTTCTTCTCCGTAAGTTTTTCCCTCTCCCGCGCAACTGCCGCAGCGAGCGGTGATAGTTTGTCCCTCACCGTGGCAGGAGGGACAAGTAGAAGTGGTTTGCATTTGCCCGAGGATAGTGTTGGACACCCTGCGCACGGCTCCCGCGCCACCGCAGGTGCTGCAAGTGTTGAAGGAAGAATTGTCTTTTGCGCCAGTGCCGTTACACACCGTGCAAGTGAGCATTTTTTTTACTTTCACCTGTTTCTTTACACCCTTGGCGATTTCCTGTAGCGTGAGTTTTACTTTGATGCGCAGGTTAGCGCCCCTTCTGCCGCCTCCGCGCCTGCCGCCTTGCGAGCCGCCAAAAAATGTTTCAAACGGACTGCCCCCGCTCCTGCCGAAACCTTCTCCGAAAATATCGCCAAAGTGAGAGAAGATATCGTCCATGCTCATGCCTTCACCGCTGAATCCGCCCTGACCCCCTTTTACTCCATTATGACCAAAGCGGTCATACTTGGCGCGTTTATCTTTATCGCTTAACACCTCGTAAGCTTCTGCCGCTTCTTTAAATTTATCTTCCGCCTGCTTGTCGCCCGGGTTGCGGTCAGGATGATATTTAAGCGCTTCTTTGCGATAAGCTTTTTTAATTTCTTCCGCTGAAGCGGTTTTGGAAACCCCTAAAATGTCGTAATAATCTCGTTTTGACATGTATAATGCAACCTCAAATTTTTAGTATTATGATTGTGTGGTGTATTGGATTTCAATCTTAATCAGCTATCAATCTGCAACCTTACTTTCCGATTACCACTTTCGCGTAGCGGATGATTTTTCCGTTGAGCAAATATCCTTTTTCAATTTCATCCAGCACAATTCCTTTTGAATTTTCATCCGGGGCGGGAATATCTGTGATGGCTTCATGTCTTTCCGTATCAAAAGGCTGACCGATGGATTGCATCGGTTCTAATCCTTTTTGTTCTAAGTTTTTATTCAGCTTGCCGAAAATCAGTTCAGAGCCTTCGCGAATCGCTTCTAGGTTGTCGGAAGTTCGGATTGTTTTGATTGCGCGCTCAAAATCATCCAGCACCGGCAATAACTGAACGATGACATCTTTTCCGGCTTCTTTGTTTTTCTCCAGCCACTCTTTAGCGGTTCTTTTTTTATAATTGTCAAAGTCAGCATAGAGCCTGCGGTATTTGTCCGTCAATTCTTCGTTTCTTTCTTTCAAAGCGTGAATTTTTTCTTTTAATCGCACGATGGACGAGCGTCTTTTCAGGCGGGGCTGCGGTGTCGGCTGTTCCTGTTCAGGCGCTTCATTCGCGGTTTCGGACGTACGAACAGTATCTTCAGTCATATCAGGTGATTTAAAGCGGATTGCAATCGTCAATTTTCTTGCCACGCGAAGATAGGCGACAATTTGTCAGAAAAAGCTGTCCAAACTCACGCGTTTTGCAATGAAACTCAGGATGCGAGGGGAAAAATGCATCCCAAGGAAACCGCATCTAATAAAAAAAATCACATGAAGCGATTATCTTTGAAACTATGAGACATCAAGCTAAACTCACAAATCTTCAGCTCGAATTGCTCAAATTTTTTCAGTACGAATTGAGCGAAAATCAACTGCTTGAGATAAAGCAACTGCTTACGCGTTATTTTGCCGAGCGTGCCACCGGGCAAATGGATAAAATGTGGGATGAGCAAGGCTGGAACCGCGAAACAATGGAAAAGTGGCTGAAAGAGCATAACCGTGTCTCCGGCAAACCATGAAAATCGTACTGGACTGTAATGTACTGATTGTTTCCATCCCTTCGAAATCGCCTTACAACGAAATTTACCGCAAGATTGTTGACGGTACGGTAACGGTTATTGTAAGCAATGAAATTTTGCTGGAATATTTTGAAGTGCTGACTTTAAAAACCAATCATGTGGTTGCAAGCGATGTAGTTGATATGCTCATCGGCAATCCGGCAACTGTCAAGGCGGAGCCGTTTTATCAATTCAATCTAATTACCGCTGATGCTGATGACAACAAATATGCGGACGCTGCTATTTCAAATAATGCCGACTATCTTGTAACAAACGATGCGCATTTCAATATTTTGAAACGAATTGATTTTCCCAAAGTAAATGTGTTTTCTGCTCAGGAGATAGTGTCAACCCTATGACAAACAACAGGCAACAATAAACACACAGAAAAAGCCCCGAAATGCCAACCACAGAAAATGGCACATCTGGTTTAGCCTGACACATAAGCCGACCCTTCGCAAAACCAATAGAGCCAATATTTGTCAACGCTCTGACACCGTTACGACCAAAAAACTTATCTTAACCGACTGAAAAAACAAAATATAATTTGTAAATGATTTTAAAAGAATTGAAACCAAGAAAGGCGCTGAATAAAGCCTTTTTAAAAGTAAAACCCAACCGGTCTGATATTGAGCGTTTCAAGTCCAATCTCATTGCTTTACTCGACAGGTCTAATGACACCGAAAGCGAAGAGTTTCATAAAAACTTAGTCATTGATTTTTTAAAGAAAACCTATTACGATCCAAATCATTTCGTCAACACCAAAGGATGGAATGACCTTGTTATTCACAACGGACAAAATGCCAATACTTCAGTTGGCGTAATTATCGAAGCGAAAAAGCCCACGAATAAAAGCGAAATGGTTTCGACTGAAAAACTGAATACAAAAGCTTTTCAGGAATTGACGCTTTATTATTTAAGAGAAAGAATAACTCTCAAAAATCTTGAAGTAAGACATCTGGTCATCACCAACATTTACGAATGGTTCATTTTTGACGCCAGGCACTTCGACAAGCTCTTTGCCCAAAATAAACAATTCGTAAAGCAGTTTAACGATTTTGAAAACGGACGATTGGTGGATACCAGAACCGATTTTTTCTATAAACATATTGCAGAGCCGTTCATAGCCGGAATTTCCGCAGAGATTGATTTTACTTATTTCAATCTGCAAGTCTATCAAAAACCGTTACGCAATGCCGACAAAGCCGAAGATGTTTCGCTGATAGCTTTGTTTAAACTGCTTTCACCGGAGCATCTTCTCAAATTGCCGTTCACCAACGACAGCAACAGCCTTGACAAACGCTTTTACAGCGAGTTGCTGCATATCATTGGACTGACCGAAACCAAAGAAGGAAGCAAAAAACTTATTCAGCGAAACAAGCCGGGCGAAAGGCACACGGGAACCATCCTGGAAGATGTCATCATTCAACTTGACAGCTTAGATAAATTGAGCCGGTTGGAAAGACCAAACCAATTCGGCAGCAATACACAGGAACGACTTTTCAATGTTGCTCTTGAACTGAGTATCACCTGGATAAACCGTATTTTGTTTTTGAAATTGCTGGAAGCCCAACTGATTACCTATCACAAAGGTGACAAATCCTATTCGTTTCTCAACCTTGACAAAATCAAAAACTATGACGACCTGAACAGCTTATTTTTTCAGGTGTTGGCGCGCAAGTATGACGAACGAAACGATGATGTAAAAAAGATTTTTGAGAAAGTTCCGTATCTCAATTCTTCGCTTTTTGAGCCGACCGATATTGAGCAGGTTACTTTGTTTATCAGCAACCTGAAAGACGATAAAACCATTCCCATCATTTCTTCCACCGTTCTGAAAAACGACCAGGGCAAAAAAAGAACAGGAGAATTAAGCACACTCGAATACCTTTTTGCTTTTTTAGATGCTTACGATTTCAGCAGTGAAGGTTCGGAAGAAATTCAGGAAGACAACAAAACGCTGATTAATGCTTCGGTGCTCGGTTTGATTTTTGAAAAAATAAACGGCTACAAAGACGGTTCGTTTTTCACTCCGGGTTTCATCACCATGTATATGTGCCGTGAAACAATTCGCAAAGCCGTGGTGCAGAAATTCAACGAAAGCCCCCTGACCCCCGAAGGGGGAATAAAAACCCTTGAGGACATTTATGAACTTATTCCACAAAGAATTAAAAGAAAACAAGCTAATGAGATAGTTAATAGCATTAAAATATGCGACCCCGCTGTGGGTTCGGGGCATTTTTTGGTTTCTGCTTTGAATGAGATGATTGCCGTGAAAAATGATTTGAAAATACTGGAAGACAGAGAAGGAAAATCATTGCACCGCTATGAAATTGAAGTGGTGAATGATGAATTGATTGTAACGGACGAAGAAGGTGAACTGTTTGAATACATCCCCGTCAACAAAGAAAGCCAACGCATACAGGAAACGCTTTTCCACGAAAAGCAAACGATTATTGAAAATTGCCTTTTCGGAGTGGACATCAATTCCAATTCGGTAAAAATTTGCCGTTTGCGTTTGTGGATTGAGCTTTTGAAAAACGCTTATTACATAGTACAGACAGGGCATGCCCTGTCTCAACAAGAATTACAAACCCTTCCGAATATTGACATCAACATCAAATGCGGCAACTCATTGGTGAGCCGTTTTGCCATTGATGCCGACCTGCGGCAAGCCCTGAAAAAAAGCAAGTGGACGATTGACACCTACCGAGTTGCCGTTGCCACCTACCGCAACGCTGAAAGCAAGGAGCAAAAAAAAGAAATGGAACGACTGATTGCCGACATCAAATCGGATTTCAGAAGTGAAATTTCGAGGAACGACCCGAAGGTGAAAAAACTCTACAAACTGGAAGGAGAATTGGTGAAACTCACTACTCAGCAGAGTTTGTTTGAAATGTCTGAAAAAGAAAAAGCCGCATGGAACAAGAAAGTGAAGCAACTGACCGGAGAAACTCAAAAGTTGGAAGCCGAAATTGAAGCCATAAAAGCCAACAAAATTTTTGAAAACGCTTTTGAATGGCGTTTTGAATTTCCCGAGGTGCTGAATGATGATGGCGATTTTGTGGGCTTTGATGTGGTGATTGGGAATCCGCCTTATATTCCATTGGAAGCTTTTGAAATTAACGAAAGAAAATTTTTTAACAACAAATACGAACATTTAGAAAGAAAATATGAATCATCTGTTCCCTTTATTTTAGAAGGGTTAAGCATCCTTAATAATTATGGGCTGTTGGCTTATATTGCTCCTGTTACTTGGCAGACTGGCGAGAACTATTCGAAATTCAGAAATTACTTTTTTGAAAATTTCGGACTTGAAAAATTGATAAATCTCCCATTTAACATTTTTGAAGATGCTTATGTAGATACAGCTCTTTATTTCATTTCTAAAGTACGTAAATCAGAGTATTCAATCTATGCTTTTGATAAAAAAGCAAAAGTTGAATCATTAGAAAACTTGGAATACAATAATTTCAAAGTGTCCGAAATCAAATCGCCTGACTATAAAGTAATCATTGATAAAACTGCACATCAGTTTTCAAGGTTTGATTCTGAATCCTTTGTTCAATTTGGCTCAATTACGAAATCAACTCAAGGTTTATCAGGCAGTAATTTCCCAGAAACAAATGAAAATAGCTCTGAGTATATATTTCCATTCCTTGCAAAAGGGAATGTTTACAATTATAGTTTGAATAAAAATAGTGTTTACAACACCGATTTATCCGAAAAAAGAAATCTCATTCAATTCTATCAAGCAGAACCGAAAATATTAATAAGGCGAATAATTAGCCGACAAGACAGGCTTTCAGTTACTTATTGTAATGAAAAATTAGTTTTTAAAAAGGACATCAATCCATTTATACCAATTGATGATAAGTTCGATTGTTTTTTTCTTACGGGCATTGTAGCAAGCAAGCTAATATCATTCATTTATTTAAACTCATCATCCATTGCCACTAAAGACGATTTTAGGCAAACCACGTTAACGGAATTAAGGAAGCTACCCATTCCAAACATTGATATAGAAAAGCAAAAACCGATAAGTGAATTTGCAAAGGAGATATTGGAATTAAAGTACAAAAATTCAGAAGCAGATACTACCAACTTGGAAAATAAAATAGACCAATTGGTTTACCAACTTTACGGCTTAACTGAAGAGGAAATAAAAATCGTAGAAAAAAATTAATGGCAGGATTTGAGGACATATTAAAATCTACTCAATGGCATCAAAACATACAGAAATCTTTGGGGCTTAGTTCTCAATTATCTGAGTTGTTTAAGGCTCAAGAGAGCATTACAAAAAACCTTAGTGGTTTAAGTATGGCTACTGAACTTGCTAAGAGTATGCAAAAACATCATAGAATGTTTGAGAACCCTACTCTATCTGCAATTGAAGCAATGACAAAAGGTTTGAGCCTTCAATCAAAATTTGCCATACCACAAACAACGCTTGATGCAATCACTTCAATTAACAGACAACACGAACAGCTATTTAGTGGAATAAGAGCAATGACAGAAGCTCTTAAAATTCAATCACCAGCTTTAGCACAAATCAACAATCTGAATTTTGCATTAAGTGGTATTTCAGGACAAATTGCAGCCATAGCAGCACAGCAAAGAAATTGGACAATAATTGAAGACTTTGAAGAAGTAACCGAACAAGCAATTGAGTTTTCCGAAAGTCTTACAGACGAAATAACAGAAGAACAGCAAAGACAATTTCAGATTTTACTATCCTTAATTGTAGCTTTCTTCAACAAACATAAGAC
>JBGTCY010000178.1:0-6382 GCA_041748615.1 Chitinophagales bacterium
ATCCGGTTGCGGTTTCAGCTTTTCCGCATAGTAAATTCCTTTCAGGCAGGCACGACCGTAACCCTGCTGCGGCTCGTCCAAAACGGTAGCGCCTTCCATTATTGCATTCGCCCGCGTATCATCATTCGAGTTGTTATTAACTACCACAATTTCACGCGCTAATTTTTTTGGAATATCCCGAATAACTTTTCCTACCGAATTTTCTTCGTTAAAGGCAGGAATGATAATAATAATATTAGCGGAACTTTTCAAAATGAATAAATAAAAAGAGGATTTTAAATTGCTTTCGTCTTAGATTGAAAAACCGAATAGTAGCACACCGCGCCAAATCCGAAAGCAAGCAAGAGGTGGAATGGCAGGAAAGCGTAATCACCGATGAAGAACGCTGTGCATACCGCAGCGAAGAAGTATAGCGCCATGAACCCTTCCGCCAGCGTAAGTTTGTTCACTTGCGAGCTGACATAGCGATTGCCCGACCAACTGTCCGTCTTGCTTTTGATGTTGAACTTCGGGGTGCGCACAAATGGCGTTTTTTTACCGATGTATCCTTCTATCACAGCAATGGAATTATGCAGCGACATCCCCATCATCACGGAAAGAAACAACGGAAAAGTGCGGAAGAAGTAAATGGCGGATTGGAATACGCTTGCCTTTCTGCTCATGGTGGAAAGCCAGTAGATGATTCCCAGCACGGCAAAACTCAGCAGAAACAATGAGGCGGTAAGAAAAAACCGATGAAATTCCGGGAACTGCCCTTTCATCAGCAACAGCGGAACGCTCATCACCGAGGAAATAATGACGCAGATGAAAACAGAGCTGTTAAACAGATGCACGAGTCCGTGCCACTTCACGAGAAATGATTTGTCAGAGCGTAGCATGTTGCGGAAATGCTTGCGCGCGGTTTCGGCACCGCCTTTTGTCCATCGGTATTGCTGCGTTTTGAACGCGCTCATTACGGGCGGCAGTTCAGCGGGCGAATCCACGTTTTCAAGGTAAACAAACTTCCAATCTTTCAGTTGCGCGCGGTAGCTCAGGTCAATGTCTTCGGTGAGCGTATCCGAATGCCAGTTGCCCGCGTCAAGGATGCATGATTTGCGCCAGATACCTGCTGTGCCGTTGAAGTTGATGAAATAATCCGCGCGGTTGCGCCCTGCCTGCTCCACCGAGAAATGCGCATCCAGCATCACTGCCTGCACTTTGGTGAGCAGGGAATAATCCTGGTTGATATGGTCCCAGCGCGTTTGCACCATGCCGATTTTTTCATGCTCGAAATGCGGCAAAGTTTTTCTTAGAAAATCTACTGAGGGAATAAAATCAGAGTCGAAGATGGCGATGAACTCGCCCTTCGCCACAGCTAGTCCTTCTTTCAGCGCGCCCGCCTTGAACCCGATGCGGTTTGTCCGTTGCAGATGTTTGATGTCTAATCCTTTCGCCTGCCATTCGCTGACTTTCCGCGCGATAATGTCGCTCGTTTCGTCTGTGGAATCATCCAGGACTTGTATCTCCAATTTTTCCTTAGGATAATCAAAATCAGCAACGGCATCTATCAACCGCTCCGCCACATACATCTCATTATACACCGGTAGTTGAACCGTGACATGCGGCAATTCACTTTCAGGCGGCAGTGCGGGAGTCGGCTTTTTATTTTTTCGGTCTTTCAGGTACCAATAGACCAATTGCGCCTGCGCGACACTGTATAAAAAAATGACAAGCATGGACAGCGTGTAAACCGCCAGCGCAATAACTAGCGCAATTTTCACAAGAACTATTTTTGTCAGCATTATTTATAAGTTTAATTTATGTTGTTGCCCGTTAACACAGGCTCAGATTTTATTCTTTCCGTTTCCGGTCCGTTTTCCAATTTCAATACGCCCCGCGGGCACACAGCCGTGCAGATGCCGCAACCTACGCAGGACGCGCGCACGATGTTCTGCCCTTTTTGCGCATACGCCCTCACGTCAATCCCCTGTTCGCAATAAGTGGAGCAGTTGCCGCAGGAAATACATTGCCCTCCGTTGGTCGTAATTCTGAAACGTGATTTAAAGCGTTGAATAATTCCCATGTATGCCGCAAGCGGACACCCGAAGCGGCACCACACGCGGTTGCCGAGCAGCGGATAAAAGCCCACTCCAATCACGCCTGAAAACATTGCGCCAATGAGAAAGCCGTAAGGCTGATTAAAATATTTATAGATACTTAGTCCGAAAATGGAATCCACATTTTTGAAATAGCCGTAAAGAACAACGGTGGTCACCACCACAATAAATACCAGCACGGAATGAATCATCCATCTTTCAATCTTCCATGCCGAAAGTTTTTTTGAGGACAGATGCCGGAACGGGTCGCCCGCAGTTTCCGCTAATCCGCCACAGCCGCACACCCACGAGCAATACCAGCGCTTGCCGGCAAAGTAGGTGATAACGGGCGTCAGTAAAACGGATAAAATTATTCCCCATATAAGAAAAAACATGCCGAGGGAGCCTCCCTGTCGCATGTTGTCCAAATGCCAGTTGTCAAAAAAATAATAATGCAGGGGCCAGATATTTTTCAGGTCTTTGGCGAAATAGGCTTTTTCCGTATTTAAACCTTCCATGATTTCAGGAATGAGATAGGCGAAAAATAATTGGGACACCATCACCGCGAAGGTTCTGATTTGCTGATAGCGGTTGTTCCGGTATTTCAGCAAAAACTTATATCCCATCGCAATGATGGCAAGGGTATAAAGCGTGCCGTAAACAAACCACTGCGAGGCGGGCTGACCCTTGAAAAAACGGCTGAGCGGGTCGAACAGCGCAACCAATCCCCTGTTTTCCCCGCCATTCTCCGCCAATCCGAGATGTTGCGGAAACCAATAAAGCGCCACGTAAAATCCGGTAAGTACAATGCCAGTTACCCATGCAGCAGCGCCCCTGCCGGTGAGCGAAGAGGTCCACACGCCATTGTTATGGACGCCTGCGGGAATTTTTTTATACATTCGGAAAGCATACAACGCGGTTCCGGTTAAAATGGATATCAATGAAACGGAAAGAAAAGCGGTGGAAGGCAACCGGACGCCCGCCCAAGAAATAAGCAACAAGAGAATGCCGGTTGATGCGAGTGCAAGCCCGACTTTTTGAATGCCGTCCAATGTGCTGTTGTCGGGATTGGCGATGGATAAGGAATTACCTGATTTGTTCATGTATTTTGCACGATTAAATTTAAAATCCGTTTCCAGCTTTTTTTCGCAGGCTGCAGCTCGGTGTTAAATTCTTGATTATATTTTGAAATAATTTCTTTTTCATAAGGCTCATAAAATTCCGGGTCGAAGTTGGCATCAGCGAGATGTTGCATCACATAATCCATATTGCGCTTTTCTGTGAGCCAACGGTCAATCACGTCATGGCGCAAGCGCATGCCGAACCCGTTGATGCCGATAAGTTGACGGTTTGATTTGTCAAAAACCGCCCGGAAGCAAATTTTACCTGACCGATGTTCCCAATAAAATGTTTCTTCATCATCATTGAGCGTGGTATTCACCGTACCGTAGGTTTGGTATTCGATGTCAAAAAACTTTGCCGAATTAAACCAATGACCGGGTTGATAAGCGGTGCGTTTTCCGCAGAGCGTTTTTGCCAATGTTTCACCGTGTATGCGCCCGGTGTACCAAACTTGTTCGATGGGTTTTCTCCCCGGTAGCGGGTTGTTGAATTGCGCGCAATCGCCAATCGCATAGACATCCGTGACATTCGTTTCAAAATATTTATTTATCAGAATGCCGCGCTGTGTTTCGATTTCACTGTCCTTTAAAAAATCAATATTGGGACTTACGCCCACCGTCAATCCTACAAACTGACAAGGGATTTCATCTCCGGTTTTAGTAATGATGGATTTTACCTTTTCATTGCTGTTGCCTATTATTTCAGCAAGTTCAGTTTCCAAACGCAAATCCACATGGTGCTCGCAAATGTGGCGACCTATCATCTGCGCTTCTTCAGGCGGCAGCACATTGTCCCAATAATTTTTTTCACGCACCAGCAGGCTCACCCCGATGTTGCGTGAGCGGAGCATCTCCGCCATTTCGATGCCGATTAATCCTCCCCCGACAATCACAGCGTGCGTGATGCCCTTCGAGTTTTCTTCCATCGCTTCAAGGTCTTGCAGGTGATACAATCCCTGCACGCCTTTTAAGTCTTGTCCTTTCCAGCCAAAGCGATTGGGCTTTGAGCCGGTTGCAAGCACCAGCGTGTCATAGTTCATTGAACCGCCATCGCTGAATTGCAGTGTTTTGTTTTTACTATCAACGCGGGTTACATATTTTTTCTGCAATTCAATTCTGTTTTTTCCCCAGAAGAAATCTTCATAAGGCTTGGTGTGCTCATATTGCATGTGCCCCATATAGATATACATGAGCGCGGTGCGTGAAAAAAAATGTTCCGACTCGCCTGAAATCACGGTGATACTGGCATCGCTCATTTTACGAACGTGCCGCGCGCAGGTAATACCCGAAATGCCGTTGCCGATAATGACAATGTGTTTGTTCAATTTACTTGTATCATTTGCATCCGGTTAAATTTTACTTTAGAGCTATTCTAGAAATTGCTCTTTTTGTCTTGCCTCATCCCTTCTTTCTCCAAAGGAGAATGGGTGAATGGTAATCTTTAGAACTACCCTTTATTCATTTAATCCCCAATCGTAGTCGAGGTAGCTAATTTTGACGTCAGCGTTGATTTTCACGGGCGCATATTGATTGAGAAAATCAATCAGCGAGCCTTTTGTTGTGAAGTCGCTTTTAAACCAGTCGAATATTTTCGAGAGCTGCACCTTATCAACGGTGATTTTATTTCTGAAATCGTCTTTCAAAAACTCTTTGGTTTGTCGCGCCAACTGAGCTTCCAATTTTTCGGATACGAAGGCTTCATTCAACAGCACGGGGCACGATTTTGAAGCGCACACGATAGCGAAGTGGATGCGTGGCTCATCATATTTCTTTCGCAGGATGTTATGTTCGATGGTATTCAAGTCCATCTTTTCTTCTCCAATAAAAAAAAACTTGATGTCCCAGGGGGAATTGACCTTCGGTATTTTGCCGCCTATATCTTTGATACTTTTCAACGGGTAATTTCTGATAATCAGTTGAATGGTGAAGGCATTATAGGCATTTATCCAGTAAGCGAGTTGCTCGTTTTTTGTCCAGTTTGTCTCGCTGGGCGGGTTTTCAGTGAGCCGTTGCAAATATTGATTGAGTTTAATACTATCGGATATAAATCCTTTATAATTAACATCACCATTAGGCGAAACATGTTTTTTCAGCAACTCATCCCAGATTTGATGGGATACAGGCGCGGCTGAGCTTTCAATCGTCACGGAACCACATTTCATCAATTGAGCGACTAATGCCGCAGTTAAAATCATACTCTTCATTAATTTGGATTATGGGTAATGTTGTAAGGATAAATGTCGGGAAAAAAATGCTGATACTTCTGCAGATCATTGATGTCATCAATATCAGAGAGCGTTTCCATCAGTTTCAGCGATAAGTTTAATCGTGAGATGGATATTAAAGTTTCTTCCAGCAAATAGGGCGAACTCCACGATTTATTGACAAAAATTTCATCATGCAATTTATTCATCCCCAAAAGATAGTATCCTCCGTCTGTAGCGGGACCTATCACCACATCGCTGCTCATCAGCGAACGAAAAGCGCTATTGATGACAGAGCCTGACAGTTCAAGGCAATCGCTGCCGATAATCACCGCGCTGCGATAATCTCTGTGGAAAGCGTAGCGAAATGCGTTATACATCTTTTCACCCAAATCATCGCCTTCCTGAATATATTGCATAAAACCGGACTGCGCCCACTGGTCACCGGGTTCCGTTCTTTCAGAATAAAATACCGCTTTGTCGCATGGAAGATGTTGCGAGATATTCAAGGTATGGCTTAATAGCATATCATACACCTTTAGAGCCTGCGCTTGACCGATACTTTTTGCAAGCCGTGTTTTTACTTTTCTCAAATCGGGATTTTTTATGAAAACTATGAGCAAATTTTCTGACGACATCTTTTTAAGCGATTTAAATGTATTTCCCTGAAAGTAATTTCGTGATAATAGTCGCGAAATTGTCAACATCCTGACAAATAAATAATATGCGATACAATCTTTTTGTCAGGTTTAACCGAATGCTACAACTAAATTTAACTATTCTCAACGCGTTAAGCATAAGCCATCATGTTGCCTTCAAACAACTCTATTCAACATATGAAATTTAACAGGATTTCCCTGCTCCTGCTGCTCTGGCTTACAATAGCACTATTTCATTTATCTGCCTTTGCCCAGGGTCCCATTGACGGCTACATGAAGGGTAAAAAAAATCTCGATATCGCATTATCTTATACTTATTCAGC
>JBGTCY010000179.1:0-4032 GCA_041748615.1 Chitinophagales bacterium
TGTGATTGGTCCGCCATTGATTGTTTTGTTGGATAAAAGTGTGACTTCAGCGCCATTCATCATCTTCAATCCGCTACTATCAAGGTTTAATGAACCGGTACCGGTTAGCCGGGCATCTGTTCCGGTAATTTGCCATTCACCGCAAGAATTTGATTGAGTGATATCAGATGTGCCACTGATTCCGTCTCTGAAAATTTTAACCCCTCCCCCTGTCCATGTAACCGTGCCGTTTGCCTCAAAAATGCCGTTGATAACAGTTTGTAAACCACCTCCCGGAGTTTGAATGCCTGTCAGGTTTCTGCTTAATCTGAAAATAGGTTTATCGGTAGCCGGTGTCCCCGGGAAGAAAGTTAAATTGTTAGCAGAAAAAACAGTGTTGGTAGTTGGGTTCCAGCTAAACACAGCGCCATCTTCATAAGTGATAAAAGATTCAGTAGCAAAATTGTGATACCCGCTCTGCTGAGAAAAATTTGCTTCAATCATTCCGTTTGTTTTAACCAAAACATTGCTTCCTGCTTCGAAAGATGTTGCGTCACTATATGTATCCGGTCCGGTCAGTACGGTCGCTGATTGAAAGATGAATGTTCCAAAAATTGTGAGGTCGTCTCCGGGTCCGTTTCTCAAGTTGAAATGTGCTAATTCCCTTCTAATCAGTACTGCGTTTGCCTCAACAGTTAGTTGGTCAACGTCAATATCACTGTCAATATCAACCGTATGCCCATTGCGGACAGTAATCGTATTGTCGGAAGATGAAGGCACATATTGCGCCTGACTCCAGTTTACATTATCCGAAGAAACTTCCCATGTGTCAGGATGATGCCAGCTACCGGAATTTACACTACGGAAATATGAAGCAGGTATCGGCACGTTGGCTTTGATGCTGAAATTGTCAATAGCTATTCCGTTATTTCCACCGATAGTGCCTTCAACAGCTTTCCAGGAAATTGTAAAAGTTGCATTATCAGGAATTGACAAACCGGTCAGGGTGATAGTTTTAAGTGTAGATTCCGGTGTACCATTAGTTCCAGTATCATGACCGCTTTGATTAAGCGCTGAAAGACTTCCTGTACTGATACCGTCAGAAGTTACTTCAAAACCGCTGTCATTTGAAAAGCGCCATTGTTCAAAATCATATTCCACTTCAAGATTACTAATGATACCACCGGTATTATTTCTAAAGGAAGCAGTGAGTGTAATATCCCCGGTACCCCCGCTGCGGAGCGCTCCCAATGCATATTCGTTACTCACACCATAGGCATATACTCCGCCAAGATTATTCGAACCGTTATTGATATTTCTGTATGCAGGCGTACTGTTAAATGTAACTGTCCATCCTACCGGAAAGCTTGCTTCCGTTCCAAGAAAATTATCAAAGTCTTCCGTGATCGCTACATTATCCGCATTGATAAAAATTTCATTGGTGATTTGCCCGCTTACTTCGATGTTGTCAATCGCAAAACTCGGCCTTGAACCTCCACCGCTTGCATCTCGCTGTACCCACCTGAGTTGTACTTCGCTTTCGTTATTACATCCGGAAGGTAGAAAAATAGTCCGGGATTGAAGATTTTGAGGTGTAGTGACTGCCGCTCCAGTTTGAGTAGCAGTATTATTTTCATATACAACTCCTGTCAGTGTAGTAAAATCCCCTGTAGTGCCAATTCTGTATTGTAATGCAACTTCGTTGATTCGAGTGTTAGTTGTGCCATTATAGGGATTTCTGATAGTCATGATATCGTACTTTACCTCTATCGCACTGAAACCGGTTGTATTGATTGATAAACATATACTGGGGTCAACAGCCCCTGTTGTCAGGAAACCAATCTTTCCATTATAGTTATGGATGCCTCCACCGGTACTCGATGCTCCTGAACCTCCAATTAAAGGTTCGTCTGCTGTTGGAGCATTAGTCCTGAAACTGCTTAAACCTCCATTTGCTAATCGCCAGCCCTGAATACCATCAGGATATGTAGTGGATGCATAGGTTAAGGTGCTGAAATCTTCGAAATATGGCAGGTCTTGAGGTGTCGGGTTGGTTTGCCCGAAAGTTTGAAATGAAAACAACAACCAACCGGCTGTCATCGCGGCAAAGAGCGTAAATGAGGGTTTCATATCAGAGGAGTTTTCTTAGTAAAAAGAAAGATTGATTTTAATCAACTACAAAATAATTCATTTCATTTAAAACATCCTAATTATTTAGATTAAATAAACATGAACAATCTGGCAGGATGTGGATAAACAAATATTTATCAGGGGTAATCATCTTGCAGGATGAAAAGCCTGTTAGATGTTTTGGATATTTAAATTAAAGATTTTAGTTTAGGGGTTTTTTGAAAATAGAATGTTTCCTGAAATAAGTAGTGTAGGTATTTCAAATAAAATCAATGTAGTAGCAATCTATAAAAAAGACAGATAATGTTTGAGAAACACATAGCAGACTTTAATAAAAGCATAATCGGACTTCGGGAATTTGTTGACTTAATTGCTCCATTCTTGTGCAAAATCCGGTCAAAGGTGGTCAGTTTGCTCCGGAATCAGGTGGTCAATTTGACCGGATTTTGCACTTAGCCAATGTAATAATTTCATTGCATTAAGATTATCAAATGCGGAAGACCAAGCTGTAATTAAACGCTTGCTTCCAGATAATTTATCTGGACTAACGGACGTACTTCCAATTTTAGATATTGGAGAAGCTTTGGTTGTTGGTGACGCATCTTTACTTCCTACAAGAATTATAATTGACGAACCTAAAATTAAACCTGAAAGTGCTACAGTGAAATTTTGGAAAGAATGGAGTGCTGACACATCGAAACAAGATATTGCGACAGCAGTAGGTGGACTAAGAAAGCAATCAAAATCGTGAAAGAAATAAAATCCCCTCGCATAGCTCAAGTTTGCGTGATTGCCGTTTGCGATGGATAACTTGTGCTAACCATTCGTAAGTTTTTAACTTACCCGCTTAAAATTCATACCGAAACAAGTCAGGTTTTTGAAAAATGAAACGGTAAAATATCCGGTATTATCCGTCTGGGTGGAACATCACTTTTCTTTTGAAAATTCGACTACTCTCGGTATAACATTCCTTTCACATTCCCCGCATCATTGATTTCAAACAGTAAAAAAAACTTTAGTAATCCTGCCAAACTCTTACAATCAAACCTTATTCTGAACGGCAATGATGCCTTCGTTTTGTCCGGCAGGGTGAATAAGGTTTGGGGTGTGGTAGTGTTCGGGAGTTACTAAGGTTTTATGAGAAGGACATCGCTATGAAAATGAAAATATAAAGCTGATGGTTTTAACCATACGGGAATCACCTCAATCCTTGCACGGGTACCGTGGCTCCGGAAACTTTAGACTTTTAATTACCCCCCTCGCATAGCGCAAGTTTGCGCGATTGCCTTTTGCGCTGGATAACTTGTGCTAACCATTCGTAAGTTTTTAACTTGCTACTGGATATTCCGTCAATAATGACACTTTGGTTTGGGTGAAGATTGGCGGGCTTAAAGCAGTATGACTAATTTCTTAACAATGGATTTGCCATGATTAGTTGATATATGAAGAAAGTAGATGCCCGTGTTTAGCTTGCCGGTATTCAATTTTATCTCTTGATTGCCCTTAATGGTTCCCTCAAATAAAATTCCTGAGTCCAAGCCCAGGTTGTTAAATAATACCACCTTAATCGATAATGCTTCTGTGGTGAGCAGGTTTATAAATACTTCATTAGTTGCGGGATTAGGATAGACACGAAAGACATCTGGTTCAAGCAGATCGTCTATTCCTGTTGCACAATCATCTTTGAATGAATCAAAATAATTTTTTGCATTAATAAAGGTAAAAGGAGCGCAACTATTATGATTAAAACCTCCCAAATCAGTTTTTTCCAGTGAAGGTGCGCCTGCATTGGTCCATGCGGTGTAAGCATTTTCAGAATTGAGAGCGGTTACTTGATCATCACCCTTGCAATATAAAAGTTTCATTGGTGATTCCGGATACCACCCTCTGATTAAATCATTGTCGAGAAGATTGAGGCGCATT
>JBGTCY010000180.1:0-7317 GCA_041748615.1 Chitinophagales bacterium
TACAACATATTAGCGGCTAATTCATCATCGCTTTCTTTCATGATTGAAAGCACTTCTTCCGCGTATTCAGGAAAGTTTTTGAGCACATACGCATCACGTTTTCCCGGCATAGTATTTTGCGCAGTCAGTTCGATGATAGCAAGAATACCCTCCATTTGTAATTTACTGAATTTTTTCCTTTGCATATCCAGCGCTCGTTCAGCGATGCTCTCAATGTGTTTTTCTACAACCGGTTTATATTTCAATAAAGCATTTTTATGCTCCATTTCCTGGTTTTCAAGCTTCAGCTTTGTCCATTTTTTAACATCTTCAATATCAAAAATATCTTTCCAATCTTTCATAAAGCCTGTGTGTGCTTTTAAATCTTTTATCTGCATTGCATGCCACCTGGTGATAATGCTATACACGGCAGTTATAACAAAAAGTAATACGTATGAAAGTTCCATAAGGTTGGTTTTTACTGTTGGAATATCAAACATACGAAAACTTTTAAATAAAGCCAGCGGCAGGGTCCATAATGTTGTTATTACTGTTGGAAGTATAATTCATTGCCTGCCGCTGGTCATTTTTTACCCAATCATCAAATCATCACATCAACAAATTAACTAATCATCACCATGAGTACACTCACCCAATCAAACGCCTTCCTTCGCGCTTCATCGAAAGTGAAGAAGCGCTACCACAAACTCGCCATGCGCGGCATTCAAAGGGTGCTCAACGAGTTTGGTGTGAAACGAGCGCCTGACCCGGTTGATTTGCTGATGATGAAAAATCATAAAACCGGTGCCGCCATGTACAAGGTTGACGGAAGCGACAGGCGCATTGACGTACCTGCCAGCTATTGCCTCGATGAAGGCGATGACAATTACACGCATCTCTACAATGCTACCGTTGAGTTGGTCGGTGAAAACTTCACGCTCGATGATGGCGACAGGCTTCCCTTCGTGCGCAGGTTGCGGGTGAACGGTAAAATTTACAACGGTGTGGGAAAGCCGAAAAAAGACCCTGAGCCAATCCACAAATCCGGCATCATGGCGGTGTATATTGCTGTAGAAGCCATCCCGCACTTTGTAGGTCTGACGGAAGATTTCACCACATCAAAGGTTTTCGATGATTTGAAAAGCTTTTACGCTATCCGCGGACATGAATTGCACAGCCGCTTTCTCGATACCGGCTGGTGGGAAGTCGGTATTAATGAACTAAACCCTGCATTAAATATTCAAGGAAAATGGGATGAGAAAAAAAATCAGTGGGTAGGGGAATACAGCCATTGGGGTAGTTTTATCAAATCAGTAATCAACCCCATGCAAGCCGAACTCAACGGCATCAACCCGGCAACGAGCCAGCCCTACCTGAGCGAGCAAAACAACCAGGGCATCAAAGCCAACGAGCTACCGCAGGGCATGGTGCAAAAGCTGGCAAAGCCCACGGCTTTCATCTACGATTACATCAAAGCGCCCGGCAGCAAACGCATCATCGGCTTACGCTTCCAGTACCCGCTCAGCCCCGCCATCAACAAGCCCAAGTCCGCAGCCAGCCTCACGCAATCGCTAAAACTTTTCTGGTCCCGCTCAACCGAAAACGGTGCCGGTATGGTGAGTTTGCTACCGATTTTGGCGGAGATTGTGAGGTTCACTTTAAACATTAAACTTTAGACCTTAAACTCCTTTCCATGCCCGGAGGTAAGATACCACAATCGCGCAACGCTACCAATCAAAGCAAGGCATAGATGTACAGAGCAAGCGCCAATTCAGCAGCCCAGTTTAATACATCATCTATTATCTTTGCCCCTCTTATAAAATCTCATGAAAAAAATCATCAAAGTCGGAATTGTGCAGACCAGTTGTTCGGCTGATGTGGAGCTGAATTTCCAGAAAACGGAAAGCCGCATCCGCGAGGCAGCCAATAAAGGCGCTGAAGTGGTTTGCCTGCAGGAATTGTTCAGCTCGCTTTATTTCTGCGACAAGGAAGATTACGAAAATTTTAAATTGGCAGAGGCGATTCCGGGTGCGAGTACCGAGCGGTTAGGAAAAACCGCGAAGCAAAGTAATGTCGCGGTGATTGCTTCTTTGTTTGAAAAACGCACCGAAGGCATTTATCATAACACCACCGCTGTTATAGATAATGAAGGGAATTATCTCGGTAAGTACCGCAAAATGCACATCCCTGATGACCCGGGTTATTATGAGAAATTTTATTTTACTCCGGGCGATCTGGGTTACAAGGTTTTTCCGGCTGCCAACGCGAAAGCGGGCGTGTTGATTTGCTGGGACCAGTGGTATCCCGAAGCAGCGCGCATCACGAGTTTGATGGGGGCTGAGATTCTGTTTTATCCCACTGCTATCGGCTGGGCAAAATCGCAGGATGAAGCCACCAACAAACAACAATATCACGCGTGGCAAACGATGATGAAAGCACATGCCGTAGCGAATGGAGTTTATGTAGTGGCGGTGAACAGAACGGGCGTGGAAGGTGAAATGCTGTTTTGGGGCGGTTCGTTTGTAGCAGACCCGTTCGGCAATGTCATCTACCAGGCGGCACATGACAAAGAAACCACCGCAGTGGTTGAATTAGATATGTCGAAGATGGATTTTTACCGCACGCATTGGCCCTTTCTGCGCGACAGGCGCATTGATTCTTATGAGCCGATTGTAAAACGATTTATAGATGAGTGAAAAGAAAACCCCGAAAGAGCGCGGCTTTTTTTTTCCGGCAGAATGGCATCCACATCGTGCCACCTGGCTGAGCTGGCCCCACACAGAAGCATCCTGGCCCGGAAAGATGGATTCCATCTTTCCGGTGTATGCGCAGTTTATCAAACTGTTGGCGGAGGGCGAGCGCGTGTGCATCAATATCAATGACACTAAAATGCAGTTGTTTGCCGAACAGCAATTGCAAAAAGTATCCGCCAATTTCAACCAGATTGATTTCTTTTTGCACCCCACGGATGATGCGTGGTGCCGCGACCACGGTCCGGCTTTTTTAATTCATCAACAAGAAAATAAAAAGCTGCTTGTTGACTGGGATTATAACGCCTGGGGTGGTAAATATCCTCCGCATGACAAGGATGATATAGTGCCGACACTCATCGCCAACTCGATGGGGCTGGAAGTGGTGCATCCTAAAATCATCATGGAAGGCGGCTCTGTTGATTTTAATGGCGCGGGAACATTACTGACAACCACCGCCTGTTTGCTTAATCCGAACCGAAACCCGCAACTCAAACAACCACAGATTGAACAATCTTTGCAGGACTATTATGGTGTTGAACAAATTCTATGGCTGGAAGACGGCATCACGGGCGATGACACTGACGGACATATTGATGACATCACGCGATTTGTGAATGAAGATACGGTGGTGACAGTGATTGAGCAAAACCGAAAAGACGAAAACTACGAACCGCTGAAAAAGAACAAAGCGCTGCTTTCAAAAATGCGTTTGTTGAACGGCAAGCAATTAAATATCATTGAGCTACCGATGCCGGAATCTGTAATTTTCGAGGAGCAACGTCTGCCTGCTTCTTACGCCAACTTTTACATCAGCAACAAATACGTGGTGGTGCCCACTTACCGTGATGAAAAACATGACACGCAAGCGATTGATGTCTTGCAATCCTGTTTCCCCGAACACAAAGTCATCGGGTTGGATTCCACGGATTTAATCTGGGGATTGGGGAGTTTTCACTGCTTAAGCCAACAAGAGCCGGACTATTGCTAATCGAGGTGTAGGTCAATATGGTGAGCGTGGGTCAGCCTGAGCAGAGTCGAAGGTGAGCGATTGCTAACCCGCATGGTTTCACGATTCTCGGGACACACCATGACAATGCAAGTGCAATTGGACATCATATTTTTGGGTAAAGCACATATAGCTATGGAAAAAAATAGCCCACCGTTTATCCGGTGGGCTATTATGAAAAAATCAAGACTGAGGGGCTTTAGCCCACATTAATCGGTCAATCGTGAAAAATTATAACTGATGGAAAGCATCATTATGTAAATATTCGCTTCCGCAAGTCGGGCAATTTCCGGGGTCTGAGCTGCCGCTGCCTTTGCAATAATTCGGGCATGTATAATGGGCAATATATTCCGGTCCCTTTTTCTTCAGCTCTTCAACGTCAACACTTGGTTTTTCGGGTGCATCAGGAGAAGTGATTTGAACATCAGGCTGTTGCTGGTTTTCCTGTGCATGGAAACCGTCATTATGAATATATTCCTTTCCGCAAACCGGACAATTACCGGCATTGTCACTGCCGCTGCCAACACAATAATCCGGGCATACATAATGAGCCGTTTTTTCTGGACTGCCACCACCGGCTTGATCTCCGGTGTTTCCAGAAGGAGTCGTTGGAGTCGTGGTAGTAGTAGTTGTGGTTGTAGTTGATGTGCTTGATTTAGTATCTCCTTCATCTGAACAGGAAATAAAAAGACTGAGAGTGGAAAAAATCATCAGTACGGAGAAAATGCGTGCATAAGAATGGTTCATTGTGATAAGTTTTGTTAAAAATAATGGCACAATTTAGGAATTTTCGTTGAAGGATTCATCGGATTAACATATTTTGGCAATAATTCTTATTGATATTTATCACCCAAATTGATTACATTGAAATCACTTTGATGATCATTTTCGGCATAACTTTGGATAAGGTCACAACATTGTAAATCTAAAAATCACTATCACATGAAAAATTTATTCTCATTATTTGTATTAACATTTTTATTGGCAGGGTTCCAAATGCAGGCGCAAACCGCTACCGAACAGGAGAATGCCGGTGAAACGAAAACGACAGTTACGAAAACCTGCGGTGGCAGCGCCATGAAAGTCGGATGTTGCGCATCCAAGATGGGCGCTCAGGGAAAAGCCGATGAAACCGCGACTGCTAAATCCGATAAACGTGGAAAAAAAGCATCAGAGAAAAAGGGCAAACATGCAAGTGCATCGTGTTGTGCCGGGAAAGTTGCGGCATCATGTCCTAAAATGAGCGGAGAAATGAGCGGCAAAGCCTGCAAGCCCGGATGTGAAATGGCTTGTTGCGCGAAGAAAGAATAAAGCTGCAATAGCTTTTTGTTGCGGTTAAAATAATGATGCCGGGTTTCTTTGCGGAACCCCGGCATTTTTTTTACGCAGTGAATTGCAGTGGATTGATTTTGCCGAGTTCAATTTTACGCAGGTACATCCCGATAGTATTTTCTAATCCGAGATATAAAGCATCGCAAACCAGCGCATGACCGATGGAGACTTCTTTGATTTGCGGAATATTCTGAATTAAAAATTGAAGATTATCTAAGTTGAGGTCATGACCCGCATTGACATCAATGCCTAATTTTTCACAATATTTTGATGCTTTTACATATTTCAACACCGCCTTGTTGGAGTCAGAGTAAAATGTTTTGGCGTAAGTTCCGGTGTAAAATTCCACCCTGTCGGTTTCCACTTCTGCCGCGCCTTCTATGAATTGTTCAATCGGGTCAAGAAACAAAGAAACACGAATCTCAAACTGTTTAAAATCAGCGATGACTTGTTTTAAAAAATGTTCATGTTTGAGAGTATCCCACCCTTCGCTTGAAGTAAGCGCGCCCGGAGGGTCAGGCACTAAAGTCACTTGATGCGGACGAACCTGTTTTATCAGTTTTACAAAATTTTCGGAAGGATAACCTTCAATATTAAATTCTCCTTTCACAATGTCTTTTAATTTCAACACATCGTCAAACCGGATATGTCTTTCATCCGGTCGCGGATGCACTGTAATGCCGTGCGCGCCAAAACTTTCACAGTCTTTTGCAACCTGAATTAAATCGGGCAAAACTCCTCCCCTTGCATTTCGCAGCAATGCGATTTTATTGATATTTACACTCAGTTTTGTCATTCAACTCTTGTGCTGTCAGGTGTTAGATTTTTAGATGTTAGACATTAGATGATTAGACATTAGACATATTTTGGAGATCATCATTTACCTCCCAAATTAATCGCGGGGCTATAGAATACCCGTCAATACAAGATTTTAGCCTAATTAAGTTTTTTTAGTCCTTCAATCGTGATTCTAAAATCTATAATCTAAAATCTGAACCGCCATCTAATATCTAATATCTATTATCTATTATCTACAATCTAATAACTATTCACTCCACCCGCTTCACCGTAAACCCATCATATTTCAATAGATGAACGTATTGGTTTTCAATAAAGTCGGTGATGAGTAGCGGATAGTTGTCATCCAAGGAAACACTGGGTTGATTTTCAGCCGGATGGATTCCGAATTTGAAATGAGTATGATGTCCTTGGAAATCTTCATAGGGCAACATTTTTCCGAACGCGGTACCATGTTTCTGAAGCATTTCTCCAAAAAACAACATCAGGTCATAACCTTTCACGGCAAACTCGGTCGGTTCGGTTTGAAAGGTTTCCACAAATCTTGTGTAAAATGAATTTTGATTGGTATAAAAATCCGGTGACAGGTAATAAGAGGATGTGAAATGGACATTCATTTTGCTGACATAGTCAAATCTTAAACCATCCTGATCGCCCCATGCCGGCAGTCCGAAAACATCAATATCATAAATTACGGGGTTGAAATCTTTTGGCGCTTTCGGGTCGTAAGGCGGGTCAACCATCGGAAATAACCGCCTGCCAACGCTGTGCATATACGCTTTGCTGACAGAAGGAATTAACACCACGTTTTTCCTGTCTTCTTCAAAAAATAATTCCAAGCCGTCATCAAAAGTATCTGAGGTTTCTTTTGTTTCACGGGGGGTATAAATCACATCCGTAAATTGTAAAGAAACGGTATTGGTAGCGGCATGATATTCTTTCAGTAGTTTTTTGAAAATGGCGGCATACGTTTCTTCATCACTCTCGGGGCGGTAAAAAAGGATGATATTATCCTCATAATGGCGTTCAATGAGGTAATTGAAAATTTTCCGGCAATGTGTTTCAATTCCGGGATTTACCATGATGAAAAAGGGATTTGACGAGGTGATATTCAACGCGGGTGATAATGGGGAAACCATATAAATACTGTCTTTTTTCGCGTGCTCCGCCATCAGCCGCAGATTATTATTATAGACAGGACCCAAGACAAGGTCAGGTTTGTTCAGGCGCATGTTTACAGCAATTTCTTTCATCTTCAAGCGGTCGTTCAAATCGTCCAACACCTGCACTTTGGCGTTAAATCCGTTTTCAGCCAAATCATCCAGCGCTAATTTTACGCCTGAATAAAATTCAATCGCGAGCGTGCTTTGCGGGTCAAAAGTTGCTATTAAACTATCATCCTCAATGTTCACCTGATTTAAATATAAAGGTAATACCAACGCGATGTTG
>JBGTCY010000181.1:0-18654 GCA_041748615.1 Chitinophagales bacterium
TGAAAACCGTACCAACCACAAACATCGCGAGCATCGTGAAAAATGAGATAATCACCACGCGATGATATTCTATGGCAGGTTTGTATTTCCAGGTTAATAAAAAACCTGCCACGAAAGCAAATGCCTGTGAGATATTCAAACCGCTCCACTCTGAGGGAAAAATATGGTGTGCCGAACGCAATCGCAGTAATTCCAGCCATTCCTGTCCGGCATGAAACAGGTTGAGTCCGGGCGCGGGATTTTGGAATTTTAATATCAATGCAGGGCTGATTACCAATAGCAGTAATCCTATTCCCGCGAGAAGCTGCCAGCCGTATTTCTCGCTGAACGCTTTATACAACATGCAGGCAATCAGCATCGCAAGCACATAACTTGCCGACAAAGGATGAAAAAGAAAAGCGACTCCCGCCAATACAGCGGATATATTATAGTGTCTGCTGAAAAAAGCATAAAAGGAATACAGCAATAAGGGTAAAGCGAAAGTGCGCTCCATGAACGTGTTTTCAATCGTACGCTCCATGCCGATGGTATTCAATGAAAAAACCAATAGCATGACCGCGATATAAGCCACTTCTTTTCTTGAAAATAATTTTAGCGCAAGGATGAAAATCGCGTGAAACGAAGCATACAAGGAGATAAAATACAACGCGAAAAAAGTGACAGGCAGGGATGTTTTAAACGTACTCAGGATAAAACTGCAAAACGGCAAAAAGAAAGTATAAAAATATTTCCGCTCCGCAACTAAATAGTCATCTTGGTATAACTCTGGATTGAGCAGATTTTTGATAAAAGGAATCGTGATACAATGATTATAAACTCCATAAGCATATTGATTGATTCCGATGGCTGAAGCGGTAGTAATGACCAGCAAAGCAATGGCATCAATGATATGGAAGCGGGGGGATAACATGAGAGAGGGTGATGGTATTGAAGTCACAAAGTAGGGAAAAGTTAAAGCTAATGCACGAAGAAAGGGTCAAAAACTTTATTTAACCTGAAAAACCGTGAATTTTTTATTCTTAAACCGCTCGTTGAATGCCAGCGTTTTTTCGCTGAGTGTTACAACATAAATTTCTGAATGAGCGGGAGATAACTCATCCGCAATCACCTGAAAATCAGTTTCATTTAACGCCAGATAGGTTTGTTCGAGCCTGTTATCATCTTCAAAGCCGAGCATTTTCATCCTGCGCATCCATTCCTTTCCAAATTCAGGATTGAAAAACATCTGTGTGCCGTCTTTCCAGTCACCATAACAAGTGCGCTCTGATTCCACCCTGAATCCTTCTTTGTTTGTCGGAACAATGAAAACGGCATCCAACGGGGTGTTGTTTTTTGCCCATGCCTGCACCGCGAGCCATGCTTTATCCTGTTTGTTTTGAATGGTAAATTTTCCTTTCAAAGTAGCTCCGGCAATTCCCGATATTAAAATAGCTGTCATCAACGCGGGCAGGTGAAATCTGCCTAATGGTGGTATGAACTGTTTGAAAAAAGCGAAACCCGGAAATATCAGTAGCGCCACGATGATGAATCCGGCATATTTTACAAGATTGCCACTGTAAAAAGCCCCGATAAACAAGAAAAAAACAATAACTTTTTTAAATGTTAGTTCTTCGGTTTCTGATTCCATGAAAAAGAAATGAGCGTAGTAGATGATGGCGATGAAAACAAGAAACACATAACTTCTGAATAATTGAAACTGCACCACGATGGAAACCGGAATCACTTCCGTGAACAAAGTGCCTGCCACACACATCAGGAAAATAGTTCCTGTAAAAAGCATCACCACGCGATGCATCCACGGAGTTGGTCTGTATTTGAGACACAAGCCGAAGCCCACAATGAATAACACCGATTGGGCCAATAACAACGGACTCCATGAGGAAGGAAACAGGTGATGCGATGAGCGCAATCGTAATAATTCAAGCCACCCCGGGTCTGCTTTAAATAATCCCAGCGATGGAGCCGGATTAGTTGCTTTCAAATAAAGCACCGGGCTGACAATCACGAATAATAGTATAAATGCTGCCAGCAATTTTTTCCATCCGATTTCTCTGATGCTAATCAGTGAACAAACGGTCAGGCATCCCAGGAGATACACTGCTGAAAGCGGATGAAATAGAAACGCGATTCCCGACAACACGTAAGCGGCAATCACTTTTTGTTTCAGGAAAAAATAAAATGCGAACAAAAGCAAAGGCAGCACAAATGTGCGCTCTAAAAAGATACTTTCAATGGTTCTTACATCTCCTAACGTATTGAATGAATAAATCAGAAAGATTGCCGCGAAATAGGCGGTTTCTTTTTTGTTAAACAGGAGCAAAGCCGTTTTAAAAAAGGCGATGAGCGTCCCGTAAAGTGAGAGGCAGTAAAGCGAGAAATAAAGCGCATGAAGAGATAATCCCGACTTGACGGTAAGCAGCGCCAACCCGCTGTTAAATAGCGTGTAGAAATATTTTTTTTCAGCAACCAAAAAATCATTCGGATACAAGGATGCGTCCATGATGCTTTTTACAAATGGCACGCTGATAAAATGATTGTACATGCCGTAAGTATATTGATTGATGCCGATGACTGAAGCCACGGTCAGCAGAAGCAAATAAAAAAAATCTTTGGCTGAGAGCTGAATGTCAGGTTTCATGGATTGGAATTGCGGCTGAATATTAGGAGATATTTCATAGCTTTCAGATTGCACAAAATAACATAGATGTTCAACAATGTCTAATCCTTTTTTTATCAGCCTCGATGATGCCACGGGATTTGAAAATTATCTGGAAAACCAAGGTTGGCTGCATTCGGGGGAAACATTGAAAACAATCGGCAGGGCGGGGGAAGGGAATATGAATCTGACCTTGCGCGTGAAAACTAATTTCAGGAGTATTATTGTAAAGCAGGCGCGTCCCTGGGTGGAAAAATATCCACAGATTGCCGCGCCACCCGAAAGAGCGTGGATGGAAGCTGCTTTTTATGAAATGATTGCTTCCAATAGTTTTCTCAGAAATTATATGCCCGAATTGCTGGCGAAAGACGAAACATCTTTTATCCTGATGCTTGAAGATTTAGGGGAAACCGGAGAGATGTTCGACCTCTACCAAAAAGATATTTTTATTGAAAATGAAACCCTGCTTGCCTTGCTTGATTATTTGTCTGTCTTGCATGGATTCAGGTTTGAGCACCCTTTTGAAAACCGCCCGATGCGTGAACTGAATCATGCGCATTTGTTTATCCATCCTTTTGATGAACATCACGGATTGAAGTTCGAACAGTTTGAACCCGGACTCGGTGAAACCGTGAACCGCTATCGCGCGGATAAATTATTGCGGGAACATGCAGCGGAACTCGGAGAAGTTTATTTGTCAAAAGGCAAAGTTTTATTGCACGGAGATTTTTTTCCGGGCAGTTGGCTTCGCTCTCCCGATGGCGTGAAAGTGATTGACCCGGAGTTTTGTTTTTCCGGAATGCCTGAATTTGAGCTGGGTATCTTACGTGCGCATTTGAGACTTTCACAACAACCGGAGCAGTGTCTGAAAGTAGTGGATGAACATTACAAAGGCATGTTTCAACTCAACCGCGCTTTGATGGACGGGTTTACCGGCATCGAAATTTTCAGGCGAATGCTTGGCGTAGCACAACTGCCGCTCGAACTTGATTTGGAGGAAAAAGAACTGTTGCTGGAGGAAGCGTATTGTTTGGTAATGAAAAGTGAAAAGAAATTGGTGGTATAAATACAGGGGACGAGGGACAGGGGAGGATTTACGATTGATGATTAACGATTAACGATTGACGAGGAACGATTAACGATTAACGATTGACGAATAACGATTTACTATGGACTATGGACGAATGGCGATTTACGATTGACGGAAGATTTACGATGGACAATCGACTATGGACTATGGACAAATAACGATGAACGAATGTGTTTGGATTCAAGGCATCAATACCTTCAAAGCTCCCGGCAACACTTTCACTTCCCAGTTTTCCTTAAACCGGCTGAGTTCTCCATCCACTTGCAGGGTAAGATATTTTTCTTGTTCATTCAGCAACCTGCATGTCGCGGAAGAATGCAGTTCGTAAGTTGGAATCCAGTGATGTTTTTTAATCAGCAGAAAAATAGCATACAGCGGAAAGTGCCAGCGGGGAAAGTAACTGATGATGCCGATATCCAACACTCCGTCATCCAATTTTGCTGCCGGTGCAAGTCCGACTCCGTAGCCGTATTGATTGGAGTTGCAAATGTTGAAAATATAAACATCACGCTCGAGGATTTTTCCGTTCACCTCAATTTTAATCGAAATGGGTTTCACGCTGAAAAATCCCCTGACCACCGCGAGCGCGTAAGATAAAAATCCGCGCACCTGGTGATGCTCAAACCATTTCACCACATTCACCGCCAAGCCGATGCCCACATTGCTGAAAAAATATTTATCAGCGGCATACATGCCGACATCAATCGTTCCTGTTTTTAGTTGATTGATAATGTTCAACGCCTTTTTCGGATTCAGCGGAATGCCCAAGTGCCTTGCCAGACCATTGCCCGAACCGAAGGGCATGATGGCAAGCGTCACCGGAGTGTTGACTAAGCATTGCGCGATTTCATTCACCGAACCGTCACCGCCAACGGAAACCACGATGTCATAACCGTTTTCAACCGCCTCTTGCGACAACTCCGTAGCATGTCCGGCAGATTGCGTGAAACGAATGGAATATTCAAAAATGTCCTGGTCTAAATATTTTTTAATTAAAAAAGGGAGTCGCTGCTTTTCATTTTTACGGATACCTGAAATTGGGTTGATAATAAAAAGGATACGTTTTTTGGAGGACAAGCAATAAAAGTTTTAGTGATTCAAGCGGTAAAAAAAGCAATTTTCAAAACTCCCGTAAAGTTAAAGCGAGTGCAGTGAAAATTAAATCGCCTTCAAACTCAAATCTAAACTCTTGTAAGAATGGGTGAGCGCGCCAACTGAAATGTAATCAACTTCGCAAGCCGCATAATCCCGCGCGTTTTCAAGATTGATGCCGCCAGACACTTCCGTTTCAATGCGTTTATTGATAATTTTCACGGCTTTTCTCACTGTGCCGATTTTGAAATTGTCCAACATGATTCTGTCCACGTTGCCGATGGATAAAACTTCTTCCACCTGCTCAATGCTGGTGGTTTCAATTTCGATGCGCAGGTTCAGATTGTTTTTTTTCAGATAATCATTCGCTGCTTTAATGGCTGGCGCAATGCCGCCCGCGTAAGAGATATGGTTATCTTTTATCATCATCATATCATACAATCCGATGCGGTGATTGACGCCACCGCCAATCCGCACCGCCCATTTTTCAAAAAACCGGAAACCCGGAGTTGTCTTGCGCGTGTCAAGAATTTTCGCGGGATAACCATCTATTGACTTGACGAATTTGCGCGTGAGCGAAGCAATACCGCTCATGCGCTGCATAAAATTGAGCATCAGCCGTTCGCCTTTCAGGATGGATTGCAGGTTGCCTTTCAGCAACAAGACCAAATCTCTTTTTTCAACCAATTCTCCGTCCCTGTAAAAACTGTCGAACTCTACTTCGGGGTCAATAATTTTAAAAATGGTTTCAGCCAATTCAATACCGGCTATCACCCCATTTTCTTTTGTGATTAATTCAGCCTTGCCTTTTTTATTGGAAGGAATGCAGGCAAGGGAGGTGTGGTCGCCTTCGTGGACGTCTTCCTGTATCGCGGCTTTGATAAATTGTTCTATCTCCAAGGCGGGTTCCGGTTAATCTCTTTCAAATCGAAGTTCCTGAATGTAGAGGTTCTCCCCTTTATTTTTCAGGTAAATATAAGTGCGGAATGAACCCTGCGCGGTAATCAGCGTGCCAATCGCGTATTGCGAATGGTTCGAGTTGCCGTTGTGGATGATTTTAAATGAAGCGGGTTTTTGTTTGGTGAAAAAATCTTTCAGCACCATTTCCGCCTGCGCTTTGCTGTAGGTGTCTTCTTTGTCGAAAATGGTGATTTCAACATTGTTGTCAAAATATTTTGCAAGTTCTTTCGCGTTGCCGGTCTGAATGGCTAAACTGATTCTGTCAAGGTCTGTTGACAAAATGCCGGTAGCCGACAAAATCAGGCTGAACAACCCCGCTAAAATTCCGATTTTCATGTAGTTGATTTTTTAGTTAACAAATTTTAGCTAAAACCATGCCATCGTAGGCTTTTATTCCCGCTTTCACAATATCCCTATTTAAGGAAGGTATAATTTAGCAAAAATATCTGCACTTTCGGTTCCGTTCAGGTTGTGAAGATAGACAAAGGTTGCATTCCCATGAAAAAATCTCTTTTCCCGGCTTTCCTGTTGTGGCTCATGCTTTTTTCTTCCTGTGAGGAAAACGTCATCCCCCCGCAACACAAACTGCAATATTTCGACCTCACCGGATTTATGACAGGAGAAATTGCAAGACTGAATAAACAAAAAGCACCCATCCGCAAATTGGTTTTCCTCAACGGCATGACGGAAGAAAAACAAATGGACACTACTCAATGGGAAGCAGAATTATCATCCTTCATTAATGCCGACATCAACAAAAAATCTTTTTTGGGAAAGTATGCCATTGACACTTTTGTGAATGATGCTCAAAAAAGCATTCATTATGTTGCCCTTGACAACAACCTGCGCACCCGCTGGATGGAAATTCATTTTAACGAAGACCAAAGTCCCGCGCTCATCAAAGCGCTTCAGTTTTCCGCCAACACGCTTTACACGACACGTCAGCAACTCACTTACCAGCCGGATTCCGGTTTTCAGATTTCCGGCTCTCAAAACATCCGCTTTTTAGAACCGGATTCTTTTTTTATCAGCGTAAAGTTTCAATGAACAAAAATCTAAAATCTGCATTTTAGCCTATCGAAAAAAGCAGTTTATTATCAAAATGTCCAAATCCCAAATAGCAAATCACAAATAAATTCCAATCACAAAAAAATAAATTTCAAACACCAAGTGACTTTTGGGTAGTTCTAAAAATTACCTCAACCTCCTTCTCTGAAGGAGAAGGCAATGGATGAGGCAATCAAAAAGAGAAATTTTTGGAACTGCCCTGTATTAATTTGTTTTTTTTTGAATTGTTTTTTGGTGCTCATAAAATACTTGATAGTAAGTTATATTTTGTAAGCGCTAAAATTCTAAAATCTTCAATCTAAAATCTCCAATCTACTCCTCCTTCTTCCCCGCAAAAAACTCATAGAAATAAGTCACCGTTTCTATTCCTTTCAGATAATTAAAAACTCCGAAATGCTCGTTGGGCGAATGAATGGCATCGCTGTCTAAGCCAAATCCCATCAGGATGGATTTCAGTCCCAACTCATCTTCAAACAGCGCGACAATCGGCACACTGCCACCGCTTCTTGTCGCGAGCGGTTTTTTTCCGAAGGCTTTTTCATAAGCCTGTTCGGCAGCGCGGTAGGCGGGCGAGTCCGTTGGCATCAACACCGGGTTGCCGCCATGATGCGGAGTGATTTTCACTTTCAAGGAGGGCGGAGCGATGGCGGCAAAATGTTTTTCAAACAATTCCGTAATCCGTTCATGCCGCTGATGCGGAACCAACCGCATGGAAATTTTCGCAGACGCCTTTGATGGCAACACTGTTTTCGCGCCTTCCCCGGTGTAGCCGCCCCACATTCCGTTCACATCCAAAGTAGGACGAACGGTAGTGTGCTCCACAGGCGAATAATTTTTTTCGCCATGCAGCGTGGCAACCTCCAAATGATTTTTGTAATCCGCTTCATCGAAAGGAATCTCCGCCATCGCCTTGCGTTCAGCAGGAGACAACTCATCCACATCATCATAGAATCCCGGAATCGTGATGCGGTTGTCCGCGTCTTTCAGCGAAGCAATCATTTCAGCGAGGATGTTCAGCGGATTGCCGACCGCCCCGCCATACACGCCTGAATGCAGGTCGCGGTTGGGTCCCGTCACTTCCACTTCCACGTAACTCAATCCCCGCAACCCAATCGTGATGGAGGGCAAATCATTGGCGAGCATCGAAGTGTCGGAAATCAGAATCACATCCGCCTTCAGCCGCGCTTTGTTTGCGCTCACAAAAGCGCCCAGGTTTTCAGAACCCACCTCTTCTTCGCCCTCAATCATAAATTTCACATTACAGGGCAGCGCGTTTTCATGCATCAGCGTCTCAAAAGCTTTGATGTGCAAATACATCTGCCCCTTGTCATCACAAGCGCCCCGCGCGTACATTTTCCCGTCTTTCAAAACCGGCTCAAAAGGAGGAGAGTGCCACAACTCAAGCGGGTCGGGCGGTTGCACATCATAATGCCCATACACCAAAACAGTCGGCAACGCGGCATCCAAAATTTTCTCGCCATACACCACCGGAAAACCTTTTGTCGGGCACAATTCCACATTGTCAGCGCCCGCCTCTTCGAGCTTCGCTTTCACCCATTCCGCGCCTCTCACCACATCCTTCGCATAACTTTTATCCGCGCTCACAGTCGGAATGCGCAGCAGTTCAAACAACTCATCAATAAAGCGTTGCTGATTTTTTTCGATAGATTCTTTCCTCATAAAGTTTCACGTTTTTTAAAAAAAGAAAACAAAACTACCATTCAAATTTTGCTCCGTCCTTCCGGAATTTTTTTGAAAATGATTTTGCGCTTGCTCCGTACGACTATGCCTTGCTTTGATTGGTAGCGACCCGCGATTGTGGTGTCTTACCTCCGGGGGAGGAAGGGAGTATAAAGTTTAAAGTACCATGCCGGACTCGTTCCGGCATCCCCTTGGGTATGTACCCTCCACGCTTTAGACCACAGTCCACGGTCAACAGACTACGAAGCTCGCGCAAGCATTGAGGCGGCTGGCTGTCATGCTGAGTTCATCGAAGCATGGCGAGGAGGGGTTGCCCTCACCATCCTTCGACAGGCTCAGGATGACTGCTCGGCCCTCAACCCCCTGTCTGGCGCGAGATTGTAGCAGTGCATTGAGCGTTAGCGTTCTCGTGCCATGCTTATCGTGTAAAATAATTATCTTTCATGAATTGAACGATGATAAGTCACGAGAAGGCATGCGGTAAAGCCAACGCGCCATTCTCGCGCCAGGTGGTGTGCTGAGAAAGAATTTAAGTTAGTTGCGAATATGAAAATAAAGTTTGCGACATTTTTTTTCATTCTTCTACATGGGTGTACTGCCAATAAATATGACAGGTCTATAGAGTTGGTAAAAACCCTGATGATTACCCCTTTCTCGCAAATTGATACTTTGTACTGCGATGAGAACAATATTACTCTCATACAATTAAAGGATTCAATACTCATTAACTCTGAAACCCATAGCCGCCAACACCGCCAATGGAACATATACTATTACGCAAATGGTCAACTTGCAGCATTAAGAGTTATGGAAGAGGAATCTCAGAGCAGATTAAATCCTGAAACATTGGTGGAATATGTAACTCAAACATCTATCATCGATTCTGCCGTTTCATTTTATTTCAATGAAAATAAAACTACTATTGCTGAAGAAGATTTTATGCCGATCACCTCATGTAGCTTTCAACACAAGAACAAGTCTGGCAAATATCATTGGAGTTTATTCAGTGCTGCACATGGGTTGAAACTCTTTCATAAGTACATTGATAAAAATGACTCGCCAATTAACCTTGATTACCCTAATGCATCTGCACATTATAAGTACCGCATCTATAGGTCTGAACCTGAAATTCCCGATTTAACAGGTAAGTATTTCCTGCGTGATTTTTATGAGTGGAACAACGCCATTTATCTATTTTCATTAAATGAAAAAGGGCAAGGAATGACTTTATGGTGTATTGATAAGGAAAGGAAAGCAATGAACTTTGTTAAAGAATTAGACTCCCGACTATGGTATTGTTTTTTTGCGGGTGGACTTAGAATGTATTGCCAATCAACAGAAAAAGAGAGCGAGTATTCATACTTTGAGATAAAAGAAAAGTGTCCGCCAACAATTCAGGTAATTAAAAAGCAACTCCGTCATGAATGAGGCAGCCAAAAAGATCAGAACAGAAGAAGAGCTTCCTTTGGAAAAAACCGAGATGCGTGGCTGAAGTAGCAGATTGCCGGAGTAAGCGGGAAATCACCCTTTTTCCTCCAAGTTTTCCCCCGATGCAAGTCTTCGAGCGTTTACTTAAGTGCAAGCGAGACTTGGATGCCTTGATGTGCAGCAAGTCTTTCGACTTGTCGCGCCTTTAGTACAAAGCCAAGTTCAAAAGGTGAAGCATTTAATTAATTCCCCTCACAATTTGCGCTGCCCGTAAAAATTCCATGAAGATTTATAAGTTTGTCTTGTGAGCAACATCAAACTTTTCGAGAGCAAACAAATAAGAACCGTTTGGAACGAAGCCGACCAAAAGTGGTATTTCGTTGTTGAAGATGTTGTAGCGGTATTGACCGACAGTAACGACCCCAAACAGTACATCAAGCGGATGAGGTAGCGTGATGAAGAGCTTGCCAAAGGGTGGGTACAATTTGTACCCACCCTTCAGGTTGACACTGCCGGTGGAAAGCAAAAGATGGGATGCGCCAATGCACAAGGGCTATTGCGTATCATTCAATCCATTCCATCACCTAAAGCAGAACCCTTTAAACTTTGGCTGGCAAAAGTAGGCGCTGACAGACTTGAAGAAATTGAAAACCCTGAATTAGCCACGCAGCGAACAAGGGAACTCTACAAACTGAAAGGCTACCCTGATGACTGGATTGAAAAGCGGATGCGGAGTATTGCCATTCGTGAAGAACTGACAGAGGAATGGATAACCAGAGGCGTAAAGGAACAAATCGAGTATGCCATCCTAACAGCAGAGATTTCAAAAGCTACTTTTGGGCTGACACCATCGGACTACAAAAAGCTGAAAGGGCTGAAAAGCCAGAACCTGCGCGACCACATGACTGACCTTGAACTGATTTTTTCCATGTTAGGAGAAGCATCAACAACAGAAATCGTCAAGACACAAAACCCTAAAGGATTTGTACAGAACAAAAAAGCAGCAAGACAAGGAGGAGCAGTTGCCGGAAACGCAAGACGAGAACTTGAAAGCAGAACAGGCAAGAAAGTTGTATCGCGTGAAAACTACTTACCGGAAGCGAAGAAAAACAAAGAATTAAAACAAGGGAAAAAGAAATAGCCAAATGCGCAGGTGAAAGCATCCCCCTGTGCCCCCGTTCATTCAAGTCTTCGGGCGTTTGCCTAAGTGCAAGCGAGACTTGGATGCGGTGATATGCAGCAAGTCTTTCGACTTGCCGAGCAGAAGGGCTGCCAACAAACACAAGGTGATGCCGCCCCGATAATAAATCCGTGAGGTATGACAGGATTATTTTCGCACTGGCGATTGGCACATTGACAACATTCCCTTGTTAGTATCTCATCGGTTCACGCGCGTTGAATTTCCTAATTTCGCCTCACAACATCTTTTTTTTGCATGTCAGAGCAAATCGGCAAAGCGCCCCGCAGGCGTTCCAAACCTTCCTACATTTATTCCGTCATCAGCATCACGCTGGTGCTTTTTATGCTGGGCATTCTGGGACATGTGTTGATGTTCTCAAAAAAATTGTCTGAATATTTCCGCGAAAGCATTGAAATTTCCGTCATCCTGAAAGATGAATTGAGCGAAGCCGATATTTTCCAGTTTCAGAAAAAGCTTGAAAAAAAGCCCTACATCAAATCCACCAAATACATTTCAAAAGATGAAGCGGCTAAAATCCTGCAAAAAGATTTCGGAGAGGATTTGTCCATCCTCGGATATAATCCATTGTATGCTTCCATCAATTTTCACCTGCGTTCCTCCTACGCTAATTCCGACAGCCTCACTTTGATTGAAGCCGAATTGCTGGAACAACCACAGGTGCAGGAAGTTTATTATTTCAAAGCCATCGTGGAACTTATTAATCAAAACATCCGTAAAGTGTCGCTCGTGCTCGGTGGAATTTCGCTGATGCTCATCATCATCGCCATCACCCTGATTGACAACACCATCCGGCTGGCAATGTATTCCAACCGGTTTCTCATCAAAAGCATGCAATTGGTTGGCGCTACGCAATGGTTTATCATCAAACCGTTTATGGGAAAAAGCATCCTGAACGGATTCGTCAGCGGAGTGCTGGCAATCACCCTGCTGGTCGCGCTGTTATATTACGCGCAAATGCAGATACCGACTTTAATTGTCTCCTCCGATGATTTATTCAGCTTTGCCCTTATCTTTGTCGCCATCATCCTGTTGGGTGTTTTTATCACCTGGTTCAGTACCTATCGGTCTGTATCAAAATACTTAGGATTGAAACTGGATGATTTGTATTAGAGGTTTAAAGTTTAATGTTTAAGGTTTAAAGTTTAGGGTCAAAAGTCTAAAGTCTATCATCTAAAAACTTATCAAAAATAAAATGGCTGTAAGTACTAAAAAATCCCCTGACCAAAGTCCGAAATTCCTTTTCGGAAAAATCAATTTCATCCTGATGATTGTGGGAATCATCATCATTTCAGTTGGATATCTCCTCATGATAGGCGGATATCCGGAAGACCCCAATGTTTTCAATGCCGATGAAAAATACAGTTTCACCCGAATCACTTTATCGCCCATTATCATTTTCATCGGCTTGGCGGTTGAAGTGGTTGCCATCCTCTACAAACAACCTGCCTCCAATTAAATGTCGCTGATTGAAGCTGTTATTTTAGGAATCATCCAGGGCTTAACTGAATTTTTGCCCGTAAGCAGCAGCGGTCATCTTGAATTAGGCAAAGCCATTTTGGGTGACAAAAGTCTGCCGGAAGAAAGTCTGTTATTTACCGTCATCGTGCATTTCGCCACCGCGCTCAGCACTATTGTCGTTTTCAGACGTGAAATTTTTGAAATTATCAAAGGGTTGTTTCAATTCAAATGGAATGAAGCCACCCGGTTTTCATTGTTGATTATCATTTCCATGATTCCGGCAACGGTGGTGGGGTTGCTGTTTGAAAAAGAGATTGAAGCGCTCTTCAGCGGACAAATTTTATTGGTAGGCGCGATGTTGGGCGTCACTGGTTTACTGCTTTTTGTGGCTGACCGCGCTAAGAATACTGACAAGGAAGTGAGCATGTCGAATGCGGTCATCATCGGCATTGCGCAGTCCATCGCCATTCTGCCGGGAATTTCACGTTCGGGTGCAACGATTTCCACTTCCGTATTGCTGGGAGTTGACCGCGAAAAAGCCGCGCGATTTTCTTTCCTGATGGTGGTGCCGCTGATTCTCGGTAAAATCGCAAAGGATTTATTGGACGGGGATATTGTCGCTCATTCAGATGCCGCGATGCCGATGGTTGCCGGATTTTTAGCGGCTTTCATTTTCGGAGTTTTTGCCTGCAAGTGGATGATTGGAATTGTGAAAAAAAGCCAGTTGAAATTCTTCGCTTACTACTGTTTTGCCGTGGGAGCATTGTCCATTCTCATCACAGTTTTAGGATAAATGGAAGCCTTCACCCTTGCCGGATTTCAGGCGGGAAAAATCCTCTTGGTTAATAAACCTTACGAATGGTCTTCGTTTGATGTGGTGAAAAAAATCAAGTACGCGCTCAAGAAAAAATTTCACGAAAAAATCAAAATCGGTCATGCAGGCACGCTGGACCCGCTCGCAACCGGTTTGCTGCTGATTTGCACGGGCAAGGCAACCAAACAACTCACGGCTTTTCAAAATCTGGAAAAAGAATATACCGGAACAATGTTCATTGGTGCTTCCACTCCTTCGTATGATTTGGAAACAGCCGTGGATGCGCAATTTCCCACGGAGCAAATCACTCCTGAATTGATTCGGCAAACCGCGCTTCAGTTTTTAGGCGAAACCGAACAAACTCCTCCCGTTTTTTCCGCTGTGAAAGTGGATGGCAAAAGGGCTTACAAAAAAGCGCGTAAAGGACATGAAGTGGAAATTCCATCGCGCAAAGTCCGGCTTGACATTTTTGAAATCACCGGAATCGAAATGCCTTTTGTGCATTTTCATGTGCGATGCAGCAAAGGCACCTACATCCGCTCGTTAGTGCATGATTTTGGGAAAGCCCTTGGCAGCGGAGCGTACCTTCACGCGTTGTGCCGCACCAAAATCGGTGATTATGCAATCGAAAACGCGGCTGAACTGAATGATTTGCTGACAGAATTGAATCGTTAATTTTGCCCTGCATGAGAATTTTCCACGGAGTTGACCATCTGCCGCAATTCAGAAACGGAGCGCTCACCATCGGTACGTTTGACGGGGTGCATACCGGACACCAGGAAATCATCAGGCGGATTAACAAAGCGGCAGCCGACATGCTGGGCGAAAGCATTATCCTCACGTTTCACCCGCATCCGCGCATGGTGTTGCATCAGGATGATGACAATCTCAGGTTGATTAACACCCTTGAAGAAAAAACCGCGTTGCTTGAAAAATACGGAACGGACAACCTGATAATTACCCCTTTTTCAGCAACATTCTCCAACATGACTGCCGAACAGTATGTCGAGGATTTTCTCTGGAAAAAAATCCGTCCGCGAAAAGTGATTATCGGCTACGACCATCACTTCGGGAAAAACCGCAGCGGCAACATCAGCCTGTTGACAGAAATGGGAAAAAAATTAGGTTTTGAGGTGGAAGAAATTGAAGCGCAAACCATTGAAAATATTTCCGTCAGTTCCACGAAAATCAGGAAAGCATTGATGGCAGGTGATGTGGAAACCGCCAACATTTTATTAGGTCATTTCTATTCTATCAGCGGCAAGGTGGTGAGCGGTGAGAACATCGGTACTTCGCTGGGTTTTCCCACCGCCAACATCCAAGTCAGGGATCAACACAAACTGATTCCCGCAAACGGAGTGTATGCCGTGCGCGTTGGGTTGGATGAGCAGATTTTCAAAGGCATGATGAATATTGGATTGCGCCCGACTTTCAATGGCGCGCATCAAACCATCGAAGTGCATCTGTTTGACTTCAGCAAAGATGTGTACGGCATGGAAATTGTCATTGAGCCGGTGGCATTCATCCGGCAGGAAATGAAATTCGATTCTTCAAATGACTTAATCACACAATTGCAAAAAGATAAAACCGCTTCCGGAAAAATATTGAACTCATCAAAAAGCGCATTATGAAAACTTACTTGTTTGTTTTATTATTTTCTTTTTCCCTGACTCCCGCGATGGCTCAGTTGCAGGACGACAATGAGGTTATCATCACCGACCTGATGTTTTCAGAAAACTGGTTCAACGCTGTTGAGGATGCCAAAGGAACTCCGGCAAAAGTGTTTTACCTTGATTTGAGCCTGCAAAAAAACAAGACTTTCCCGAAGGAAATTCTCACGTTCAAAAATCTTGAAAGACTTTATGTTCCTTATAATTACTGGGAATCCATCCCCAATGAAATCGGCACATTGAGCAAACTGCAAATTCTTGACATCAGCGGGAATTATTACATGAACAGACTGCCTCTTGAAGGCTTGAAAAAACTTTCCAATCTCCGTGAAATCATCGTGAAAGACCATCGTCTTGCAGCCGGAGAATTGGATAAACTCAGGAAAGCGTTACCCAACTGCAAGGTGGTGACGGAGTAACACATCGCATCTCGCAGGTTGCCGGGCTTGCAATCGCACCCCTTCGACTCCGCTCAGGGTGACCCGCGCATTTTTGCTCGAAGGTAAAGAACTCACATCGCGGGACGCTACCATTCAAAGAAAGACATAGACGGATGAAACAAGCGCAACTACTGCATTTCGCATCCCGCATCGCGCCCCTTCGTCTTCACTCAAGGTGACCCGCGCATTTATGAATGGAGTACAAATTGTCGAGCATCTCTTTTTTTTCTGAAACAATTACCTGCTTTCGCGGTTGTAAGTTTGTTGTTTTGATTGGAGCATTCGCAATGCCGCTTCATCTAATTTTTATCCTATAAAACAAAATGTATTTCCGACTTGCCTGGCGAAATTTATGGAGGAACAGACGCAGAACTTTCATTACCACCGCCTCTATTTTTTTCGCGGTGCTGCTGGCGATTGTCATGCGCTCGATGCAGCGCGGCTCTTATGACCGGATGATTGATAACATTGTCGGATTTTATACCGGCTACGCGCAAATCCACCGGGCGGGTTATTGGGACGAACAGTCATTGGACAACAGTTTTCTTTTAACGGATTCATTGACTGCTTCAGCGAAACTTTCGGAAGGGGTGAATGAAGTGATTCCGCGCCTTGAGTCGTTCGTGCTGATTTCAAGCGGCAACCGGACGCGGGGTATTTTGATTGTGGGCATTGAGCCGGAATTGGAACGCCAGCTCACGGACATTCCGTCAAAAATGATTGCGGGCAGTTATGTGGAGCGGCAGGATAAGGCATTGCTGCTGACCTCCGAACTCGCAGCTTATCTCGATGCGGGTGTGGGTGATACCATGGTGTTGCTGGGGCAGGGCTATCATGGCGCGAGCGCGGCAGCAAAGTATGTGGTGAAAGGCATCGTGAAATTTAACAGCCCGGAGTTGAATAAGCGCACCGCTTTTTTGCCGCTGGCGGAAGCTCAGTATTTGTTTGACGCGCAGGACAGGGCGACCGCTTTGGTGGTGATGACGGAAGCGGACAAAGTGAAAAAAGTTGTGAGAAAGTTGGAGCGTCAACTTGGGGATGATTTTGAAGTGCGGGATTGGAAAACCATGCTTCCCGAAATGGTGCAGGCGATGGAAGCCGACAGTGTGGGCAACATGATTGTTCGGTTTATTCTCTACATCGTGGTCGGGTTCGGTATTTTCGGAACCGTGCTGATGATGACTGCCGAGCGCAGGCATGAGTTTGGAGTGCTCGTAGCGCTGGGGATGAAGCGCAGGCGTCTGCTTGCCATGCTCTCGTTGGAAAGTATCTTCATGACCATGCTGGGGGTGGTTGCCGGAATGATGGTCAGCCTGCCGGTATTGATTTATTTTTATTTCAACCCTATCAAACTCTCCAAAGAACTGAAGCAGGTATCCGAAGCGTATGGCTTCGAAGCGTTGCTGCCGTTTTCCATCGCTCCTTCCGTTTTTTATGAACAGGCACTCGCGGTGCTTGCCATTTCAATAGTCGCCATGTTTTACCCGCTGCTCAAATTACTTTTTCTTAACGCCACACAAGCCATGCGCTCATGAGTTTTTTCAAATTCAGTTTGATGATTGTTAAGGTGGCATGGCGCAATATCTGGCGGCACAAAATCAGAAGTTTGGTGGTGGTGATGGCGGTGGGATTGGGATTGTGGGCGGGTATCTTCACGGCTGCTTTCATGTATGGCATTTCCGCGCAGCGCATGAACAGCGTGATTGAAGCGCAGTTGTCACATATTCAGATTCATCATCCTGAATTTTCCGACAATCTTGAGCCTGCTTATTTTATTCCCGAAGGAGAAGCGATTCTCCGGACGCTGGAGGCTGACAGTTTGGTGAAAGCGGTCACGGGCAGGGCTGTGGCGACAGGAATGATTGTTTCTCCCACGAGCGGTTCGGGGGTTTTCATCAAAGGCATTGAGCCCGCTTCAGAAAAAGTGGTGACCAACTTCGCTGAAAAAATGATTGAAGGTGACATGCTTGAATCTGAAATGAAAAACAGCATCCTGGTGGGAGAAAAACTTGCGGAAAAATTGAAAATCCGTTTGAAATCCAAAGTGGTGCTCAATCTGCAGGATAAAGATGGCGACATCGTTTCCGCGGCATTCCGGGTGGCGGGAATTTATAAAACCAATTCATCCAAGTATGATGAAGCGCATGTCTTCGTGAGAAAAGATGACCTGAACCGATTAATCAACACCACGGGGCAAATTCACGAAATCGCGATTATTTTGAAGGATGACAACATGGTGGATGGCTATACTTCAACGCTGCGCGGTGAAAATAAAACGGTGGCGGTGGAATCATGGAAAGACCTTGCGCCCGAATTGGATTACATCAATCGCGTGATGGATGAATACCTGCGGATTTTCATGGCGATTATTCTGCTTGCGATGGCATTCGGCATCATCAACACGATGCTGATGGCGGTGCTGGAGCGGGTGCGCGAAATCGGCATGTTGATGGCGATTGGCATGAACAAGTTCAGGATTTTTATGATGGTGATGCTCGAAACGGTATTCCTCACATTCACCGGGGTGCCGGTGGGATTTTTGCTGAGTTTTACGTCCATTCGCTATCTTAGCAAAACCGGTTTTGACTTGTCTATGTTTTCAAAAGGATTAGCGGCATTTGAAATTGAAACGGTTGTTTATCCCACGCTCGATATGTCCTTTTATCCTTCGTTGATGCTGATGGTGGCTGTGACCGCGCTGCTGTCATCGCTTTACCCGGCATACAAAGCATTAAGTTTGAATCCTTCAGAATCAATCAGAACAATCTAAGCTCATGGAAGTCATCAAAACAGAAAACATCCGCAAAATCTACAACGGCACACACATCCCCGTTCACGCGCTGAACGGGGTTTCCGTCTCCATCGAAGCGGAAGAATTCACCGCGATTGTGGGTCCTTCCGGTTCCGGGAAAACCACCCTGCTCAATATCATTGGCGGTTTGGACCATCCCACCGATGGTCAGATACTGATTGACGGGGAAGACATTTCACACATGCGTGAAAACCAATTGATTGATTTCCGGCTGCATAACATCGGGTTCGTGTTCCAGTCATACAATTTGATTCCCGTGCTCAC
>JBGTCY010000182.1:0-12350 GCA_041748615.1 Chitinophagales bacterium
CTGAACTCGGAGTTGAGCGTAGTTTCATTGATGACCGTGAAAATCGAAGGTTCTTCTTCGTAGCGCAAAGCGAACTCACAATTTTCTAGCAATCGCAATCCGTCCGGGTCGTTGGGCATTAATTCTAAAAATTCATTCAGCCTTTTTTTTGCTTCCTGGTATTTTCCCAATTTAATGAGCGTGCCACCCATCTGAAATTTTAGCTGTGGTGCATCATAACCTGCTTTTTCAGACAACACATAATGCTCCATCGCTTTTGCAAAATCATTGCCATAGCGATGACACTCACCCATCCTGAAATAAACTTCACCGGGAGCTTCTATTTTTTCTTTCGCCAGCGCTTTTTCAAAGAGTTGCAACGCTTCAAAGTAGTCTTTGTTTTCAAATGCTTTTTCCGCCTGTTCGAGACGTGTCTGCGCAAAACTGTTTGAGAAAAACAGCATAAAAAAAACCGTCAATAAATTTCCAAAGTGTTTCATATTCATTTTTGTAAAATCAATTTCTAATCAGTAATAATGAGCCTTTCATGATGTTGTCCCGGTTGATAATATCAGGAATTGTTACAATATAATAATAAGTGCCGGGTGAAACTTCTTTGTCTTTGTAAGTTCCGTCCCATCCATCGGTTCCGCGATAAAGTTCCTGTCCCCAGCGGTTCATGATGATGAGGTCAAAGCCTTCAAGAAAAATGTCATTCACTCCGTCACCGTCAGGCGTGAAAGCGTTGGCGATTTGCCTGACGCGCACAATGATGGAATCCATGTTGCTCAGGCAGCCGTTTTCGATGGCAATCACGCGGATAGTATCCAAGTCACGGAGATTGCTTGTGATGTAAAAACTTTGTGTGCCGGATTGCACGCTTTGCTCATTGATGAAAAACTCATATCCGTCATAATCATCCGGCAGCGCATCAAAACGGATGGTTTGTCCGAGGATGATTTCATTGTTTTCATTATCGCTCATCAGTTGCACTACCGGAATCGTTAGCACGGTTACGTTTACTGTGGCGCGCGCATTCAGACTTGTGCATCCGCTGGCGGATTGAAAATGGACATAATAGGTCGCGTCATCCGTGAGTACAGGCGTGGTGTATGAATTTCCGGTGCCCAATAAATTACCGATCTGAACATTGTCCCACCAGGTGATGGTCACGTTCATGCCACCTGCGGAAGCCGTCAACGTGGCGGCATTGCCGAAACAGACACTCCGGTCGGGGGCATTGATGACACCGGATGGCGCGGGCAACACGAAAACATCTACCGGCATTCGTCCGGCAGTTCTACAGCCAAACTCATTTTCAACTTCGAGATAATAAGCTGTTGTAGCAGCGGGAGTGACCGTTAGCGGACTGTTGCCAATCGGGTTGCCGCCAACGAGGTTGTTATAAAAAACATAAGAAACCGTTCCGCCTGTTGAACCGGAAGCCGTGATGGTGACACTTTCGCCTTCGCAAATCGTGTCTTGTGAAAGTGTGACGGAAGCAGGGGTTGGTCGCGGGTTCACCGTGACTTCCAATGTTTGCGGAGCGGAAACACCGCAGTCATTTACCGCTGAAACACTCACCGTGTAGGGTCCGCCCGAAGTAGTCCAGTTAATCGAGACGCTCGTTGTTCCCTGACCATTGGTGATAGCGCCTCCACCGGAAACCGACCAGTTATAGGAAGTCGTGCCCGGCACATTGGCGATTGAATAATTTTCAGCACCGGGACAAACAGAAATGTTTCCCGTAATCGCTCCCGGAACGGCTGGCGTGTCCGGCAGAATGGTCACGTTTAAGATTGCTGGAAGACTTGAGCCGCAATTATTGGATGCGGTTACATTCAGTTCATGTGTTGAAGCCGGAGAAGTCCAGTCAACCGTGATGGTGGTGGTGCCTTGTCCGGTGAGAATGGAACCTCCGCTATTCAATGTCCACGTATAGCCTGTTGCATCTGCAACATTGGTGATGGAATAAACTTCCTGCCCCCTACAAACATTTTGATTTCCATTGATTGAAGCAGGTGAAACCGGAGGTCCGGGCTGCACCGTGACCGCGAGATTCGCTGGCGGACTGACTCCACAACCGTTTTCCGCGATGACAGAAACCGTAAACGGACCGCCTGATTGATTCCAGAGAATTTCCACAGCGGTAGTTCCCTGTCCTGACTGAATGGAGCCGCCTGATGACACTGACCATGTATAACTTGTTGCCGCATTTACTGAGCTGATGCTGTAATTCTCCAAACCCGGACAGGGGTTGATATTGCCGGTGACGGCATTCGGTGCCGCGGGAGGACCGGGTGGCACATTTACCGTCAGCGAAGCCGGCAAACTACTGCCGCATTGATTATTCGCAGTGACGGAAACCGTAAAAGGACCACCCGATGATGTCCAGTTGATGGTTGCTGAAGTTGTATTTTGTCCGGAAACAATTGTGCCGCCTCCACTTAAGGTCCAGGTGTATCCGGTTGCGTCATTCACCGGTTGAATGTTGTAAACCTCCTGTCCGGGACAGGGATTGTTTTCTCCGTTGATAGCACCGGGAGGATTCGGTGTTCCGGTAACGGTGACTTGAATGTTTGAAGGATTACTGTTGCCGCAAAGATTTGATGCGACCACGGAAAGTGTATAGACTCCGGGAGTTGCCGACCAGTTCACGCTGACATTGGTTGAGTTCTGACCGGAAGTGATAGTGCCGCCACCACTGAGTGACCAGTTATAACCGGTTGCTCCGCTCACCGCGTTTATTGAATAATTCTGATTTCCCGGACACACAGGACTGATGCCTGAAATCACACCGGGCATTGCCGGAGGACCGCCTATGACTTCCACCTGCAATGTTGACGCGGTACCATTGCCGCAAGTATTTACGCCAAAAACAGAAACCGCCCAGTTGCCGGGTGCTGTCCAATTGACGGTAATGCCCGTAGAGCCTTGACCGGTGCTGATGGTTCCCCCGCCTGAAACCGACCAGGTGTAGGATGTCGCTCCGGTCACCGCGCTAATCGAATAGTTTTGAGAACCGGGGCACACTGTCGCCTGCCCGCTGATAGCGCCCGCTGCGGCTGGCAGTGATAACACAGAGACGGTGACTTGCGCCCGCGTGCTGACACAGTCCGGGTCGCTGTTGTCAGAGGCTTCAATAAAATAGTTGGTTGTAGTGGATGGAGTTACAACCAAAGGCGCATTGCCGATGGAAGTTCCGCCCGAAGCAACCGTATAAACCCGATAAGTTACATTGGAACCGGAGCCGCTTGCGGATAATGTCACCTGAGTTCCGGGACAGACATTGTTGGGAGCAGCGCTGACCGTGGGAGCGGGAGGCGCGGCACAGGTGTAGCAATCCACGACACGATTTGGAGTAAGATTGGTGATTGCGGGAGAAAAAGCTGAACCGGTTACATTCGTAAATTGTGAGTTTGGAACAGCTTGCATGGTCGGGCTGTAAGCCTGCGTAGAGGGAGTAAAACTTGAAGGCTGGCAGGGAGTTGCTACATTGTTCAACTGACCCTGGTCGTCCGCGCGGATGATGTTGTAATTAAATCCGGTGAACTGCTGGTCGGTCATCACCATGAAATAACCCTGGTCGGCAGCAAGACCACCTTCGGGCAAGATTGCGGATAAGCCAATCGGAGCGTAGCCCCGCATGAAAACAAATGAATTGCTGACAGGATTAAACTTGGCGAAATAGGAATGGAAAGCAAATGACAGAGGGGCAATGCGGGTGCCGATAAAGGAATAATTGCCATCCGCATTTTCCATGATGTTTTGAATGATGTAAGTTACCGGTGGGAAAGTACCGCCATTGATTCTTCTTCCCCATTGATGAGTGTAACTACTGCCCGTTACCGCAATCCGCATCAGGAAAGAATGAATTCCATCAAAACCGCCTAATAAAACACTGCCGTTGGAAAGAGTGATAGCGGAGTTTAGTCCTTCAGAAGTGGTGTTTCCGGAGCCCCAGCGGTGAATGAATTGAGTAACTCCCGACTTGTTTGTTTTGACTAACAACGCGTTGCGCGGATAATCTCCGTTGTCATTCAAAGTTCCCTGACCTTCCGAAGATGCGCCCACGAAAATGAACCCATCGGAAGTTTCCGTCACATCGTTGAAAAAATGTTCGTCAGGATTAGGCACATTCACCGCCCATACTCTCGCCCATTGCAAATTTCCGCTGGCATCCACCTTGAAACCCAACGCGCTCGAAGTGTCAATCGTTGTGCCACTGACGCCATCCCAGAAAAAGCTGACACTGCCCGCGACAACAAATCCTCCGTCAGCCGCTTCAATGACGGCATTGCCCGTTTCTGAAGATGCTTTTCCCGGCAAATCGGGACATTGATAGCGTCTTGCCCAAATCAAATTGCCATTATCATCCAACCGAACCAACACCGCGCCTCCGCTGGAAGAGGTGCCGGTGACGATAAACCCGCCCGCGCTCACATTTTTGATATCCAAAAAACTGGAAGCAATCCCGCCCGTAAATGAGCGCGCCCACTGAATCGTGCCGCCACCATTCACTTTTATCACATTGCCAAAGAATGGAATAAAGTTGGAGTTTGTTCCCGCGAACACATAATCGCCCATGGGAGTTTCCACCATGCCGCCCGCGATGTCGAAGTTGGCAACATTGTAACTCATCCTGAAAGTAGCTTGGGCATTGCCTTCCAAATGGAGAAGTAAAAAATAAATTATCAGAAAATAAATAGCGTACACCTTACTGTTTTTCATAGATGATTCTTTTGAACTTGAACAAAACCGGGGTTGAAAATACAGTTAATTGTGATAGTTCAAAAGAATTTGGAAAGAAATAAGCGCCAATGTGTTTTTATAAAAACTACCGGAAAATATGGTGATAGGATAAACTGCACTGTTGTTATTCTGTATGCATACTCTGGTGTGATACAAATCTCTGCTGATAACTATTAAATGGGATGACGTCCTAATGAAAAATTGGCAAGAAAGACACAATAATTTCAAAATTCCCAACAATCGTGAAAATCATTGATAAACTAATGTGGGAAGAATTATGGATTTGAATAAAACCGTTTTCAGCTCATGTATTAATATGGGAAATTGTGCTCAAAGAAAATGAGCATCAGAATATTTTTTCGGTAAGTAAAGATAAATGATAATTCAATAAATTATCCAATCACAATTTCTCGGATATTGATAGTTCCACCGGAAGTGGAAACCTGTAAGTAATAATTACCCGGAGTAAGTTCTTTTTTAAAATCCAATTGAATAGTCGCGTCTTTTTCAACATTCAGGATGTTTTTCACCGCGTTGATTTTTCCCTGTTTGTTGTAAATGACTAATTCAATTTTTTCTTCAAATACGTTTGGCTTCAATTTGAAAATACCATCGGGTGTGTTTTGAACCAACAGCATTTCTGTTTCATTTGCAGGTACGGAAATCGTGGTTGTATTGGAATAGCCGATGTTTCCATTTTCATTTTTCTGTTTGATGCGATAATGTGAAACGCCTGAAAATGGTTGTTCGTCCCAGGCTGTCATCGTACCTTCCATGTTTTTCAGGTCAGTCATTTCTATTTTCGCCACTTCCATAAAATCTACACCGTTAGATTTTTCAACCAGGTAAGACTGAATTTCAGCATCCGGAGTTGTTGTCCATTGAATGCCGACTTTATTGCGTTCGCCTTTCATGGATTGCGGATTCAGGTTTTCGGAAATTGCCGCATCCCCGTTTGCAATCGCAAATTCTTCAAAGCGGGTGCAATATTTCAACAATGCAAAACCATCTTCTTTGATTCTGCCTTCACCGCCAAACGGATGTTTTTCACCATTGCCGACATGCCAGGATTCAGATTCAGATGAAAGCGCCCGGCTGATTGCGCCAAAATGATTGTTTGTCAAACCCTGCATATTATCAACTGAAAGTTTGAGGTCAAACCAACCTCCATCGGGTTGAATGTCCGGTTGTATGCTCCAATAACCTTCTTTTGTAATTTGAGTATAGACGGCATCATCATCATGAATGTTAATTGCAGACTGACGTTGAAACTCCATCGGTTTGAACTCAACAGTGATAAATTGAGTGCTTTCAAGCTGATGAGTGACGAGATGAGCCGGAAAATATTTTTTAACCGTTCCGAGACCTACCGGAAAGAAAAATTCACCGATTTGCTGATTGTTGATTTTCCGTTGCAATTTGCCGATGATATGACAATTATTTTCCGCAACCACGGCATCCGCTGCATCATTTAATACTGAAATTATTTGTTGTGTCGCTAAGTTTCCATTGGACAATTTCAACTGTTTCAGCACCTTGATATTTCCCATTGCAAGAACTCCTTTTTCAGAATGATTTTGGATTTCAAGTTCATGCAGCACCAATGTTTGATTATTTTCAATTTTTTGAAGCCCATTTCCGGATAACTTCAATTTCCCGCCTGAACTGTGGAGTTCGCCTTTGACAATAATATCTCCTGAAATCGTTAATTCACCCAAATCTTTTAATTCAAGTCTGGCATCATTTTCAATCTGCAAACGATAACAACTCGCGGAAGATTGAATGACGGGATGAAATCCACCTGATGAAGCAATGACCACATCTTCATTTGCACCCGGAACCCTGTTTGATTTCCAGTTGCCGGGGTAATGCCAGTCCGTGCTGAAAGCGCCAGTCCATAAATTACCGGCAGGCTGCGCGATGACTTCTACTTTTTCAATAAAATGTTTTTCATTTTTGTGGTTATTGCTGACTCTGACAACAATTTGAAGTTCATTGCCGCTCAAATAAGTTTGCTCTGCCGTGTTTCGGATAAATGCGCCTTCGTTACTTCCGTTGATGGAAAACAGTGTTTCAACACCGCCATTGATTTTGTAGTAAACGCGGATGAAATCTTTTTCATCCATTTGTCCCGAAGCCGAAACCGTCACTCTTGCCGTAACGGCTTGTAATCCTTTAATGCGTATGTCAGACGAAGTCCAGACTGCTTCACCTTTTACATTTCTCGCTTCAAATTTTTTATTGTTGACCTGGAAAAAGTAGGGCGAGGCGAATGAAGTATCAATCATCCATTTTGAAGAAACCTGAGTCCAGTCGGGATAGGCGGAAAAATTCTCCGAGTAAATGTTTTGCGCTTTTAATTTAAATAATCCCAGTGCGAGAATGATGATAAAAATAAGAATGTGTCTTCCTAATCGTTTCGCCTCGTTTCGTTTCCTCATATTGATCCCCCCTCAATTCATACCGGTTAATTTGAATGTAATATTGCGGATTTTAAAAACACAATATCATAGCATCTTTACGTAGAATTCGGGAGAAAGTTTTCTGTTTGGTATTTGTAGTAGTGAGAAGCTTGCGCATTATAATTCCGGGTAAAACTGTCGAAGTGTGCTGTCGCATTCAGGATTCCGCTGTGCAATTCAGGATGTTGTTCAAAGAGCGCTTGTCGCATTTCATCAGTGCCGCATTGCAACAAAGTTTCCTGCGCGTTCAGCGAAAATGAAAGACTCAAAAAACAAATCAATAAATACCGGAGCATGAAAGAATTTTTTGTAAGTAAGTTTATCAAAATAAATTCCTGAATAAAATGCCACAGATTTGCAGATTAAGCGTTAAGGGTACGTTTCAAAATAACTTCAATACATGTAATATCTAAAGTCTAATATCTGCTAATAAAAGCTTCAAATTAAGGATGTTACTCCTTCACTTTCTTCCCGTATTTTTTTGACCATTTGAAAATCAGCGGGGTAATCAGGACAGTCGGCAGCAACCAGGCGACAAATGAAGGAATGAACTCGATGCGCATGTTGACGACTAAAAAAGCCGTCAATGCCGCGATGAATCCTCCGGTCATGCGTTGCAGGTGCATCAGCAGCCACACGTTTTCAAAAGCGGATTTCCCGCGAAAATTCCGGATGTCTTCCAGCGCCATCATCAACCCAATGCCTCCGAAAACGACCATCACGATTCCGAAAGAGCTGCCTTTTGCCAAATAAAAAATTCCGTAACCGGCTAAACCGAATCCAAACAACAACATGATGCCGCAGAGCAGCCAATCCGGCAATTGCATTTGTTGTCCGCTGTGTAATTTTTTCAGTGATAAATAGCGCTGCCCGCTGGCAACCATATACACCGTGAAAACACCGACCATAAATAAAAACATGCTGGGATGCAGGATGGATAAAATAAACGCGGTGCATCCCGCGGTCATCATCCCCCAAAAGAAAAACTTCCCGGCAATTCTGTGTTTCCGGTCGCCTTTTTTACGGATGACATTCACCAGGCCGGCAATCAAGCCAATCATGCCACCGAAGATGTGGATGAACAAAAAAATATTAAAGACATCTAAGTTTTTCAGCATTCAAGTTTCGGTTTTATGTGAAAATGAAAACCAATGTAATAATAATTGTTTATTCCAGCATCTTCCCCAACTCCCGTTGATATGCTTCAAATGAAGATAAGTTATTGTGATTGCCGCCTTCAATCGTAATAAATTCTGTAATCTTTCCGGTTTCTTTCACCAGCATTTCACTATGGTTGTAGGGAATGATTGCATCCTCGGTGCCGTGAAAAATAATAACAGGGCAATTTACTTTTTGCAACCATTCATTCGTTTGAAAGCGGTAGCGCAAAATCAACCTGTTGGGCAGCCAGGAGAAATGGTAGTTCACCAATTTCAGGAAGTTGTAAAAAGGTGTTTCCAGCACCAGCATAGACGGTGAATTTTCCATCGCCAGAAACGTAGCGATACCCGTGCCGAGCGACCTGCCATACACAATCATATTTTTTTCATCATAGCGCTGCTTCATGGCATCATAAATATATTGCGCATCCAAGAGCAACGCCTTTTCACTCAGTCTACCACTGCTTTTTCCATACCCGCGATAATCCACCACCAGCGCGTCATACCCGTTTTTTGTGAAATCGGGAGCGACATGTCCCCAGCCTTCCAATGAACCGGCATTTCCATGAAAGTAAATGACCAATCCTTTCGGGTTTTCCGAATGAAACAGCAGGGAGTGAACAACCGCATCTTTTTCCGGTTTGAAACTGATTTCCTCAAATGAGTCTTTGAATTGAAAGCGGTAAACAGCCGGCAATTTGTCGGGATAAAAAATCAATCGTTCCTGCATCCAGAATGCCAAAAGCGAGATGACGAAATAGATACACAGAAGGATAATCGAAAAATAAAGCGCTGTTTTTAACATGCCTGTTTGTTGAAATTGAAAGCTAAGCTACTACATAATCTGCCACAGATTCGCAGATTAAGCACAGGTTTTGTCACACAGGAAATAACCCAATCTATAGATGTTGAAATTACAAAGCACAAAAAACAAATCACAAATAAATTCCAATCACCAAAAAAAGAAAAATTCAAAACCCAAGATCGTATTGGTCAAAATTAAACACCGAATTGTATTATCCGCTTTCTGATATTAGATTTTAGATGTTAGACGTCTTCTGAATCCGCCAAAAAGCGTTTAAGGATTGATTTGTGTTTTGATTTTTTTTGAATTGAATATTATTAATTTTTTGTGAATTGTTTTTTTGGTATTTAAAAACGACAACTTCACCAAGTAGGTTTTATTTCGAAAAGCGCTCAATCTTTTCTACCCGTTCCCCCCTAAAATTTTCCTCCCCTCCGCACTCATTTATCCGTTAATTTCGCCCCACTGTAGGCAAACGCTGCTGCATGATTGCATGAAACTGGTTCATAGAATTCCCTTTTTATTTTTTCTCTTTACCTTCTCTTTTGCTTCCGCGCAAACCGGTACCTTGCGCGGGTTTGCCTATTCCAAAGATTCCGGTGAACCCGTCATTTTTGTGACCGTTGTGCTCGAAGGCACTACCCTCGGCACCTCCACCGACAACAATGGTTTTTATTCGCTTTCGAAAGTACCCGTGGGTGATTATTCCATTTTGATTTCTTCGTTGGAGTTTGACTCCCTCCGAATGGAAGTGACCATCAAAGAAAACCAGATTATTTCCCGTTCATTTTATTTGGAAAAACGCACCGTGAAAATTGACCAGGTTGAGATTTCAGCCAAGCGTGAAGCGGCAAAAACAGAAACCCAGGTTTCCACCGTCACCGTCACCGCCCGCGAAATTAATGTGCTGCCTTCCGTGGGTGGCGAAACCGACATCGCGCAGTTTCTGCAAATCATCCCGGGTGTGATTTTTACGGGCGACCAGGGCGGGCAGTTATATGTGCGCGGAGGTTCGCCTATCCAGACAAAAGTGATGCTTGACGGGCTGACGATTTACAACCCCTTCCATTCCATCGGCTTGTATTCGGTGTTTGAAACGGATGTCATTAAAAGCGTGGACGTTTACACGGGCGGCTTCAATGCCGAATACGGCAACCGCATTTCCGGCATCATTGACGTGAAAACCCGCGATGGCAACAAAAACAGGCTCGCGGGAAAAATAGCAGCGAACCCTTTCCTCGCAAAAGGCATTCTCGAAGGTCCGCTTATGAAACTCAAGGACAACGGCACAAGCATCACTTTTTTGCTCAACACCAAAATCTCTTATTTAGACCGCACCTCCCCCTATCTTTATTCCTATGCCGGTGAAGGCGGGCTTCCGTTCAGCTTCAGCGATTATTACGGCAAGCTGTCTTTCAACACTTCGGGCGGTTCAAAACTGAGCATGTTCGGCTTTCATTACAAAGACAAGGTAAACTACCAGGGCGTATCAGAAATTGAGTGGAACTCGCTCGGCATCGGAACAAATTTCGTAGTAGTGCCCGGGCAGTCAAAAGCGGTGATGAGCGGCAACTTCGCCTATTCAAATTATGAAATGGTGCTGAAAGAAGGCGATGGCAAACCGCGCAACAGTTCCATAGGCGGATTCAACATCGGCATGGCGTTTAACTACTTCATCAAAGACGGAGAATTCAAATATGGCTTCGATATCAACGGCTTCAAAACCGTGTTTGAATTTTCTAATCCGGTGGGTTTGAGAGTGGACCAAAATCAAAACACCACCGAGCTTGGATTTTTCTTCCGCTACAAAAAAGTCATCGGCAAGGTGGTCATTGACCCAAGTTTCCGCGCGCAATACTACGCCTCGCTGCCCACTTTTTCCATGGAGCCGCGACTGGGGGTGAAGGTGAATGTCACCAACCGCTTCCGTCTCAAAATGGCGGGCGGCATCTATTCGCAAAACCTCATCAGCGGCAAACCCGACCGCGATGTGGTGAACCTCTTCACCTCCTTCCTCTCCGGTCCGGAAGAATCGCTGCGCGACACCGATGGCAACGTGGCGAAAAACAACCTGCAAATTGCTTATCATGCCGTGGGTGGGGTGGAATTCAACATCACCCGTTCACTGGAACTTAATGTGGAGCCTTATTACAAACGCTTCGGTCGTCTTATCGAAATCAACCGTTTGAAACTGCTGCCGCAAGACGCCAACTACATGCTCGAAACCGGTGACGCCTACGGGCTGGATGTGCTGCTCAAATACGAATTTAAAAAACTCTATTTGTGGGGCGGCTATTCCCTCGCCTATGTGCAGCGCAATGACGGCATGCAAACCTACTATCCCCATTACGACCGCAGACACAATTCCAACTTCGTGGCGTCCTACAGCTTCGGCAAAAAGCCCGTGTGGGAAGCCAGCGCCCGCTGGAATTTCGGCACCGGATTTCCCTTCACCCGCACCCAGGCATTCTATCCCGACTTCGGCTCCATTTTTTCAAACCAGGGCATCAACACCGACTACGTCACCGCCAACATTCAAAACGAAGAAGCCATCGGCATCCTCTACGAGCGCGAAATCAACGCGGGCAGACTACCCACCTTCCATCGCCTCGACCTCTCGCTCAAAGCCTCCTTCAGTTTCACCAACCGCGTTACCCTCGACCTCGTTTTCAGCCTCACCAACGTCTATGACCGCGCCAACATCTTCTACTTCGACCGTATCCGCTTCGAGCGCGTTGACCAGCTACCCATCCTTCCCAGCTTCGGCATCGCCTTCTCTTTTTGATTTTTTTATACCATCGGTAAACAGGTTTTCGAACTTGTACAGAATAGTACCCGATGGTGTATCCCGATCACAGTTCGTTTTTTTCTTTTTTTTCGGGAAAAATGCAGTGGCGCTTGCTCCGTTCGTATCTGCCTTGCTTTGATTGGTAGCGTCCCGCGATTGTGGTGTTTTACCTTCGGGGGAGGAAGGGGAGGGGTCTTGAGTTTAATGTCTAATGTTTAAAGTTTAAAGTCCATAGACGATAGTCCATTGTCCATTGTTATGTCCGTTAATCGTCAATCGTTAATCGCCTCCCGTCCCTTTCCGGTACTCGCGCAAGCATTGAGGCGATTGCTTGGAGCTAAAGCCTGCTTGTGCGCTTCGTGTGATTGTACACGGTCACTCTCGCTCAAGCACATTATCATTTA
>JBGTCY010000183.1:0-5268 GCA_041748615.1 Chitinophagales bacterium
GTAAATCAAGTCAGGCAATGGTTCTACGCAATAGCCTCCACTGACATTGCTTACAACCTATTTCAACTCTACAAAGAAGATGCTGTATTAATTAGAACTTAGCCTTATTGTTTTAATTTTTTGGTCTAATGGAGCACGCCAATCCACATTGTGCTTTTTACAAATTAAGTTTATTTGTGATTCTCGTAAAAGACGAAGAACCCGTCTGAAAAACTTGTCGCCAACTTGTTTGCCTCTTGTCTTGCGTAATATCCGAACCATTTCGTCCGCAATATACATTGTGTTTGTTTTTTTAGAATAAAAAATAATTCCTGTTGATTTTAGTTCATTAATTACAGTGTCAATTTCAATCTTAGCAACTGGAACAATTAGATAATTTATCAGTTTCACTTCTTCCTGTGAAAGTCCAAGTTCTGTTGATAGAGTTTGCAGAATTGATTGTTCGTCTGATGTTATTTTTTTGTCTTGGTTGTTGCTTTCGTCATTGTGATAAGCTGTATGTAAACAAGAGCGATAAATTTTATAATCTTTTTTTCGCTGCTCGTCAATTTCCGATTTTTCGTTTTCAATTGCTTCTTGAAACGCTTTTAGTTTCCTGTCAAATTCGGTAAGTTCTTTCTCATATAGTCGGGCAAACCAATCTTGTTTAAGTATACAGTTTCCGTCTCTGGAAATTATGTCTGTTAGAATGTCAAGTTGTGATATGCTATTTGCAAATTCCGACTTTACATATTCTGCAAACTCGTCCGAAACAAGGTTGAATACTTTAGCAACATTGATGTTGTCCATATTTTTTAAGTCCCTGCTTGTATCACTGAGAATTTTATCTACCTCTACTGCATTTTTCGGGTTGTCTGCGAGTATGCTGTCAATAATTTTGAGGAAAGAATTTTTCTCAAATGAATTGAGGTTTTCAAGAATTGCTTCTAATTTCATTGTCTTTGTTTTTGTTGATTTGATTTATATTGAATTACCTACTAGTGTTCGTAATTTCATTGTCAGTTCGTGTCCTCCTACAATTGCCCAACTTGTTTATTTGATAGACTACACTATTACATAACATACCCCAATAAGGTATAACAGTTTTGGTCATTCTGACTGTGATAATAACACATTTTAGTCAAATATCCATTTTGTTTATCGGATTATTCATTCCCCCGGTTCCATCTGCCGGAATGTATCGCTCTTGTTAAACCCAATCCGTGAATACCCTCGTTTCGTTTCAGTGCAAAACAGGAATACAATCTTTAAGGATTTGAGAAAGTGCATATTAAAAGTTGATAACTGACTTTCAAAAAAGCCTATACTACAACTTAAAAAGCAGCGCTGATTCTCTCATGATTTCTGAACGCTCCAACATCCGCTTGCAGGCTTTGGCTTTTGTTGTCAGTATCATCCTGATGGCGGTTAAATTTTTCGCTTACTTCGTTACAAACTCAAATGCCATCCTCTCCGATGCTTTTGAATCCATCATCAATGTAGTTGCCGGTGCGTTTGCGTTGTACAGCATTATCCTTGCCGCTAAACCAAGAGACCGCGACCATCCTTACGGGCATGGTAAAGTTGAATTTCTTTCTGCCGGATTGGAAGGCGCGTTAATCATCATCGCGGGCATTTTCATTATCGGAAAATCGTTTTACAATTTTTTTATTTTCCGTGAACTTCAACAGCTTGAATTGGGAATCCTGCTGATTGCAATTTCCGGGATTGTCAATTTCGGAATGGGTAAACTGTTGGAAAAACGGGGATTACGAACTCATTCCCAGGCGATGTCGGCAGACGGAAAACATTTGCTTTCTGATGCTTACTCCACTTTCGGACTGCTTGCCGGATTGATGCTGGTATATTTTACCGGATTGAATTGGTTAGATAATGTAGTTGCAATTCTCTTCGGAATCATCATCATCATCACCGGTTTCAAAGTACTGCGAAAATCCATTTCCGGCATCATGGACGAGGCTGATTTTGAATTGCTGGAAAATCTCATCGGAATTTTGAATCAGGCGAGAAGAGAAGAATGGATTGACATTCACAACCTGCGCGCCATCAAATACGGACCGGTGCTGCATGTGGATTGCCATGTCACGCTGCCGTGGTATTATGACCTGCGCGAAAGTCATGACGCTTCGGAAAAGCTGGCTGAAATGATTCGCAAAGAGGCGGGCAGAAACGTGGAGTTTTTCATACACAACGACCCCTGCGTGCCGGACTCCTGCAAAATCTGCCGCATGAAAAATTGTGCCGTGCGCCAGCATGATTTTGAAAAAAAAATTGAATGGAATCTTGAGACTGTGCTGAGAAACAGCAAGCACCGGGTTTGAATTTCATGTGAATGAAATCAGATTCATCATCCTGTTTTGTTTGAATTTTATTCCTTCTTCCAAGGTAAAGAACTCCAATCGCGCTGCGCCTGCCGGAGGCAGACAGACCTGCCAATCAAAGCAACCAATAGCCGTATGAAATAAACAGGGATAAGTTAATAGCTTGAGGGGGAAAGCGGAACCGATAAAATTTGGCAGGCTGCTTTAGTATGTTGGTTCGATAAGACACTCGTGCCAAGTTAGCAGTAAGTTCATTTTTTGAGTTTTTATTGTAACTTTGGGTTATAAATAATTCAAATAAATATTGATATTTAAACCATGAAAGTTATAGTTGATATTCCCGATAATGAAGCAACTTTTGGAATGAAAGTTTTAAGAAGCCTTTCATTTGTAAAAAAGGCAAAGCCTATGACTACATCTGCCGCTGCGCTTTGGGAAGACCTTAAGGAAGCCGCTGAACAAGTACGATTGCACAAGCAGGGAAAAATTAAACTTAAAACCGCTCAACAGCTTTTAAATGAGCTATAGGATAATCCCTACGCATCGCTTTGAAAAAGAACTCAAACGACTGGCTAAAAAATTTCCTTCACTAAAAAACGAGTTTGCTAAATTCATTGCCGGTATATCAGAAAATCCCGAAAAAGGTGTTTATATCGGTAATAACTGCTATAAAATACGATTGGCGATTGCCTCAAAAGGAAAGGGCAAATCTGGCGGGCAAATTGAGGGGGAAATCATTTTTTAAGATGTAGTTTACGCTTATCATTCCTTCTTCCCCGAAGGTAAAACACCTCAATCGCGGGACGCTACCAATCAAAGAAAGGCATGGACGTACGAAGCAAGCGCAAAAAAATTATAGTCAATCGCCTGTGATAATGCAGAAAAATGAGCAGTTATCTTACCACCGTCAGCGGACCGTTCAGCACTTTGCTGACGTCTTTGAGTTTGATGATGTAGTAATAAGTGCCATCGGGTACCGGGTTGCCGTTATAGCGACCGTCCCACGGAATGGTGTAAGGATTGAGCGAATAAACGATATCGCCCCAGCGGTTCATCACGATGATTTCATTGTTGGGGAACAATTCGAGATAACGGATATTCCACACGTCATTCACTCCGTCACCATTGGGCGTGATGGCGTTGGGGATGAACAGCACATTGCGCGGGTCAATGTCTTCATCAATGAACACGACTACGGTGTCCGCGCCTTTGCATCCGAATTCGTTGGAGACAATGAGCGTGTAGGGCGTGGTTTCAAACACGGTGGCAATCGGGTTTTGACAGGTAGCGCAGTTGAGCGAACTGTCGGGCGACCAGGCGTAATCCAGCCCGCCTTCGCCATTCAACTGAACGCTCGCCCCGATATAGACTGTCGTGTCTTCACCGGCATCAGGCGTGGGTAGCGGGAATACATCCACCACGAGCACGTTGCTGTAAGCGATGCAAGTCGAATCCTGACCGATGACAGTTATCGTGTCGCCATCATTGAGCGATGAAATGATGAACACGCTGGAGGGCGCGTTTTGCACCGGTACGCCATTGATGAAAAACTGGTATTCGATGAAATCTTCATTGATGTACAACACCACCGTGTCGCCATCACATATGGTTTCAAGGTCGGAGTTGACATCGAAATTCTGACTTACGTTGGCAAGCGCGAACGGGGTGTAGGAATAATCATCCCACGCATCCACCTGCAAGGAACTCAGCGCTCCGGTGGCATAGCTGACCTGCCCGACATCTTCCCACCACGGAATGTCGCGCCACATCACGATGTTTTGATAAATGCCGTCCTGCGGCTCTTCCCATGTGAGGCGCAAATCAGCGGGGTCGCTGCCCGTCATGCGGTAAATGCGGTGATAAAAAAACGGGTTGATTTCGCAGACCACCGGTTGGCGCACCGCGCGGTTATAGCCTTCCGTAGTGGCATCCACATTCGCCATGCGCGTTTTGAAAACATGAGGCGCTAGCGTGTTGGGTGAAATATAGGCGGGGCGATAGCGCACCGTTCCGATACTGCTGCCCACCGGAAAAATATATTCGCCAATCGTATCCGTATGCCGCGCCAGTCCGCCATCATCCAAACTGCTCACGAATCCATCTCCATTGTTCAGCGTTGCCGCCAAATCTGGATTTGTCACCGTCACCGTATTCACATCCATGTTAAACTCGCGGTCATTCAGTTGCATCACTCCTTCCACGATGACATCGAGGTCGCCAAACTTCACCCCGGTTCCCCGATGGTCGAGATTGTAATAATGCGTGATGTCAATTCCGCGAATTCTTTGCGTATCACCAAGAAAAACAACCGCACCTTCATCCGGCTCATTGAATCCCGTGTTGCCCGCGTTGTTCGTCCAGTTGCCAAACATGAAAACAGTGTCTTCATTATCAAACGAGCCGTTCAACTCGCTGAGGTAGTCGCCATGAATGGAAATGAACGCGCCATCTTTCAATGAAATCAGCGCGCCCTGGTTACTCACCGTCAACTGCGCGGCAAGGGTGAAAACCGATAAAGAAAATAAAAATGTGGAAACAATTTTGTTCATGCTGCTGCCCGCTTTGGAAAAGCAGTTCAAAGATACTAAATTGTAGAGTGTAAAATGAATTGGAACCCGCTCCGTTACTTGAATAAAACCGAATCACATGAAACTCATTTCCGCACTGCTGTTGCTTTCCCTTCCGTTTCACAACCTCTTTGCACAAGAATCCCCTGCCCCGGCATCCCCCAAAATCTACCACCAGATTTTTCTGAAAGAACCGGTGCAGAAAATCATCAAACTCGAATACATGGATGATAGTGGTCCAATCGAACACCGCCTTTCCCCCGATGGCAAATCCATTCACATGCTTGACTATAAAGGCGAAGGAGGCGTTCGTGCCGAAGTGATTGACGACACCGGCAACGTGCAGGAAATCCAGCGCAGCAAATGCAACATCCACAGTT
>JBGTCY010000184.1:0-4822 GCA_041748615.1 Chitinophagales bacterium
AACTGAATTGTCAATCTCAGGAGGCAATACGATTGACCTGGTTTCAATCAACACCGACAATCAGACTGTGAGCATAGTGAATGATGAGTTGAGCATCAGCGGTGGCAACTCCGTTGACTTAACGCCTTATTTAGACAATACGGATGCGCAAACTTTGAATGTTGTAAATGACTCTTTGTTTATCAGCAACGGTAATGCAATTGATTTGAGCAGCTACTTAGATAATACTGATAATCAGACGCTTTCAATCGTAGGGATGGATGTGAGCATCACCGGTGGAAACACAATTACCATTCCTTCATCGGCTGATAATCTGGGTAATCACACTGCCACTCAAAATATAGCGATTGGAGCAAACTACATCTCTAATGATGGCGATAATGAAGGTATCAGAATTACCACTACCGGTAATGTGACTGCTACCGGTCATTTATTTGTAGGACAAAACGCTGCATCTAATTCTGATATTTACGCATCCGGAAGAATTTATGACTGGGATAATACTTCTTACTTCATTGACCTCGAAGTTGAATCAAGGATGACCAATCTGCAAGTTGACGCAGGTGTAATTGTAAATACCGGTGGATTGACAGTTTCGGCAGGCGGCATGAATGTAACCGGCAACACGGTATTTTCAAACAACCTCAGCGTAACCGGAACTTCAACATTAAGTGATAAACTGACGGTAAACGCTGACGTTCAGGTCGCAGCCGCAAACGCCATGTATTTTGGTGATGCAAGCACAGACGGTTCATGGAGAATTGTTCGTGATGGAAACGACTTCAACTTCGAAAGAAGAGAAGGCGGTGTCTGGGTGGTAAAAGTTCAGATGAACCCCTGATAAATATTTAATTGGTGAAATAAAAAAAGCCCGGCAAATGCCGGGCTTTTTTTTGTTACAGAATTGACATCATCTCTTCTTTTTTGGAATTGCCGGATGAAACGTTAAATGTGAGCTAATGACTTTCAATAGTTATTAATATTTCCTCTCATTTTACTCAAACAACGACAACCTTCTGCTTTGAATAACCGTACAAGGTATAATCCGGTTATTAATAAAGATTTCTTTTTGAAATCGGAAGGTGATGAAGGTGGGATTATCCGGACAAAAATGATCATTATATTATTAACTATTCATAAAATCAACCTCTCATGAAAATCACATTCTTTGTTTCTTTAGTACGCTTTACCGCGATTTTTGTAATGACATTGGCTTCCTGCGTTTATAGTGCCTCTGCACAGACCGTCACTTACGAAATTCATTCAGGAAATATAGTTAACATGTATTCCGATTGGTGTCATCCAGATGACCGGGGGACTTGCGGAGGGGTACCGGCTATCACATGGACCAGCGTAAATAGCGGAACCGTGCAGTCTGCTTACATAGAGTTTTATATATCGTATCATGAAGATTTGTCGCCTTTATTAACAAGTCTAAACGGAAATTCAAATAACAATTTTGAACCAACAAACACTTATTGTTCACATTCTACCTATTTATTAAACATTCAAACAACAGGTTATAATGCAGGCGGTGTAAATACATTTCAATTTGATAATTTATTTGATTGCCTGATATTCGATAAAAATACGACCTGGTCAAATGCTTATGCGCGTGTAGTTGTAACTTACGACAATGGCAGCACCACTCCCGTCTGGAGCGGCACAGGCAACTGGACGGACAATCCAAACTGGTCATCCACACCGGGAGCAGCGGATTCCGTGGTGGTGCAGTCGGGTACGCTAACGGTCAACACGAACGCAACGGTCAATGATTTAACGATCGAAAGCGGCACAACGGTGATTGTGGAAGCCGGACAAACCTTAATTGTTACCGGCAACCTGCTGAATAATGGGGGCGCCTTTAGCGTGCAGCCCGGAGGCTCGCTGGTATTGCAGAATGAAATGAAAAGAAACGGAGCAACCAAAATAAGAACTTTTGGTGCTCTGAAAGTGATGAGCGGAAGTATTACTCTTGGGAATTGATGAATCAATGCACGCAACACTTAGTTGGCGTATCAAAATATCATACCAAAATATTATATCTGTTCAGATATTAGACTTTAGATTTTAGACGAATTGATGAAGTGCTGTAAACGCGGATTATCTACATATTAATAAAAAAACCCTCAGAAGAAATTCTTCTTCTGAGGGTTTTTTATTTGAGCAAAAATATTCTACCCTACCTCACCATCACCGCCTTCTCCATCCACACACCTTGCGATGTTTGCAGGCGGTAGATGAACATGCCCGCGGGGTGGTCGCCTGCGGCAAACTCGAATTTGCGCAGTTCGTTTGCTTCCACTTCGCCTTCGAACAACACGCTCACCAATTGACCGGAGAAGTTGTAAATCTCCAGGCGAGCGCGGGTTGTTTCCGGCAAAGTAAACTCGATGAACAGGCGGTCGTTGAACGGGTTGGGGAAGGCACGCAACTGAACTTCTTCCTTCATTTCCTTCAACTGATAAACGGGGGCGTTGTCTTCCTCAGCCGATAGTTTGGGCGCAACGGGTTCATCGTCAGGCATGCATTCGTCTTCGCAGGAAGTGTGCTGATACCAGTGCACATGCTCGCCCGCGTGAACATTGTTCGCAATGAACAAGCCGGTCATCACGGTTGGGTTGTTAGCGTCTGCTTTTTTGATGCTGAGTCTGCCTTTGAGCACATAAAAGTCGCTATTTACTTGCGAGCCTTTGTCCACCTCAATGCCTTCCTCTGCAAACACAATCACTTCATGTCCATCGGGGTTGAACATATTGTCTTTGCCTAAGTGAAGTTTCTTGCAGATGCGCAGGCGCGTGCAATCGGCAAATTTCAGCGTGGCGTTGTCTTTCACATAAATGTTATTGACATACAATTCACTTTCTGTGAAAATGACTGTGCTGTTTTTACCCACGTTAATGTCTTTGTAGTGGGTGCCGGTCAGCGTCACTGTCGCATGATCAGGTACATTCGCATTGGGTCCGCTGTCGCAATTCGGATTAAACTCAAAATCAGGCAACGTAACGCTGACAGGCGTGTTGATTTGCACAGCAGCCGTTGATGCTCCGCTGAGTTGAATGTCATCCGCTCTCACGAAAGTGCCCGGCTCATTGACTTGCGTCACGAGCTTCAATTCTACTTTGCCATTATTTTCCAAAGAACCTACCCCGCCCGAGAACACCGTGTTGCGATTTAATTCCGTAGTTTTTTCGGAAATAATCGTGTAAGCAGAAAGCAAATCGGAGCGCCCGGTGGCGGTGAAAGTGGCGGTTGCCGTGCAGCCGTTTTCTTCAGTCATGGTGACTGAATAGGTTTCTCCCGCTACCGCTTCAATAGTCGAAGTGAAATCTCCGTTTGACCATTCAAAGCTGTTCAATGCCGGTGGGTCGTTCCAGGTCGGAGCATACGCTAACGCGCTGAGTGTAACAGTTTCGCCCTGGCACCATAACGGCAACTGCGTTTCTTCGATGGCTGCGGAGAACGCATCGCAATCCTTACATCCCGGAATCGGCTTATTTATACAAATGCCTCCGGCACACGCATCATACGTGCAGGGGTCATCATCGTCACAGAACGCGGCAAGCAGGCACGGGTCATCGGAGCAATCCGGCTGACAGGAAGTATGCTGATGCCAGTAAACATGCTCATCGGATTGCACATTGTTGGCAATGAACAATCCGAACATCATCGTGGGGTTGGCGGCATCGGCTTTTTTCACACTCAATCTGCCGCTGAGCACGTATATATCCGCGATTACAGTTGAGCCTTTTTCGACCGTCACGCCTTTTTCCGCGAATACAATCACTTCATGTCCATCGGGGTTAAACTGGTTGTCTTTATTCAACAGCAACTGCTTGCAAATGCGCAGGCGCGTGCAGGGAGCAAACCGGATGGTGGCATTCTCTTTTGTATGAATATTATTCGCATACAAATCATTGTTGGTGAAAATCAGCGTACTGTTTTTACCGAGGTGAATATCATCGAACACCGAACCTGAAACCGTCATGGTTGCGTTATCGGGCACTTTCACATCTTGTCCGCTTTTACAATTGGTATTATATTCAAAAGTCGGTAACAACACACTTACCGGGGTATGAATTTGCTCGTTCGCAACAGAACCACCGGACAGTTTGATATCACCGCCTCTGACAAAAGTGCCGGGTTGAGTGACATCGGTATTTTTCTTCAATTCCACTTTGCCTTTATTTTCCATCGAACCGATGCCGCCTGAAAGCACGGTATTCTCATTGAGTTCTAACTTTTTCTCGGTGATAATCGTGTAAGCAGAGAGCAACTCTGACAATGCAGTGGTTGAAATGGAAGCAACCGCGATGCAGCCGCTGCCATCCGTTGCCGTTACCGAATAGGATTGACCGGGTTCCGCCTGAATTGCGTCACCCACGCTTCCGTCTGACCACATGTATTCAACCGCACCAATTGCTACCGCGTGTAGTGTCGTAAACTGTCCCTGGCACCATTCCGGCAGTTGTGATTCAACTGCTACAACTGTGAAGTTGTCACAGTCACCGCAATCGGGAATCGGAACATGCTCGCAAAAGCCATTGTCACAGAAATCATCGGTACAGGGGTCGCCATCTTCGCATAAGATTGGAATGCCGACACAAATACCTTCTTCGCATTTATCTATGGTACACGGGTCGCCATCATCACAAAACACAGGCGTATTGGAGCAAACTAAATTTTCACACACATCAATCGTACACGGGTCATCGTCATCACAATCCAACAGTACAATGTTTGCGACTAATGTGTCGGAACATCCGTCAGGATTTACTACGGCTACCGCAAATTCAATACTTCCCGACAAAGGAATCACCAG
>JBGTCY010000185.1:0-2600 GCA_041748615.1 Chitinophagales bacterium
CAATGAAGTTTGAAGAATTGATTGGCGCTAATTCACAAAAATTAGAGTTACTAACAAAGAAAAAAGTAGCAAAAAAGAAATATTATGATAATATTGATAACCAACTCTTAAAAACGGTCAACCTTATTCAGTAATAGGTCAGCGCGAGTACCGTGGACTGTGGTCTGTTGACCGTGGACAATCACACGAAGCGCTTCATTCAACCGCCTCACCCGAATCATTCAGTCCGCTGCGGATGTGCAAATCGCGTTGCGGGAACGGGATTTCGATATTGTGCTCTTTAAATTTTTTGTAGATGGCAAAATTAATGTCGCTTTTAAACCTGCCCTGAAAGTGCATGAGGGCGGATGTCCAGGCAAGCAATGTCATCGTGATGCCATTGTCTCCGAATTCAGATAATCGGACATTGGGTGGAGGCTGGTCAAGCACATCTTTATTTTCAGCGGCTACTTCAAGCAAGAGTTCACGCACCTTCGGGATGTCACTGTTGTATGAAACCGAAACAGGAATTTTGAACCGCACCTTATCATCATTATAGCTCCAGTTGATGACTCTGCTTGAGATAAATTCCGAGTTGGGCACAATGATGGCGATGTTGTCATTGGTGAGAATCGTTGTCGCGCGGGCAGCCACTTTGATGACTCTTCCAAGCGTATTTCCTACTTCAATGCGGTCGCCTTCTTTGATTGGTCTTTCAAACAAAATGACAATGCCGCTGACAAAATTGTTGGTGATATTTTGTAAACCAAAACCGATACCCACGCCCAGCGCACCGGCAAGAATGGTTAATGTGCTTAAGTCAATTCCGGAAGCCTGCGCGATAACGATAATGCCGATGATGACGATAACATATCTGACGATACTTCCGATTGATTGTCTGACGCCTATATCACTGATGTAAGGAACCAGCATTTTTCTTACCAGCAGCTTTTTAAATTTGGCTGACAGAAAAAACAATAAAAAAACGAATACAATAAAATAAAGGAAAAACCACAGCGTAATTTCCGTAGTCCCAAATTTCACTATCGGAATCTCCAAATATTTTTTAATAGACCGTAAAAACTCAAACACATCCTGCATCATGTACGATTTAGTTACATTCTTTTTATTTTAAGCGTTGTGATAAACGTATTGTTCCCTAATGCCTGCACGATATTTTCATCAGAGCTTAATGAATAATCTTTTCGGTTGTGCCGGTTGATGTCCATAGTGGAATGCACGTAGCGGTCTAACTCCACATACACTTTATTAAATTTCAACAAATCCCATTCTCCGGTCGCGGTATATTCTATCGTATCATTTAAATAATAAGTTCCGGTGCAGGTGCCGTCATCATTGAAAGTTACAACATAGCGACAGCAGGGAGAATTGGATTGATAATCTTTTAAAAAATGCGTCATCATGTTTTCTTCCTGAAGATTTAATTCCACTTTTTCAACCAACCAGGTGCCGTTTAATATTTTACGTTCCTGAATTTTTTGGCAGGAGAGCAGACCTGACAGGATGAATAATAAAACCGGAAAAAAATATTGTGTTTTCATTTTGCGCTTAAAACATTTTTCTGAATGTGGTACCGCTCCATCCCGCGAATCCTCCAACCAGCCCGGCAAGCAATCCTGATAATAAAATTAACAGGATTGGACTGCCCACCTGAAATAATTCTGCAATTTTCACGGAAAGGATGGATTGCGATTGAGCATCAAGCATCCAGGCATATCCCCACCAAACTAAGGCAATCCCCAAAAAGCCGCTGAAAAACGCGCTCAACGCTCCGGTATTGAATATCAACGCTACAGAAAACGCGGCAATAATCATTGACCACCAGGGTAAAAAGAGTTGCAGTAAAAAACTAAAAACAGCAGTCAGCAACAGGGAGAGTAAAAATTTCATTTGGCAGGTTGAATGGTTACAGATGAAATAATAGAGGGATGCTCAGATGATTGATTATTTAAAAACACCAGCGGATAATATTCCCCGTCAGCCCACTTTTCCGTGAAGTTGGAATAATAAGGACTGCCCGGATTTCCCGACTGACCGCCCGGATAAATACCCCATCCTTCCATCGGCTCGCCAACGGCAATCACCATGCGCCACGATGCGCCATGTGTTTTGCTGGTGGCATTCACGATGTGATTGTCACCGCCTATGGATACATTATTTACATGCAACACCTCCAGCGGCTCAATCCAGTGCGCGAGGCGGGTTCCTTTATAGACGCCCCATTCCGGTTCAGTATTTTTTTCTTCCATCCAGTTGTGTACTTTTTCAACCGCTTTGCTGACAGCCATCGGAACAAGGTCGCTTACCGTTTCGCGTTCCGGAGTTTGTTGATTATCAGCCAGCGGATGGTCGGGGTGATTGATGATAAAACTCACGGTCATGTATTCATCAGGCGCGGTGAGACCTTTTTCATTTTCAGGCATAAACTCATCCCATAACAATTCATCAAACGCGTTCCAGAATGCAGTGAAATAAGTTGGCGCGGAGAGGTCGCGGTCATTGTGAAAATTCCATGAGGCGAGTAGATTAAACGCTTTCAGTTCCCGCTCATTGAGTTGTGAAGGGTCGAGCATCGTCATCAAGTAAGGCAATGATTCCGC
>JBGTCY010000186.1:0-26788 GCA_041748615.1 Chitinophagales bacterium
AAGGATAGCGTTTCAGACTTTCTTATTGACTGCACTATAAACATGAAGGTTTTTCCAATCATTAAATTTGACAAGAATATTCATGAAGAAGAACATAGAGAAAATAGAATGTATGTTGAAAATATTGAAAAAATTGTGGTCAAAAAAATGTTTGAGAAATTCGGACCAGAAAGAATTTTAAATAAGAGGATATTAGATCCATTATTTTCAAAAGACACTGAAAATAAAGCATCAGAAATATTTGAAATAATAATAACGCCAGAAATACATTAGGAGCATACTATTTCGGTAATCATCTGATGGTTATCAATACTTATGCTGCTCAAACATTAATTGAAAAATATTTTAAAAGCTAAGAAATGGGACACATAAAAGAGCCGAAAGGAGTTGACCTGATTATCAAAAGCAGACCTTTGACAAAGGAGGAAGAAACTGCTCTCAGTAAATATATCCGCGCATTTAAGTCAAAACATCTGGATAAGCGCACAGAGACTAAACCTACAAGGCGAACTGCTATAAGAAAAAAGGTTATTCGATAAAATGCAAAACTTTCGCCAACCGCCTTCAAAAAATATCAGATGGCTGGCTCATCGGTAAGTTTGGTAATCCACAGAGGGTTCTGCATCATCCAACATTCCCGTATCTTTGCCCGTCATTTTTTCAAACATTTAATTTTCATTTCATTCATGGGTTTACAATGCGGAATCGTGGGATTGCCGAACGTGGGCAAGTCAACTTTGTTTAACGCTTTATCCAGCGCCAAGGCGCAAGCCGCCAATTTTCCTTTTTGCACCATCGAGCCGAATGTAGGCGTCATCACCGTGCCGGACGAACGGCTGACCAAACTGGCAGAGCTGGTGAAGCCCGAAAAAATTATTCCCACCAACATGGAAATCGTGGACATCGCGGGGTTGGTGAAAGGCGCCAGCAAAGGCGAAGGGCTGGGCAACCAGTTTCTTGCCAACATCCGCGAAACCAACGCCATTATTCATGTGTTGCGTTGTTTTGAAGATGAAAATATCGTGCATGTGGATGGCAGCGTGAACCCGGTGCGCGACAAGGAAATTATTGACACGGAACTGCAACTGAAAGACCTCGACACGATTGAGAAAAAAATGCAGCGTCTTGAGCGGGCAGCAAAATCCAATGACAAAGACGCGCTCGCGGCAATGGATTTAATCAAACAACTGAAAACGCATATCGAAAAAGGGCTTTCCGCCCGCTCGTTCGGACAGCCTTTTGAGGAGAATAAACTGCTTGCCGATTTGTATTTGCTGACGTCAAAGCCGATTGTGTATGTGTGTAATGTGGATGAAAAATCGGTGGTGAGCGGGAATCATTTTGTGGAGCAGGTGCGTGAGGCGATTAAAAACGAAAGCGCGGAATTGCTCATTATCTCTGCCGCCATTGAAGCCGACATCGCGCAGTTGGACAGCTATGAAGACCGCCTGGCATTTCTTGCAGACCTCGGTTTGCAGGAATCGGGTATCGCGCGATTGGTGAAAAGCGCTTACCGGTTATTGAATCTCATCACCTACTTTACTGCCGGAGTGAAAGAAGTGCGGGCATGGACGGTGCGCAATGGCGCTCACGCACCGGAAGCCGCAGGCGTGATTCACACCGATTTTGAAAAAGGATTTATCCGCGCGGAAGTCATCAGCTATGTGGATTATGTGAAGTATGGCTCGGAATCAGCCTGCCGCGATGTGGGCAGATTGCGGGTAGAAGGAAAAGATTACGTGGTGAAAGACGGGGATGTGATGCACTTCAGGTTCAATGTGTAGTTGCCCGGTTAAACTGAATTAATCTTGCATTTCACTAAAAGCCCGTCCAGTATAGTTTTATACTTTACCCCCCGATTAATCGCATTAGCTTAAAGCTAAGAATGCTGTTTTAATGTCATCCCTTCGGGATTCGATTAACTCTCATTGATTTTTTTTCTATAATCATATCACTCCTTCGGAGTTGTTTTAGCAAATCTCGTAGGGATGAAATGATTATAGAATAGTGGGAAATAAAATGAATGTAAACCCCGAAGGGGTGATATAAAATCGGGGTAATGAAATATGTAAGAATCAAAGAGATGCATGGGTTTCAGCCAAAAATTTTATCCACTTAGCCTGACTCCAATGCGATTAATCGGGGGCTAAAGAGTACTCGACTTAAGGACTTTAGCCCAAAACAAATTTTTTAGTCTGTCAATCGTGATTGTTTTTCTATTTTTGGCTTTCATCAAAATCCTTCCACATTGAAAATTTCAGACGAAACCAAAGTCGGCATTCTCGCTGCGTTCGGCATCATCATTCTCATTATCGGCTATAGTTTTTTACGCGGGAATAATGTTTTTTCGAAAAAAGAATATTACTATGTAAAATATCAGAAAGTGGACGGACTTTCAGCCTCTGACCCGGTGACATATAGCGGCTATCCGGTTGGGAAAGTAGCAGGGTTGAGTTTGATGCACGATGAAGAAGGGATAGTGTTGGTGACATTGACCTTTCATCAGGATTTAAAAATTCCGAATGATTCACGGTTTGAAATTTACAGTTCCGATTTGTTGGGTGAAAAAGCAATCCGGTTAATCAAGGGGAAATCCACTGATTTTGTTTCCGAAGGGGATACGCTGCTTGGCGATTTGCAGGCTTCATTAACAGAGGAAGTGAGTATGCAGATTTTACCGGTGAAACTGAAAGCCGAAAATCTGCTCGGCTCAATTGATTCGGTGATGACTGTTTTGACCAGCATCCTGAAAGGCGGACAAATTGAAAGCAGCCTGACTACAATTGAAAGCGCGATTTCTTCCTTCGAAAGAGTCGCAAAAAATATTGATACGTTAGTCGTCACTCAAAGAGAAACCCTGGGAAAAGTTTTTACCAACATGGAAGGCATCACCGCCAACCTTGACAGCAACAGTGAAAATATCACCCGGATGCTGGAAAATCTCGCGGGCATGACGGATTCACTGAGCGAGGCTAATCTGAAAGAGCTGACGAATAATCTGAGCAAAGCGTTAAGCGAAATGAGCGTGATGCTTGAAAATATCAATAATGGTCAAGGCACGGTAGGCATGTTGATGACGGATAAAAAGCTCTACGATAACCTGACAAAGTCAACCAAAAATTTAGAATCGCTGCTTGCAGACCTTGAAGCCAATCCCAAGCGTTATGTACAATTTTCATTGTTTGGCGGTGGGGGCGGTGACAAGCGCGACAAGAAAAAGGAAGACCCCGCGAATCAATGATAGTGTAATCGTTTAGGTGCTTTTTCTGAATAACTTACCCAAGTCATCCACATTTTTACTTTGAAAATAAGCCAGTCTATTGACTTGAAATAGAAATTACAAATCACAAAAAAGCAAATCGCAAATAAATTCCAATAAAAAAATATGAAAACTTCAAACCAACATTAAAGTGTGGCTGGAATGATTTGTGTTTTGGTTTTTTAAAATTGTGTATAATTTGTTTTTTGTGAATTGTTTTTTGATGCTTAAAAAACAACTTGTTTGTAATCTTTATTTTGTAAGTGACTAATATTTAAAGTCTAATTTCTGAAAATAGATTGAACAAATTTGGCATGTTATTTTAACAACATTACTTATTATCTACGTGAAGGTACATCTGATTTTTTTTCCCATTCCAGTTTTCTCTTTTATCCTGTTTTTTTTCACGGGCAATCAAACATTAAGCGCGCAAACCGGTGCTCAGAAAATTGAAATCATCCGGGCGGACGCGCTGAAAATGGACACGTTGCACAAAGCCCGGAAATTGGTGGGTAATGTCATCCTCCGGCAGGGCGATGTAACAATGGAATGTGACAGCGCCCTTTTTTACAACATGGTGAACGCGCTCGATGCTTACGGCAATGTGCACATTCACGACCCATCCACAAAGGCTTACGCGGATTCATTGAATTACAATGGGGAAAATAAAATCGCTACACTTCGGGGGCGGGTGCGTGTGTTGCAAGACAGCGTGACATTGGAAACCAACTACCTCACCTATCATATGGAATTTAAAAACGCCACTTATTTCAATGGTGGTAAAATTGTTTCTCCCGATGCTACCATCACCAGTGTGCGCGGCAACTATGACACACAGTCCGAAAACGCTTTTTTCAGCCGCGAGGTGAAGGTAGTGGGAACGGACTATACGATTGAAACCGATACCCTGCGCTACAACACCGCTCAAAAAATATCCTACTTCCTCGCACCCACTTTCATCACGCGACCGGATGAGAAAATCTATTGTGAATCAGGCTGGTATGACAGCCAGTCGGGTAAATCCGTTTTTGGAAAAAATACTGTGTTCGAAAGCGGCTCGCAGCGCATCAATACGGACAGCCTTCATTATGACAGCAATTCAGGTGCGGGCAAAGCCTTTCTCTATTTTTCCTGGACAGACACCGCGCAGCAAACCCAACTCATCGGCAAGCGCGCGGACTATTTTAAAGAAGGACAACGCATCATCGCCACCGACAGCGCTTCTCTCATTTACATGATTGACAATGACTCTCTGTTTCTCTCAGCCGACACCCTGAAGTCAGGACAGGATTCGCTGGGCAACACAGAGTTTTTCGCTTTTCCTTCCGTCAGGATTTTTAGAACTAACCTGCAGGGCGTGTGCGATTCCCTCGCGTTTTCATTCAGTGATTCCACGATTCGCATGTACCAACAACCCATCTTGTGGAATGACGGCAACCAACTGACCGGAGACACCATCATCATTCTGATGCATGATGGCAAATTGGATAAATTGGAATTGTTTGACAACGGCTTTATTGTCAACAAGGCGCATCTCGAATTATATAATCAAATCAAGGGCAGACGCATCACCGGATTTTTCCTGGAAAAAAAATTAGACAAGATGCTGGTGGAAGGAAATGGCGAAAGCATTTACTATGGAAAAGATGACAACGGCTTATTTATCGGGGTGAACAAAGCCGAATGCAGCAACATGTGGATTTACATGAAAAATCAGGAAGTTCAGCGCATAGTTTTCCTGACAAACCCCGATGCGGTGTTTCATCCCATCACTCAGGTCAATACCAAAGAATTGATTCTGAAAGGATTTAGCTGGCGGGAAAGTCTGCGTCCGCTATCGAAGCAGGATATTTTCAGTAAGGAGTTGGATTGATTTGCTCGCCCTCGCTCGCGTCTCGCGAGCGTGTGCTATTAATCAGCCTCCGGCTGAGTGATTGAATTTGATTTTAGCATCGGCAAGATGCCGGTTGATAGTTCCCACTCGCCAGAGGCGAGCGGGGGCAAAGACTCACCCCAACTCAGGAAAACTCTTAGGGTCGTATTCGTGCATCATGCCATAGACGACTTCAAAGACATCATCCGCGTTGGGTTTGCAGAAGTAGTCGCCATCGGAGCCATAGGCGGCACGGTTGGGAAGGGCGGTGAGTGTTTTGGGTTCTGAGTCGAGCCAGTAATAAGCTCTTTGTTCTTCAAGCACCTGCTGAAACATGAAAGCGGTCGCGCCTCCCGGAACATCCTCGTCTAAGAAAACCACCTTGTTGGTTTTTTTGATGGATTCCACAATAGAGTGGTGAATGTCGAACGGTAATAATGTTTGCACGTCAATCAGTTCACAGGAAACACCCGCATCTGTGAGCATCGCGCTTGCTTCCAGTGCCACACGGACACATGAACCGTAAGTGACGATAGTAACATCATCACCCTGTCTCATGATTTCGGGGATGCCGAGCGGTACGGTGAATTCTGCGATGTTGTTGGGTAGTGGTTCTTTCAGGCGGTAGCCGTTGAGACATTCGATGATGAGCGCGGGGTCATCGGATTGCAGTAAAGTGTTATAAAATCCTGCCGCCCTTGTCATGTCGCGCGGCACCAAGATGTACATGCCGCGCAGAGAATGGAGCAACATGCCCATTGGTGAGCCGGTGTGCCAGATGCCTTCTAGGCGGTGTCCGCGTGTGCGCACGATGATGGGACATTTCTGATTGCCGCGGCAGCGATAATGCAACGTAGCGACATCATCGGTGAGTGGCTGCAAGCCGAAAATGAGATAGTCTAAATATTGAATTTCCGCTATCGGGCGCATCCCGCGCAGTGCGAGTCCAATCCCCTGCCCGATGATGGTGGCTTCACGGATACCGGTGTCAAACACGCGCAAGTCGCCATATTTTTTTTGCATGCCCGAAAATGCCTGATTCACATCTCCGATTTTGCCGACATCTTCACCAAAAGCTACTAATTCGGGATAGCGTGCGAGGTTGATGTCAAAACATTTGTTGAGTATTTCAAACCCATTGATGAGCGGGGCATCCTCGTCATATTCAGGTTTCACTTCGCTGACATTGAGCGCGTTGTATTTTGAATTGCTGTGGAGAAAGGATTGATAATTTAACTTGCTTTCCGCTTTGAGTTCCCTGCTTTTTTCCACTAACCGCTGGCGGGAGGAAATAGCTTCCATGCGGGTGAGACGCAAAGCTTTTTTCACCGTGCGCATGACATCTTTACGGATGGGGTCGCGCAGCTTTTCCAATTCATTGCCGGCAGCCTGTAGCTCGAAGGATTGTCCTGTTTCGGCAGACATTTCACTGAGGATATCGCTCACTTCCTGAATATGCGCGCGCACCGGCTGCTGAAAGGCGCTCCATGCATTGTTTTTACCATCAATCACACGCTGTTTTGCTTCCCGTTCAATCGTGTCCATTTCTTCATCGGTGGTAATGGCGCTTTGTACCAGCCATTCCCGCATTTTACGGATGCAGTCAAATTCTTTTTCCCAGGCAAGGCGTTCTTTTGATTTGTAGCGCTCATGCGAGCCGGAAGTGGAATGCCCTTGCGGCTGCGTCACTTCCTTGACATGAAACAACGCGGGGATGTGTGTTTCCCGCACTTTACGGATGCCGTTTTCAAACACATCACACAATGCGGGATAATCCCAGGCTTTCACCTCGTAGATGTCAATGCCTTCTCCGTTTTCATTGGTTTGAAAACCGGCAATAAGTTCGGAGATGCTGCCTTTGGTGGTTTGAAATTCTTTTGGAACGGAAATGCCGTAGCCATCATCCCATACAAAAATGGCGAGCGGTACTTTCAATACGCCAGCCGCGTTGAGGGCTTCCCAAAAGATGCCTTCGGAAGTGCTCGCGTCACCGATGGTGCAAAAAACCACTTCATTGCCATTCACCGAAAACCGGGGGTCAACCAATTCTTTGTTTTGCCTGAAAAGTTTAGATGCTAAAGCCAATCCCAAAGCTCTCGGCATTTGATGACCGGTGGAGGAGCCGTCTGCGGAAATATTATAGCGTTCCGTAAGGTTGAGCCATTCGCCTTGTTCATCAATGAAACGGGTGGCGAAGTGAGCATTCATCTGCCTGCCCGAAGAGTGGGGGTCGTTTTGCGGGTCGGGGTCGGCATAAAGCTGAGCGAAATATTGTTCAACGGTGACTTCTTTTAGGGCAAACAACAATGTCTGGTCGCGATAATACCCCGCACGGAAATCACCTTTGCAGAAAAATTTTGACAGGGCGATTTGCGGCACCTCCTTGCCATCTCCGAAGATGCCGAATTTGGCTTTTCCGGTCAGCACTTCTTTTCTGCCGAGCAGGCTCACTTCTCTACTTTCACAAGCGATGCGATAATCCCGCAGCACTGTTTGCCTGAAATCATCATAGTTGATTCTTTCCTGAATGTTTTTTTCTTTGGGCATGATGAATGGTTACAAATATAGTGTTTTGAGCCCTTCAACTTCGCTCAGGGTGAGCCTATACTTGCCATAAAAAGTAATGTAATTTGTCTTAGGAGCATTTCATGATTATCTTACCCAACTGAGGCTAACATCTAAAGTCTAACATTTGATAGCAGGTAACAAAAAACTTCCACCTCCATTCAATGAAAATCATGGAAATAAAAAAGTGAATCTTTTTGCCTGAAAAATGTTGTTTTGACCGTATAAGAGGGAATGGCACAATCTTTGAAAATACCGTTAACGCTTTTTAACGAAAAACAAATTAGCGAACAATCATTACTTTCATTAAATTTGTTAGACAAAATTCATGTTTATGAAAATTTTTACTTCTTTTCTTGCAGCGCTTTTATTTACAGGGTTTTCAGTCATTGCCCAGACAGGTCCGGAAATGACTTTTGAATTTGAAACTCACAATTTCGGTGAATTAAAAGAAGGCGATGAAGCGGTCGTTGAATTTGTCTTCACAAATACCGGAACGGAAAAACTGATTTTATTAGACGTTCAGACATCCTGCGGATGCACGACTCCCGATTGGCCCAAAGAGCCGATTCTCCCGGGAGAAAAATCAAAAATCACGGTGCAGTATGACACGAAAGGAAGAGTTTATCCATTTAACAAGTCCATCACCATTTCATCCAACGCGGTGCAGGAGACTAAACGGATTTTTATCAAGGGTGAAGTGGTAGATGGAAAAACCGAACTAAATTGAATTATCCAAAAAAATAAAAACACATAAACCATGAAATACACATTTTTAATGCTGACAGCGCTGCTTTTTTCGACACTCAACCTGTCTGCCCAAAGCGGACCCCAACTCACTTTTGAATTTGAAACTTTTGATTTTGGCGACCTGAAAGAAGGCGACAAAGCCGAAGTGGATTTTATTTTCAAGAATACCGGCAGCGAAAGTTTGGTGCTTTCGGAGGTTCGTGCTTCCTGCGGTTGCACTACGCCTTTCTGGTCAAAGGAACCCGTGATGCCCGGTGAGGAGGGAAGAATCTCTGTGAAGTATGACACCAAAGGCAGAATTTATCCATTTAACAAAGCGGTGACAGTCACTTCTAACGCTGGTCCTGAAACCAAAAGGATTTTCATTAAAGGAAACGTGACGGGAGCGAACAATCCGAAAGAAGATATTTCCAATAAAAGCGGAGTGCCTGAAAAAACTCCCTCCATCGTGAATAATCTTGGCGACTGATTTTAAATTCTTAACCGACTTCTATACCAAGAGTAGTCGAATTTCCGAAGAAACGAGACGTACTCTTGGTTAATGCCGAAGGTTTTCTCGTTAGATTATTCTAAAACCTGAATACCTTCGGCATAAAAAAACTCCGTGGTAACTTCACGGAGTTTTTTATTTGATACTTATGCCAAACATCTCCAACAAAGGAAAAAATATGCCGGCTTCACCCATCAGGAAGTTGGTGCCGTTTGCTGAAAAAGCAAAAAAACTCGGACGTAAAATATATCACCTGAATATCGGACAGCCGGACATCGCTACGCCTGAAATCATGTTGGAGGCTGTGAGAAATTTTGACGCGAAAGTGCTTGAGTATTCTCATTCGGCTGGCAATGAAACATACCGCAAAAAACTGGCTGGCTATTATCAAGCGGCAGGAATCAGGATAGATGAAACGCAACTCATCATCACAACGGGCGGCTCGGAAGCCATTTCATTCGGATTAATGTCCTGCCTCGATGCCGGTGATGAAATCATTATTCCCGAACCGTTGTATGCCAACTATAATGGTTTCGCAGTGGCGGGCGACATCCGGATTAAACCCGTGTCTTCACACATCGAAAATAATTTCGCGCTGCCGCCAATCAGTGAGTTTGAAAAACTGATTACTCCGAAAACCAAAGCGATTCTCATTTGTAATCCCAATAATCCGACCGGCTATTTGTATTCAAAAGAAGAGTTGATTCAGTTGCGCGATTTGGTCATCAAACATGATTTGTTTCTGTTTGCCGATGAAGTGTATCGTGAATTTTGTTACGATGGTAAACAGCATTTTTCCATCCTCAGTTTAGAAGGGTTAGATGAACACGCAATCGTGGTGGATTCCATTTCGAAACGCTACAGCGCGTGTGGCGCGAGAATCGGGGCGTTGGTGACCAAGAATAAAAAAGTCATGGAAACGGCTTTGAAATTCGCGCAGGCGCGCTTAAGTCCGCCAACGATTGAGCAGGTGGCTGCCGAAGCTGCTGTTGAAGTCGGTGCCGATTATTTTGATTCTGTAAAAACAGAATATGTATCGCGCAGGGATTTGGTAGTGAATCGGCTGAATGCAATGGAGGGGGTGATGTGTCCGGTTCCCGGTGGCGCGTTTTACATTCAGGCGAAACTTCCGGTGGATGATTGCGACCATTTTTGTCAATGGCTGCTGGAGGAATTTGAATTCAACGGGGAAACCGTGATGCTTGCGCCCGGCACGGGTTTTTATGCAACTCCGGAATTGGGAAAAGATGAAGTACGGATTGCTTACGTGTTGAATAAAGAAGATTTATCCAGCGCGATGGATTGCTTAGAACAAGCGTTAAAGATTTATCCGGGAAGGGTTGTGAACGAAAAATTTGTCGCTGAATTCAAACGGGACGCATAAAAAAACTGGGTTTCATTTCCCATTCACATAATCGCTCAAATATTCAAAGCGGGAAGTCAGTTTTCCATCTTTCGCGATTGTCGCTCGTTCAATCATTGCTGAAGATGGCTGCAGCAATTCGGGAATAATGTTGTCAGCCATGATTTCACCGAAACTTTCAGAGGCGTCTCTCGGCAGTTCGTTGGGCAAATTATCCACCGCCATGATGTCAATCGAGTGGGGGAGGTATGGCGCGGTTTCGATTTGAACATGCGGGTCAAACCCATACACAGGACTTTCAATGGTGGAAGCACGAATCGTGGCGGGCACCGAACCGTTGATGTCGCAGGAAATGTCAGCGATGGTTTTAATTGTGAAATCCGGGGAATTCATTTCTTCAAAAGAAAAATATCGGGGTGTGCGTGGGTCCCAGAAAATGGCGTTGATGAACAAATCGGTGCAGGCGTACCATTTTTTAAAATCACAAATAAAGTTTTGCGGCTGCCCAAAAAATTCCTTTAAGTCGAAAGGTTTGCCTTTTTGCTCCCTGTAAATGTCTTTCGGACTTAATTGAACATAAACAGGTTCGCTCAATGTTGAAATATTCAAATATTCATCCGGAGTAAGTCTTTTGATTTTTAAAAAATCCAGCACTTCCACCGCTCCACCCGCCACCCTGCCGTCACCGCTAAGAAGAATTCGCAACTGAGGAATCTCCGTTTTTAAATAATCATTTTTCATTGCAGCATAATCGGGATATTGAAAAGCCCGCTTCAAATCTAATTTGCCTGTTTTCCGTCCCCACGCATACAGCCCGTTGTGCGCGCCCACTACGCCCGCCCATTTTCCGAATGCAATCACCCGGATGCCTTTTTCATCTGTCAGGCATTCATAATCAATCAGCCTGATTTTTTTGCGGATGATTTCCTGCAGCAATTTCCGGTTGTAAGGTTGTTTTTTAATCGTGTGAGAAAAAAACAAATAGGTTTTTCCGGGGATGAGATTTTCAACAGGCACTTCTTTTACACCCAACAGAATATCCGCGTCCTGAACTTCAGGCGCAACAGGAATATTTATTTCAGCATATTCATCATCCGAAAAACAGCGGGATGGTGAAGATTGCACAATGATTTCGAGTTCAGGATTTTTATTCTGTAAATCCCGGCATTGCGCAGGCGCGAGAGGTGTCCTGCTGTCGGGTGGATTTTTTCCTTCGCGGATGATGGCGATTTTTTTCATGTGGATTTTGAAATGATGAGTTCAATGTTAATGTATTCTGAAAATATAATTTGCCACGAATGCACGAATCATTTTTTTGCCACAAAGACACGAAGACTCAAAGCAATAGCAATTCATCAATCAAATCTCTCTTCTAATGTCTCAAATCTAAAATCTAACACGGAACTTTTACCTTTGCCATCGCATTTAAGCGAATGTTGTTCATTGAAATCATGGGGCTGACCGGAATTGACAGGAAGTTCGTTGATATACCGGCATGCCGAGCATTGTGTAATTGGCTCGTAAATCTCAACGCACACACTTTTCTTTAATTGGCGAAGTAGAATACGCCATGGCTGCTTAATTCCGCAAAGCGGGATAAGTGCCTGCTCCTCACGGGTATCGTCCGATAAGCCTGTGAACGAGTATCAAACCTATCGGGTCGTATGACGCAAGCGCTTCGGTGCGTCAAACGTATCAGAAGCTCGGAAAACGGTTAGGCGCGTTGCCTCTCCTTCCGCTTTCTTAAATCAACAGGTAACTAAGCATGTAGTCGTTATGTTGCCGGCTTGTCTGGACGCGGGTTCGAATCCCGCCAGCTCCACTTTTCATTATTTTACGATTAATTACACCGGGGTGAAATAACTCCCATCTCCAAAAATAGCATAAGGTAATCATCAAATTACAAATAAATAGTATTTAATAGCTATTTAAAATGTTTTTTTCTTGCTGTTTTCAATTTGCGCTCCAGGCAATCGCCTAAAAGTTTGTGCGAAACGGAAATTTTCAAATGATAACGATAAGGTAATCCGTAAAATGAAAATGGATTGACGTGATAGGGTAATATTGTACAAAAGCATGTATGTCGTCCTGTGCCCAACTGATGCTGACAGTTATTTTAACTCAGACTGTCGGTATTTTATTTGCTCAAAACTATGATACCACTAAAATCGCGCTGCTCGGTTGCCATCAACAAAATAATCCCGCTCCGGCTCTTGAATATTTTGCGGACGTATTGAAGCCCGATTTTGCCGTTTGGCTGGGCGATAATGTCTATGCAGACACAAGGACAGATCCTCAGCACATTCAACGTCAGCTTGAAGTCCTTGAACAAAAAGCAGGCTTTCAAAAACTAAGAAATACCGTTCCGTTTTTTGTCACCTGGGATGACCACGATTACGGATTAAATAATTCCGGAGCGGAATATATCTTCAAAGAAGAAAGCAAACAAATTTTCAGGAAATTCTGGCGGGTGGAGGAAGAAATTCCGGCTGAGCTTGACGGAGTTTATTATGCAAAAATCGAAAAACTGCCCAACGGGAAAACCATTCAGTTTTTGATGATTGACACCCGCTATAACAATGAAAGATACTTGCCTGACATTCGAAAAAAGGATGCGGATATGTTGGGAGAAAAACAATGGCGATGGCTGGAAGAACAATTGAAAATACCGGCTGATGTTCGCCTGTTTGTGAGCGGTCAGCAGGTGCTGCTCAATAAAACAAACCGATGGGAAACATGGAGTAAGGTAGGTAAATCTCAAAAAAGGTTAGACGAATTGCTGACAAGGCTAAATCCAAATAATTTAATCATCCTGACAGGCGACCAGCATACGGCTGAAGTATTAAAGAGCCTGAGAAAAATGAAATATAAAACGTATGAAATCATGGCATGCGGCATCAATCAGACCGAGCGACCAGGACGTGCGCCCAACCGGGTTGCCGGACCCGATAAAACTTTGCATTCCGCCCCAGTGCTTGAACTCCACTGGGATGCAGGCAATCCCTTCGTAGTCATTAAAAACCATGATGTTGAAAATAAGAGCATCGGTTTGGAATACAAAATTTACCTGAGTCGGATAGGCGTCAAATTATAGTATCGAAAAGAAAATTCCGGGATGGGTGCAATTTCTCAAGAACAGCCGCTATTTCAAAAGCTATTTTATCTGTTTGGCGTTTTGTTTGTTTTCCTGCTGGGATTGAAATTAATGACCGTTTCCTTCGAAACTTTCGGCAGCGATGCCACAAAAGTTTTGATTGCGGAATATACCGGAAATCCATTCATCGCTCTCTTCATCGGAATGTTTGCAACTGCTTTAACCCAATCAAGCAGCTTAACAACATCAGTAGTAGTCGGGTTGGTCGCAACCGGACAGTTTGATGATATTTCCGCAGCCGTTCCTGTAATTATTGGCGCTAATATCGGCACATCCGTCACCTCAACCATTGTTTCTCTAGGACACATTAAAAACGTTCAGGAATTTCGCAAAGCCATCTCTGCCGCAACCCTTCATGATTTTTTTAATTTGCTCGTGACAATTATCCTGCTTCCCATGGAAATCGCTTTCGGAATGTTATCAAAATCCGCTCTGTTCGTTTATGGCGCTTTCTTTACAGAACCTGCTATTCATATTGAGCAGGTGAAGATGTCATTCAATCCGGTTTCAAGTCCGCTTAAATTTTTCGCGCATCACATCCTTGAGTTTTCAAACGGATATATCGCTTTGTTACTGGCGTTTGTTTTATTGTTTTTGAGTTTGAAATATTTGAGCATTATTTTAAAAAATATTTTTATAGGATCGGGCAAGCAGAAGTTTGAAGAAAAACTTTTTGGCTCTCGGATGAAATCATTATTCTGGGGGATCGGATTGACTGCTGCCGTTCAATCGAGTTCCATCACTACTTCTCTGACCGTACCGTTGGTTGCAACCAATGTTGTAACCATCCAAAAAATTTTCCCGTTTTTACTTGGCGCAAATATCGGAACAACCGTTACCGCATTAATCTCATCTTCGGCAACTCCCAACAAGGCTTCTGTTTCCATCGCGCTTTGTCATCTGATTTATAATGTATTGGGGGTTGTGTTATTTATGAGTATTCCGTTTTTTCAAAGAACAGCAATTTATATGTCCGAGTCGCTTGGGAAACTTGTCTTAAAGCGAAGATGGTATGGCTTCGCATATATCGCAACAGTATTTTTTATTATACCAGCCATATTGATTGCATTGGGAAAATAAAATTATTGATGGTCATAATGAGCCAAAAAATATTTTAACTCAACAGCTCGTTTTACCAACTGTGAAACAAAGTGAAAAGCGCAGTCAAATCATTTCCTCCCGCATCTTCACCGTTGCATTAAGCTTGCTGAACAGCCGTGCTGCTTCCACATAATTCAGCGTTTGGTCGCCATCGGAAAAAGCGCGTTCCGGCTCGTGGTGCACCTCCACTAAAATGCCGTCAGCACCCGCCATTACGGCTGCCAAAGCCATCGGCTCAATGAATTTACGGATACCCATGCCGTGAGATGGGTCCACCATCACCGGCAGGTGGGTTTTGTGTTTCAAAACGGGAACAGCATTCAGGTCGAGCGTGTTGCGGTACGATTTTTCAAACGTGCGGATGCCGCGCTCGCATAAAATGATTTTCTCATTACCGTTGGAAAAAATATACTCGGCTGATGCTAACAATTCATCCAGCGTAGTGGACATACCGCGCTTGAGCAGCACGGGTTTGTCCACTTTCCCCAATTCATCCAGCAGATTAAAATTCTGAATGTTGCGCGCTCCCACCTGAAATACATCAATGTAATCAAGCATCGGCTCGATTTGCGATACCTGCATAACTTCGGTAATCACTTTCACTCCACGACTGCGCGCCTGTTGTGAAAAAAACTTCAACCCGTCATATCCCAATCCGCGAAAGGAATAAGGCGAACTGCGCGGCTTAAACACACCTCCTCGCATCATCTTTACATTTTGTTTAGAGAGAAAATCCAATGTACGTTCCACTTGTTCCTCGCTCTCAATGGAACACGGTCCGGCAGCAATCGTGAAATGTCCTTCCCCGATACGCACGTCATCGCCCAAATCAATCACCGTGCTGTTCACGCGCCACTCGTGCGAGACGAGCATGTTGGGGTCTTCCACAAAATGTACGTCTTCCACGCCCGGCAGGTTGCCGATAGCGCGGATGTCAATTTCATTTTTTCCGACACACACCAAATAATGATTGGAAAAAGTGGTCACTTCATTCACCTTAAAACCCATCGAGCGGATAGCGTCAACGGATGATTGTTTGATGTTGTCTGAAAGTGCTGGTTGGAGTTGGATGAGCATTTGGAGAGTTTAAGGTTTGAAGTTTAAGGTTTAAATTTTTTTCATAACTAATCCTAAAATTTCAGCGTCATCAGCGTTCCGTCTGAATTTTTATTTCGAGATTGTTCATCAGTTTTTCCGCTGCTTCACCCACATTCATTTTTTCCAACAGCCGGATAAAATGACTGCCCACAATCGCTCCGTTGGAAAATTTACAGGCGTCATTAAATGTAGTAGCATCATGAATGCCGAAGCCGGTCAGCACGGGATTTTTCAGTTGCATGGATTTTACTTTTTGGAAATAATCCAACTGTTGCCGAGAAAAACCCGCTGATTTGCCGGTGGTGGCTGAGCTACTCACCATGTAAATAAATCCGCTGCTGATGTCGTCTATTTTCCGGATGCGGGCATCGTGCGTTTGCGGGGTAATCAACAGGACGCAATGCAGGTTGTGTTTTTTAAAAAGCGGTTGATACATCTCCGCTTCATCCAACGGCAGGTCGGGCAGGATGATGCCATCAATGCCGGCACTCTCGCAGGCTGCGCAGAATTTTTCCAGACCAAATTGCATCACCGGATTATAATAACCCATGAGCAAAGCGGGCAGTTGGCACTGTTTGCGGAAATCCTGTAGTTGTTCAAACAACACCGGCAATGACATGCCATTGTTCAATGCAATGGAACTGCTGTGCTGAATAACCTGTCCATCCGCCAGCGGGTCGGAATACGGAATGCCGATTTCCAGCATGTCAGCACCAGCTTTTTCCAACGCAGTCGCAACTTCAATGGTCGAACGCAGTTGAGGAAATCCAGCCGTGTAAAATACGGAGAGGATGGTTTGTTTTTTTTTATTAAATAAATTTTCTATTCTGTTCATGTAAAGTATTATTTGATACCGTCATTGCGAACCCGATTGCGCTGCATTGTGCATTTCATCGGGTGAAGCAATCCCCTGAAAAATATTTGAGGGGATTGCTTCGTCTGTCGCAACCCGCATAGCACTGCTGACATCCTCGCAATGACGTATAATTTATGTTATATTTATTTTCCATAACTCCTCGAATACGTTTCCAAATCTTTATCCCCTCTGCCTGAAAGACAAATTGTGACAATATCCTCTTCGTTGAATTTCATTTTTTCCAAAGCGGCAATCGCGTGAGCGGTTTCCAAGGCGGGGATGATGCCTTCGGTTTTGGAGAGGAGCAAAGCCGCTTGCAGCGCTTCCTCATCGGTGGCGGAGAGGAACGTGGCGCGTTTGGTTTCATACAAATTCGCCATGAGCGGACCGATGCCGGGATAATCCAACCCTGCGGAAATCGAATGCGGCTCGGTGATTTGCCCGTCAGCCGTTTGCATGAGCAACGTCTTGCTGCCGTGAATGACGCCCGGCAATCCCAACTGCGTAGTGGCAGCCGACTTGCCCGAAAGAACGCCCTCGCCTGCCGCCTCCACGCCCACGAGCCGCACGATTTCTTCATCCAGAAAATGATAAAACGCGCCTGCCGCGTTGCTGCCGCCACCCACGCAGGCAATCACATAATCCGGCAGTTCGCTGCCCGTTATCTCCTTTAACTGAAACCGCATTTCCTCGCTAATCACCGACTGAAAACGCGCCACCATATCGGGATACGGATGCGGTCCCACCACCGAGCCGATGATGTAATGTGTTTCATCGGGATGATTTATCCAGTCGCGGATGGCTTCGTTGGTAGCGTCTTTTAGCGTCATGCTGCCGCTCGTCACGGGCACGACCTCAGCACCCAGCATCCTCATGCGCAACACGTTGGGCTGTTGCCGCTCCATGTCTTTTTTGCCCATATACACAATGCACTGCAATCCCATCAACGCACAGACGGTTGCGGTCGCCACGCCATGCTGACCGGCTCCTGTTTCCGCGATAATTCTTTTTTTGCCCAACCGTTGCGCTAACAAAGCCTGTCCGATGGCATTGTTGATTTTGTGCGCACCGGTGTGGCAGAGGTCTTCGCGTTTGAGGAAAATGCTGGTCTTATAATGCTCAGACAGCCGCTTCGCAAAAAACAACGGAGTAGGACGTCCGACATAATCCTGTAACAGTTGGCGAAACTCTTTCTGAAATTCATCGTCTCCGATAATCGAAAGGTAATGCTCCCGTAATGTCTCGACATTATGATGCAGCATTTCGGGGATGTAAGCGCCCCCGAAATTGCCGTAGAAGCCTTTGGGATTTACTTGGTGTGACATGGTTGGTAATTGGATGCTGATGAGGCTGCTTTTTAGGATTAAATATAAATATGTAAACAAATTACAAAAGTGAATTAGTCAGTTTTTATTTCGATACCTGTCTTTTTTATCTCATCAATAAAAGGGTCGCCTTTTTGAAAATAATCAGGCGGGAAGGTTTGCGCCTGGATGAAATAATACGGATAATGTATGAGCAGGCGACTGAATAACTGGTAATCGTTAAATCCCACACCCGTAAACTTTTCACTAACCAACGCCAGGTCAATATCGCTCCATTCATGCTGTCTGCCTGATGCGTAGCTGCCGAATAATATCGCTTTTTGAACTTTAAATCCATTGCTGTTCAGCAATTTCACAAAATCCCTTGCCGTTTTTATTGCAGCTTTTTTTGTAAGATATATTTCAGCTTTCTGCATCGTGAGATAATTTTTTGTGTTTTTTCTGACTTGTAAATTTTATAAATCTTTCTTTGATAATCCGGATATCTGCCTTCCAATTGAAAGGTGTTCATGTCCATCAAAAAAGCGATATCGTCTTCAGGAAATTTCAACTTTGTTTGCCTGAACAGTACCACTAGATTATGAATTCAGGGAGGATAATTTTCATTATTGTCTTTTACCCAATGAGCTTTCAACAGTTTTTCCAAAGTGAGATGAGCACAAAACAGCGCAAAAACAAAATCCCTGTTTTTGAATAGCAGGTTCACGCGCCTCCAATCTTTTTCTGCTGATGCTTTCCAATATTGAATGTAGTCTTGTTTATTCATCTATTTAATGATAATCATCATAATTCAAATTATATTTCATTTAAGCAGTTTCTTCTTTCATTGTACTTTTCATACGTTTATAGATATTATTTTTACTAAAGGGTATTTTTTTACCTGTTCTTTTGTAATAAGCTACAATTTCGCTGATTTTTTTTCTATTTCTGTTAATGGTTTTAGATCATCCATAAAATTTATTCCCTGAGGTTGTTTGATGTGTCCCATGTTTGTTTTTTTTTTCAATCGTAATCAGGAATCTAAGCTTGTGTTAAAACTATCTGAAAATCAAATAGAAGTTAAAAAGGCTTGTGCATGACATGATTTATGGATGGTTAATAATAAATTCAAGCGCATACTCGAGTACTTCATCACGCCCTTCTCTCATCCCCGCTACAGTGGGTTTTACTTCAATGTCAGCAAACACTCCTGTGCCGTGAAACGGTGCATTATCCTGCCACAGCACTTTCATTCCGGTGAAAAAGAATGTGTATAATTTGCGATAATCGGTAGTGATAACATTGCCGTTGGTGCCCGCTGTGGCTGATCCGATAATGGTTCCAAGCCGGTAATATTTTACAATGCTCATCAGTGTTTCGGCAGCGCTGACAGCTTTCTCGTTGGTCAGAAAAACCACTTTGCAACTTTCAGGGATGGTATACGGATGCCGGGGAATCACCCAGTGGCTGGTATCAAAATGCATGTCAACCTGAAACGGACGTTCAACCAGGGGTATCAGCCACTGTTGCGAATTCAGGATTTTTTCTTTCGATAAAAATCCAAGAAAAGGAAATCCCATGTTAGGATATCCGCGCATGTCGAATACGATGCCTCGCTCCTCTTTTATTTCAGATAAAATTTTAGTAACCGACTTTTGGTCGGAGCGAGTAATGTCAATATATACCACATTTCCTTCCAGCACGGTTTGAACCGGCAGTTCTGAAGGCGAATTAAAATACAAATCACGGCTGCTCACAGTCCTCTTTAGTTCGATGATTGTATCTTTTTCTTCGCTCCGGTTTACTTTGATAGTGACAGATGAGTTCAGTTTGCCGTTGAGCAATCCGAAATTGGCAGCCGTCACCATTTTATCCTGCCATGTAGAGGCAGAGGTCAGTTGCAACTGTCGGGCTAATGCTTCCTTTACAGGAACGCCATCTATCGCCAGAAGCACATCACCTTTCCTGATACCGAGCGAATCACATGAACGACAATTTTCAATCACCACCTGGTTTTCAATCCAGTTTAATGTTACAGGAGGCTTGTGTTTGACATCCAATCCGGCATAGCGAACGCCACCATGCCCGTCATTCAGGTCGCTGATCATTTCTCTAACAGCGAAATAAAACTGTGCATGGCTGGTATCACTCAGCGCCCGGCTCAATATCCGGCTCAACATACTGTCCCAATCGGCTTCCATATGTTCCGGATACGGATAAAAATGCCGTAATACGTTCCAGGTGTAGATAGCTGTACCAACCCGAACAAGTTGGGCATTGGGTTCTTGTGGTTGATTTTTGTAAAGTGTTTTAATCAGAGACCGGTAAACACGTGGTGTTTTATCGCCTATGTAAAGAGCATGGCGGATTTGTAATGCAATATTTTCTGTCAAGACATATTGATACAAACTGTCAGGAACTACTGTTCCTTTCTTTTTAGCCACCTTTATGTGACTTCGATAAGGTCCAAACTGCCGATAGATAAACCACAACAATCCTTTATCCACTTTGCCGGTTGACACGCCATAGCCCCTGTGAAGCCAATAGCGATAAATGCCATTGCGGGATTTTACATCCAGAAACGTTTCTTCCTGTCTTGAAATAAATACATGCCGGCTTCCGCAAAAGTGATTAAGTTTTTGTATGAATGCCTCGGGGTTTTCAGCGGATAGGGAAACGGCAGCGCCCGTTTCAATAAACTTTTCCCATGCAGCAGGGGAAAGCTGAAATCCGGGGTAGAAGTAACGCAAAGCACCATACAATTTGGAAAACCCCATAAGCCGGTCAACACTGTCAGCGTGTGATAAAGTATAATCAGCGCTCGCCTGAGCGGTTGTTATTTTTATTATTATAATTATATAAGTAAGCGTAATATTAATAAAATTGTACATAATATGACTTATTTGCACCTTGATAATTCATGCTTGTAACGATTGTTTTATCATAACAAATCATAAATTTCATCCCCAATCAACATCCTATTTATATTTCATTTAAAAATTTCACAACCACCCCCACATCCTTCCTCCCCGCCTCCACTTCAAACCCTGAATTGATATCCACCGCATGAAAAGCCGGATGTGTGAATGCTTTTATTTTTTCAGCGTCATTCGGCTGAATGCCTCCGCTGAGGAAAAATGGTTTTTGCAACGAATAATTATTCAACAAATTCCAATCGTAGGAAATATTGTTGCCGCCCGGCAGTTTGCCTTTGGCATCAAACAAAAAATAATCACAGGCTGCTTCATATTCCTTCAATGTTTCAAAATCAAAATCTGCGTCAACGTTGAAGGCTTTAATCACCGGAAATGACTGCCGGATTTTTTCGCAGTCGGCTGGCGTTTCGTTGCCGTGCAGTTGCGCGATGTCCAACTGATATTGCCGGAGCGTTTCAATCACTTTTTCCGGTTTTTCATTGACAAAAACGCCTACCCGTTTGGTCTTGATACATAATGGTATTTGTGAAAGCAGCTTCATTTTTTCACCGACAAACCGTTTTGATTTTTCATAAAAAATAAATCCCACATAATCCATCGCCACCGGGGCAAGCTGCCGCAGACTTTCCACATCACTCATGCCGCAGACTTTTATTTTCATACCGCAGCACCTTGTAATTGACGTATTGACTGAATAAAACGCTCACATGCTGCGGCCGGGTCAGGCTCTCGCATAAAGTTTTCTCCAATGAGAAAACCACTGAAGCCCGACTGCCGCAGTTGCAATACAGTAGCGCTGTCGCTGATGCCGCTTTCCGCCACTTTGGTGAACTGAGCGGGAATGAGAGGTGCCATTTTCAGTGCGGTTTCCACATTCACCTCGAAAGTTTTCAAGTCGCGGTTATTGACGCCCACGAAATGAATGTTTTCATTGAGCATATCGAGATGCGCATCGCTGTGCATTTCGAGCAGTACCTCCATGCCGAGTAATGAAGCGACCAACGAAAAACGCTTCACGGTTTTGTTGTCGAGCATTTCGGCAATCAGCAAAATAACATCCGCGCCCATCGCGCGCGCTTCGATGATTTGGTATTCATCCACAATGAAATCCTTGCGCAAAATCGGGCAGTAGTTGAATTTGCGGGCGGCTTTCAAATCATCGGTGGAGCCGCCAAAATATTTTTCGTCCGTGAGAACGCTCAAGGCAGACGCACCCGCCTGCATATACCCCAGGCAGGTTTGTGCGGCATCCGCATATTTGTTGATGTCGCCTTTGGAGGGCGACTTGCGCTTGAACTCGGCAATCACGCCATGCAGGTCATCGCGCTGCAGATACTTGCGGAGCGAAACGGGTTGCGCCTCAAAAAAGATGCTGCGCTCCAGCAGCTTCACCGGATAAAGCGACTTGCGCTCTTCGGTTTCCAACTGCTTGTGCAATTTGATTTCTTCTAAGATATTCATGACTGAAGTTTAATTAATGTTTCAAAACTTTTTTTCGCCTTTCCCGAAAGCAGGGCTTCTTCCGCGAGCGCTTTGCTTTCCTCCCACGATTTTTCCGGGTAATAACACCGGATTCCCGCAGCAGTGTTAGCCACTACAACATTTTGCTGTGCGAGTGTGCTTTGGTTGTCGAGTACATTCATAAAAACTTGCGCGGCATCCTCAACCGTTGCACCGCCATAGAGTTCGTCATGCGTGAGCGGGGCAAAGCCCATCGCCTGCGGTTCGAGCAGCAACTCGCCCTCGCGGCTACAGATTTTCACGGGCGCGGTGAGCGAAATCTCATCGTAGCCATCTGTGCTGTGAATGACATGATAGCGTTTTTCATCCTGCTGAAAAATGTAATGATAAATGCGTTGCAGTTCGAAGTTGAACACGCCCGCCATTTGCACGGGCGGACGGCAGGGATTGACCAACGGACCGAGCATGTTGAAGAACGTGCGCACACCCAACTGCTTGCGTACGGGACCCACCGCTTTCAACGCGGGATGAAACAGGGGCGCATGTAAAAAACAAATCCCGGCTTGTTCGATTTCCTTTTCGAGCTTGCTTTTGTCGCTGGAAAATTTATAGCCGAAATGTTCGAGCATATTGGACGAGCCGCTGACGGACGATACGCCATAGTTACCGTGTTTGGCAACTTTGATACCTGCTCCCGCGAGGACGAAAGCTGTGAGCGTGGAAATATTAAATGTGTTGCGCCCGTCACCACCCGTGCCGCAGACATCCATCGGCTGAAAGGCATCAAGGTCAATGCTGATGCAGAGTTCGAGAATGGCTGCGCGGAAGCCGAGCAGTTCGTCCACCGTGATATGACGCATCATATACACTGTGAGCAGCGAAGCGATTTGCGCCTCATTGAGCGCGCCCTTCGCAATGCGGAGCATGATGCTTTTGGCTTCATCGTGGGTGAGGGTGTTGCATTGGAGGAGGTGATGGAGAATGTCCTTCATTGCAACAGTCTCATCCTCGCTCCACCCGAGGCGGATGTCCGGAGTGTGTGCCTTTGATTTTATTTGCGTATTCAATTTAATTTATGAATTTGAGTCTCCATTAACAGTCTTCGACTTCGCTCAGACTGACAAACAAATTGCAAATGACAAATTATGTTGTCACGGTGAGCGAAGTCGAACCGTGTTTTGTTTATTATCATCAGAAGCTAATATTTTCAACTCATTTTACACGTTTGCTTTATCCACCACCTACGAATGATACATGCCGCTATTCAATGGTGGTGCAATGTTCAAAAACATTAGAGATGTGGATGCCTTTTACTTGATCAGAATCACATGCCCAAAATTCAATTATTTATTTGATTACTTTAGTGCGCATTTTTTACAAGGTTTGAAGCAAAATATTTTGGGTGAAATAAAAACCATCATCATCTTATGGTTATTGACTGGAATGACAGGCATAGTCAATTCCCAAACAATCACCATTAAAGAACATGATACAGGAAAGCCGTTGGAAATGGCAACCCTGATGATTGAAAAACCCAAAGTGTTTGCAACAACTAATTCAAAGGGTCAAGCAGATATTTCAGCGTTTACAGGCGCTGAAAAAATTCACATTCGCAGCTTCGGATACAAGTCTGAAATAAAAAGCTATTTAGAATTAGAAGCAATGAATTTCGAAGTTTTTTTAACTGTTTCTGCAACTCAGTTTGACGAAGTGGTTATTTCAGCCGCTAAATGGAGTCAGGCATCGAAAAATATCCCTTCTAAAATTTCGATTATTTCTTCCAAAGATGTCGCATTGTTCAATCCGCAAACAACAGCAGACTTGCTGGGTTCATCGGGAGAAGTATTTATTCAAAAAAGCCAGCAAGGCGGAGGCAGTCCGATGATTAGAGGTTTTTCCGCCAACAGGCTTTTATACACGATTGATGGCGTGCGTATGAATTCCGCCATTTTCAGAGCGGGAAACATTCAGCAAGTGATTTCATTGGATGCGTTTGCGATTGAAAATACTGAAGTGTTTTTTGGACCAGGTTCCATTATTTACGGCAGTGATGCGATTGGCGGTGTGATGAGTTTTCAGGCGCTCACGCCTCAGCTTTCGCTTTCCGATTCAATTTTGATAACAGGAAAAGCCGTCAGCAGGTATGCTTCAGCCAACAATGAAATCACCAATCATTTAGCGCTGAACGTGGGCTGGAAAAAATGGGCGTCCGTAACGAGTTTTACCTTTACCAGGTTCGGTGACCTGCGCATGGGAAAAAACGGTCCGGATGAATATCTGAGGCGGCACTACATCATGCGGATTGACAGCGTTGACAGGGTGGTCGAAAATTCTGACCCGCGGGTGCAGAAACCGACCGGTTATTCGCAGATGAACATCATGCAGAAAATCAGATTTAAGCCCAGCAAGCACTGGGATTTTCAATATGGATTTCACTTTTCAGAAACATCCGAGTATTCGCGTTACGACCGTTTGATAGAACTGCTGCCCAGCGGTCTGCCGCGCTCGGCTGTGTGGAATTACGGACCGCAGTTTTGGATGATGAATTGCCTGAATATGACACATAGCGGGAGCAATAAAGCGTATGACCAAATGAGTATTCGACTGGCGCATCAATTCTTTGAGGAAAGCCGGATTGACCGGAATTTTTCGGGCGGTCAGCGGTTCAGGCTGCGCACAAATCTGGAACAGGTGCATGCTTATTCCGTCAATGCTGATTTTGAGAAAAGCATCAACAAACACACATTTTTTTATGGAGCGGAATATGTGCTCAATGATGTGACCTCAACGGGTTCTGCCATTGACATCCGGAACGGAGATGACATTCCGGTGCAGGACAGGTACCCGCAATCAACGTGGAGCAGCTATGCCGCCTACCTGAATTATCAGGTTCGCCTCTCGGAAAAATTCTTGCTTCAAACAGGAGCACGGTTCAGCGCGTTCAACATTCAGTCTGACTTCACAAGGAATCTGCAATTCTATCCGTTTGACTTCACTAATTCAACGGTCAATAATTCCGCTGCTACCGGAAGCATCGGAGTGGTTTACAGCCCTGGTGAAACGTGGAAAATCAGCCTGAGCGGAAGCACGGGTTTCAGAGCGCCCAATATTGATGACATCGGTAAAATTTTTGATTTTGTTGCTAACGAAGTGGTTGTTCCAAACACTTCATTAAAAGCTGAATATGCTTATAACGGAGAACTGAATATTTCAAAAATTTTCGGTGATGTTGTAAAATTGGACGTAACAGGTTTTTACACTTATCTCGACAACGCGATGGTGCGCAGAGAATTTCAGTCAGGCAGTCAGGACAGCATTTTATATGACGGGGAAATGAGCAAGGTTTACGCGATACAAAATGCCGCTTACGGAACGGTTTACGGCTTTCATGCAGGTATTGAAATCAAGTTGGGAGCAGGCTTCAGTCTTTCTTCTCGCTTCAATTACCAGTTAGGCAGGGAAGAAATGGATAATGGCGAAATCAGCCGTTCAAGACATGCAGCGCCTGCCTTTGGCATCTCACGACTGACTTATCAGAAAAATAAACTGATGATGCAATGCTATGCCATGTACAGCGCTGAGGTGAGTTTTGCCAATCTGAATGAAGAAGAAAAACAGAAGCCCGTTATTTATGCAACAGACAGTAATGGCAACCCCTTTTCACCACGATGGTACACATTGAACTTCAAGGCAATGTATCAGTTTTATCAAAATTTTTCTGTCAGTGGAGGAATTGAAAATTTAACTGACCAACGCTACCGTCCCTACAGTTCGGGGTTGGTGGCTCCGGGAAGGAATTTTGTGATTTCGTTGCGTGTACATTTTTGAGACCTTATAGGTTTTGAAATCCTATAAGGTAGATGACTTTGCGGATTGTAGATTTTAAATAAACTACTGTCAGGGTCTAACCGTGAAATGATTTTTTTATTACAAATATTTTAAACTCAACTCTCCACCCAATTTTTTATCAACTGTTTTCCATGTGGCGTCATCACTGACTCGGGGTGAAACTGAACGCCCCATACGTCATATCGTTCATGTGCCATCGCCATGATTTCTCCGCTGTCGTCAGTTGCTAAGATGTTCAATTCTTTTGGAATGCTTTCTTTATCCACCACCCAAGAGTGATACCTGCCGACAATTAATGGCGGTATGATATTTAAAAACATCGGGTGCTTGGATGCCGCGATGTGCACGGGCGTCTCCACGCCATGATAGACGCGCGAAAGGTTTTTCAGCTTCGCGCCAAACACCTCACCGATTGCCTGATGTCCGAGACACACGCCTAAGATTTTTTTGGTCGCGGAAAATTCTTTTATCACTGCTTCCAATTTTCCCGCATCCGAAGGCAATCCCGGTCCGGGTGAGAGAAGGAGCGCATCATACTTTTTGATTTCGTCCAGCTCAAAAGCGTCATTGCGCAGCACATCCGGGCGCCCGCCCGTCACTTCATTCACCAAGTGAACGAGGTTGTAGGTAAAGGAGTCGTAGTTGTCTATGATTAATATTTTCATATAGCAGCCTCACCCCCGCCCCCCTCTCCATTTGGAGAGGGGGAGTCCGGACTAATTATATTTT
>JBGTCY010000187.1:0-6794 GCA_041748615.1 Chitinophagales bacterium
ATCTTTTTTGGCAAACTCCGTGAGAAAACTTTTCACCGCAGTCAATTTTCCGGTGCCCGGTTGTCCGGAAACATAAACATTGAATCCCTGCGCCCGCATCCCCAATCCCAGCAGCAAAGCATTCATCGCCCGCTGCTGACCGATGATGGTTTTCAGTGGCTTTAAATCGTCAATCGTTTTACAACTCAAATTTTGGAGTTCAACTTTTCGCCTTGCCTGTTGTGCGGTAATTTTTTTAATCATCCTGAAGTATTTGTTGTTTTTAATGGTGTGAAGATAAAGAGAGATTGTAAAAGTGGTAGCATCTTATCCGGAATGTAAGATTTCTATTCACGATTGACCAACTAAAATTTTGATTTGGGCTTAAAAGCGCAATTGACGATTAACGAATGACGATTAACGATTGACGATTAACGATTGACGATTGACGAATTAACGAATGACGATTATCGATTAACAATTAACAATTAACAATTAACGATTATGGATTAACGAATGACGATTAACGATTGAAGTTTGAAAAGTAGGCAGAGGAAATATTCACTCGTGGGATGCGAGCGGAGGCGGAGTTTGAGAGGCTTTATTTCACGACAGCCTATTTCTGAATCAGTAGTTTTTTTGTCCCATAATATTTGTTGGAAGCAACCCGAACCAAATAAAATCCACTTGACCAAGTGGTCGTTGAGATTTTGACTACTTGCTGTTGGATTGATTCGGAAATATTATAGATTACTTTGCCGGTGGCGTCATAAATGGTAATTGAAACATGCTGGCTCGAAGGCAGCAATAGTTCGATATTCACCTCATCGGCAGCAGGATTCGGATAGATGGTAAATCGATTTTCGGGGTTTATGTCTTGAGTTCCCGTAAACAAATTGCCATACGAGCAGGAACCACTTTGGTAAAAATGCAGGGTAGTGTATTCCCGACCTCCAAGGCTGTATTCAGAGTAGAATGATCAGATCCCTTCAATTATTGTATTAATTCTATACATATCGTCACTCGGAACTGCCCAGCATAAATCAGTTTCTTTAATCACTCCAAAGTTGGTATCAGTTGCTATTCGCCTGTTTTCACAATACAGGCTTTTTTATTGTAATGAAACTTGCCACAGGTCCTCCGGTTTAGAGAAGGATGGCTTTATATAGGTTTCATCCGGTAGTGTTGGGAACACAGGGCTGTCGAGGTCTGTGCTGGAAATGTTTCTTGTAACAATGCTGTGACCTCCATCAAAAACATCATTTGATGAGGGATATCTATAATAAATATGCGTAGTTTCCTTAATGGAAAAAAATATCGTATTACTGTCAGATGATATTGATTTTGACAAAAACTCCTGATGAATAAATTTGGTAATGGTGATTGCATGCGTTGCATAAACACTAACATCTCCAATACCCAAATTGTTGCACCCAATTGAATACAAGTCATTACAATAATCAATCTTTCGGTTTCCAGCGGGGTTTAATGTACTTGCCGGTTGGGTGCCGGGCGCAGTTGCTCCACCACTTGCTGTAATGGTAATTCCTCCGGAAGCAATTTGAGCATCTACAAAATTGCCCAGCGTAGCTCCGGAAGCAATATCATACGTGACCCAAAGAGATGTTGTGGAACCTGCAATACTTTGTGTAAGCCCTGAGAAAGTGACCGTTGCGGCAGCATTTTGGCCTGAGCCAAGTTGTGTTGCTGTTGCCAATGTTGAGCCTACCTAATGGACAATGGACTATCGTTTATGGACCTTAAACTTTAAACATTAGACCTTATACTTTAAACTCCCCTTCCTCCCCGGAGGTAAAACACCTTTGACGAGCTTCGCTACGAATGCGAACCACGATGTAGTCGTACGACAGCAAGCGCCATCATTTCACGACTTAGAAAATATCTATCACTCCTTTGGCGATGAGATAAGGAATTAATAAATAGAGGATAGAATCGCGGATGAGATAGAACATGAAGAAACCCACGAGCAGCCACACGCCTCCTTTTTTCACCACGCCTTTGAAGCCTTCCTGGCGATAGATGGTAGCGTATTTATCCACCCATTTCGGGGTGAGCCATTTGCGAAATCCTTTCATCCTGTTTTTTTTGGGGGAATGTGATTCATCCGCGCGCAGCGGGAAGGGGTTACTGATTGAAACAAACCCGAAGGCTTATTTCTCAATGATGGGTATCAGCCCGCGTAAACCCATGTCCACCACGTATTCACCTTTGAGCGGTTCCCACAGTCCGTTGTCGTTGAAGTCGCGCCATTCAAAACTTTTGTTGATGGAAAGCGAAACGGTGATGATGATATCTTCGGTTTCGTTGCCGGTGATAGTGAGCGGCTGGCTCTGGAAAGGACCCGTAACCACACAAGAGCCGGGCGGGATGGGCGAAGTAGCCGCAATGGGGTTCGGAACGGTGGTGCCGGGAGCGGAACCGGTGTCGGCAATCATGGTACTGAAAGCGGTGGTTTCAAATCCCCAGTACCCTTGTTTTTTATTGGCGATGACAATGATTTCTTTTTCCTTGATTTTGAATTTATCAATGTAGGTGTTGAATCCTACAAACGAGGCGATGGTGGCGTCAAAAGTCTGGTTGATGGAGAATCCGCTGATGGTGGTATCAACACGCATTTTCACATCATAGTTTTGATAGGCGATCGATACGCGCAGCCATTCATAACTGCCCGCTGGAATTTCTTTGATTGGAATTTCAAAAAATACTTCCCCGTCATTTTTGATGGCTGCCGCCTGATGGCTGATGGCGTTGCTGCCGCCTTTGGTTGTTTCTGATTGATGAAACAGGATGGCGCCTGAGCCGATTTGCGTGAGCGCGTTGGGCGCCATTTCAATGTAATGCGCGCTGATTCCATTGAACTTCGGTGATTGCCCAGCATTTCCCGCAGGAATGTTCGCTGGCAAGCCTATGTTACCAAGGCGAACCTGAGTTGAATCCAATTTGAATTTAAAAATCAAACGGGGTCCGGTGTTTTCATCTTTCTTGCAACCCTGCGTGATGAAAATGGAAACGAAGGCAATGAGGCTGAGGAGAAATATTTTTTTTATGAAAGACATGTATATTTTTTTGCAGGCACAAAGTTAAAGGAAATGTTGAAGAGCGGTTTTAAGCGCTACAAAAAACAAAACTTACTGACAAGATGTGTTTTTTTTAAGCACCCAAAAACAATTCACAAAAAACAAATAATCTTAAATGCTGAAAAATCAAAATACAAATCAATGCGAATACACTGTTATCTGGACTTGAAGTTTGCTTTTTTGGGTATTGGGATTTATTTGGGATTTGCTTTTTGTGATTTGTAATTTCAAGAGTCAATAGAGTAGTTTTTTTCTTGTGGGCAAAAATGAATCCATTGCAAGTCACTTTTGAAATCATTCTTTGAAATCATTCAGTGTTGACTTGCAACTGATTTCAGCAGTTCCACTTTCAACTCGTGGACACCATCGAATTGATGCATGTTGACTGAAAGATTTTTTTCGCTCAACATTCGTTGTAGCGCTTCGCGGTCTTTGTCAGCCACAAAAGGGTCTTTGTCGCCAATGAAATAATGTACAGGATGTGTTTCGCTCAGTGTTTTAAATTTTTCAAAATCAAGGTCATCAGGAATGGAGCCGGAGCAAAGCCAAAGCGCGGTGAAGCGGGGATTTTTTAGCGAGAGCCAGCGACAGACCGTTGAGCATCCCTGCGAATATCCAAGTACATGAATGATTGCATCGCTACTGACTTCGTTCGTTACTTTTTCATAGAGCAATTGAAGATAACCGGTGTAATCAATGATTTCATGCTGCCTGTCTTCGCGTGTCATCCAGGTGGCGCCTACGCTGCCAAAAAATCCTTTGGTATAAAACCGTGATAATCCTTCGGGTGCGACAAAAAGTGTTTCGGGTGAATAGAGTGATTCAAACTCTTTGATAAACTCGCCAGCTAACTGCGCGTAGCCATGACAAACAATCCAGACTGTTTTGATTTCTTTGGAAATAATTCCGGAAGTGAAAAAGCGAGCCGTTTTGGGAATGGTGATGTGATGTTCCTGCATAAAAAGAAGTGAGCATGCAAGATTAAATCATTTTGAAGCGGAGTGAGCGGGAAATAATAGGGACCGAGGAACGGATGTCAAGGGACACAAACTGAATTTCAATATAATCATCCTGAAATAACGTCAAAAAAAAAGGAGCCTACCATTGAACGGCAGACTCCATGAAACGAGAAAACTTGCAATAACCTCAATGTAATTAACAATAAAGTCTTTGTCAAGTTTTTTTTAAGGAAAAATATTTTACAAATAAGCATTGGCAAGATTCGCCAGTTCGCTGCGTTCACCTTTTTCAAGGGTGACATGAGCCGCGAGCGGGTTGCTTTTGATGCGGTCAATCAGATAGGACAAGCCGTTACTTTGCGCATCAAGATAAGGCGTGTCAATTTGGTGAATGTCACCCATGAACACCATCTTGGTGTCATCGCCCGCGCGGGAGATGATAGTTTTCACTTCATGCGGAGTGAGGTTTTGAGCTTCGTCCACAATGAAAAAAACTTTCGCGAGACTTCTGCCACGAATGTATGCCAGCGGAGCAATCGCTATTTTTTCATTTTCAAGCATTTCATCAATGCGCTTGCCGTTTTTATCATCATGGTGATGCAGGTCTTTGATGAAATTCAGATTGTCCCAATAGGATTGCATGTAAGGGTCAAGCTTTGACTTGATGTCACCAGGCAAATAACCGATGTCGCGATTGCTCAACGGAATGATGGGACAGGTGATAAAAATCTGGCGGTAGCTTCTTCTTTGTTCAAGCGCGCTTGCCATTGCCATCAATGTTTTGCCCGTTCCCGCGACACCCTGAATGGTGACTAACTTGATGTTCGGATTCATCAACGCATGTATCGCGAAGTTTTGTTCCGCGTTGCGCGGGATGATGCCATAAACGGGTTGTTTGTCAATCCGTTCAATCATGCCCGAACGGGGATTGAAATATCCCATCACCTGCTGACCATTGATGTTCAGAATGAAAAATTCATTATCCTCAACTTTGTTTAATCCCAACTTCACGGGTGCAATCTCCGAGTTTTCGAACATCTCATTGATGACTTCCGGTGCAACATCCTGAAGGATGGTTTTACCCCCGCATAATTGCTTCACATCCTGAATTTTACCGGTTTCATAATCTTCCGCACGGATGTTAAGCGCTTTGGCTTTCAGGCGCAGGCAAATATCTTTGGAAACAAGAATCACTTTTTTATCTGGATGATGCTTCTGTAATGAAAGAGCCGCGTTCAGAATTTTGTGGTCGTTCTTGTCATCATCAAAGATGTGCACGGCATTTTCATGCAACTCAATACCGTTTTCATTTATGGCTACCTTGAACTTCCCTTTATCCGGACCGTTTAGCGGAATCCAGTCGTTGATAATCGCGTTGGATGAAATTTTATCTATCATCCGGATAAACTCGCGCGCTTCAAAATTGCGCGTGTCGTTTCCTTTCTTGAAGTTGTCCAACTCTTCAAGCACCTGAATCGGAATTACAATATCATGTTCCTCAAAACTTTTAATTGCGTTGTGGTCATAAAGAATGACAGAGGTATCAAGAACAAAAATTTTCTTGTCTTTTTGTTTGGAGTTGGATTTTAATTTCACCGTGCGCGCGTGTTTTCATGATTGAATGTGATGGAAAATTTAGACTTAGAAAAACTCTGTTGCAGTCTTATTTATAAACAACGGGGATGTCAACTGTAGTTATCCCGAAAGAAATGTTAAAAACGAACCGTTTTCGGGTTATTCCATCGGGAAAGGGCATTAAGGGAAGTTGTCAAAATCACATCCGCAATTTGAACCCGGCATGAGAAGATTTTAGACTTTAGATATTATAAGAAGAAGTTATTTTGGAAATGTGCCTAAAGATTGAAAACCTTTTTTCCGTTGGAATAAAATTTTTGTTGGTGAAAACGAAAAAGTCTGTAAAACACAAAACGGGAACCCTTTCTTGCGAAATGATTCCCGTTTCCGGTTGAAAGAGCCGTGGCTTTTACCTCCGCCAGGTTACTGTTGATGGCTTCATCACTTGCCGGAATTCGCTTTCGCAAATTTCGTTTGTGAATCTTTCACTGTTGATGTTCCCTCTCTGGCGGTCACATTTACAACAGATAGAAGCCTGAGTCCATGTTGTTTCATGGAATGAATCTTTAGAAAGAACAAAAAAATCAGACCTGCCATTTATCCCTTGCCTGGTCAGACAATGATAAAGCGAGTTTTGATGCAAGACAAGTATTTGGTGATTTTTTTTCAACAATTTCTAAAAAAAAGTTTTTTTAAGAAAAAGTTCTTAGTTGAAAAAGCATAAACACAAAAAAATATTTAATTCATTTTTTAAAAAAATTCCATGCACAAATAAAAAAAACCCGGACGAGCCGGGTTTTAATTTTAGAATCAACACACAAAATCAACCATTGTGTTGAGCGGACGCGGAGGGAGAGGGATTCGAACCCCCGGACCCCGTAAAGGGTCAACAGTTTTCAAGACTGCCGCAATCGACCGCTCTGCCATCCCTCCGTGGGCAAAGTTAATCAGTCCCTTAAACTTTTTTGAAAAGAAAAAAAAGAAATGGGATTTTCTTTTTCATTTAGAACCCACTAACAATGCCACTCTACAATCTCATAATCTATTATCTGAAATCTAATACCATCCAATTAAATATTTCCATCGTGCAATTCTTCAGACGGATGATGCTCGCGAATATTTTTACTGATGACGATGGAAGCGTTCAGTTCAAAACCCAACAGCAGAATAAATGAATTCAAAT
>JBGTCY010000188.1:0-4191 GCA_041748615.1 Chitinophagales bacterium
AAAAAGGATGAGCAATGGGATAGACTGAAAGGCTACCTGACCAAAACATCGCTTGCCGGTGAAGAAGTAATCGCACAATACAAACAACTATGGCTGATAGAGAAAACCTTCCGTATCTCCAAGACAGATTTAAAAATCCGTCCCATCTTCCACCATCTCAGAAGGCGAATTGAAGCGCATCTCTGCATCAGATTCACAGCTTGTAAAATTTACAAAGAACTGGAACGGCAACTGCAAATAAAGAAAGTCGGGATTAGTGCAGAAAAAGCCATTGACATTCTAAAAAATATTAACCAAATCAGCATCCGGCTACCTTATTCAAATGCCAAACACTCAAGACTGCTGATAAAAAATGAAGAGCAGCAACGGCTGTTGAATTTATTCGTATAGCTTAGGGTGTCCCAATGTCGAAATAGGGAAGAAGTGCGGACAGTTAAATTTGTGGTGAGACGACAGTAAAACCGATTGATTCAACAGGGAAGGATGGGTAAACGATACAGAGGCGCTTACAAAATAAAACTTACTAACGAGTTATCGTTCTTAAAGTGACAAAAAAAGAATTCACAAAAAACAAATAATATACATTTCTAAAAATTCAACATACAAAACAATCCGGACACACTGCTATGTGGGTTTGAAGTTTTCTTTTTTGTTATTAGTTGGATTTTATTTGTTATTTGTAATTTCATTCCAGTCAATAGACTGGTTTTTTCCTGTGGGCAAAAATGTAGATTCCTTAATCGTGTTTGATTTTCATTCAAACACATTCTCCGCCTTATAATGCTTTGCTTTCATCTCCCGGTAAGTCATTTCAATTCCGGTTTTTAAATCAATGGAATATTTCCATCCCAGTTCATTTAGTTTTGTAACATCTAACAATTTGCGGGGAATGCCGTCCGGTTTTGATGCGTCAAAAACCAACTCTCCTGTATAGCCGGTAATTTCCTTGATAAGTAATGCAAGTTCACGGATGGAAACATCTTCACCCGTGCCTATATTCACGAATGCAACGTCATTATATTGTTGCATCAAATAATAGCAGGCATCCGCCAAATCATCCACATGCAAAAATTCCCTGCGGGGCGAGCCAGTGCCCCATACGGTAACTTTTGGAGCGCCATTGATTTTTGCTTCATGAAATTTTCTGAGCAGCGCGGGCAGCACATGCGATTTTTCCAAATCATAATTGTCATTCGGACCATACAAATTTGTAGGCATCAACGAGATGAAATTACATCCGTACTGACTGCGGTATGACTCGCACATTTTAATCCCCGCAATTTTGGCAATGGCATAAGGTTCATTTGTTGGTTCAAGACTGCCGGTGAGTAAATAATCTTCTTTTAATGGTTGTGGAGCGAACTTCGGATAAATGCAGGACGAGCCGAGAAAAACTAATTTTTTCACACCATGCAAATAAGACTGATGAATGATGTTGTTTTGAATGGCGAGATTGTCATAAATAAAATCCGCGCGGTAAGTATTGTTTGCAAGAATGCCTCCGACTTTTGCGGCTGACAGAAAAACAAATTCCGGTTTTTCTTTTTGAAAAAAATCAGCAACAGCAGCCTGCTCACGCAAGTCTAATTCCTTGGAAGTGCGCAGGATGAAGTTGGAAAACCCTTCCCGTTCCAGCCGCCTCAGAATTGCCGAACCCACCATGCCCCGATGCCCCGCGATATAGATTTTAGATTGCTGATTCATCTTTAGAAAAAAACAGTGAATTGTTTCAGTGAAGTTTGAATGATTTATTCTTTTCCTATCACTACTTGATGCCCGCCCTCCAGTAAATATTTATCACGGCTGAAAAGTTCTATATCTGAGGCGACCATTTCTTTCACTAATTCTTCAAGGGTGATTTCCGGCTGCCATCCGAGGATTTTTTTCGCTTTTGAATAATCACCCAGCAGTTGCTCCACTTCGGTCGGTCTGAAATATTTGGCATCAATCTCAACAATCGTTTCCCTGGTGGAAGGGTCAATCCCTTTTTCATCAATTCCTTTTCCTTTCCATGCTATCTCCATGTCCGCTTCGCGAAAAGCCATCTTGATGAAATCACGCACTTTTACTCCTCTGCCGGTTGCCAGTACAAAATCATCCGGCTCCCGTTGTTGCAGCATCTGCCACATGCCGCGCACATAATCTTTGGCATGTCCCCAGTCGCGGCTCGCATCCAAATTACCGATAAAAAGTTTTTTCTGCATTCCCATTTTGATGCGCGCCACAGCTCTTGTGATTTTACGCGTCACAAAAGTTTCTCCTCTAATCGGACTTTCATGATTAAACAAAATCCCGTTGCAGGCAAACATGCCATACGCTTCACGGTAATTTACGGTAATCCAGTAGGCATAAAGTTTTGCCGCAGCATAAGGACTGCGCGGATAAAACGGTGTTTTTTCCGTCTGCGGAATTTCCTGCACCTTGCCATATAATTCTGAAGTGGATGCCTGATAATATTTTGTTTTCTTTTCCAGTCCCAGGATGCGAATTGCTTCCAGCAGACGCAACGCACCAGTGGCATCAGCATTGGCGGTATATTCGGGGGTTTCAAAAGAAACCTGCACGTGTGACTGTGCGGCAAGGTTGTAAATCTCATCCGGCTGCACTTCCTGTACAATGCGGATGAGGTTGGTCGCATCCGTCATATCGCCATAATGCAAATGCAGTTTTACATTCTTTTCATGCGGGTCTTGATAGAGGTGGTCAATTCTGTCGGTGTTAAAAAGCGAGCTCCTGCGCTTGATGCCATGCACTTCATAACCCTTCTGTAACAACAATTCCGCGAGATACGCGCCATCCTGCCCGGTGACGCCTGTGATAAGGGCTTTTTTCATGATGAATGATTAAGAATCGAAATTATGAAAACCGATGGTGCTTCCTTTTGAAATCTTGTAATCTTATTCTGATTAAGTTCACGTTTAAACAAAAAAATGAAAGTACTTATTAAAACATCAGCTTTAATCATTAAAGAAAATCTCTGGTCATTAGCATTAAGGAACAACTTACAGTTGTTTCAATTCGTGCTTTCCAATATTTTAAAAATTTCATCAAGATTTGGCGCGAGGATGATTTCGGTCCTGCGATTTTTTGCCTTGCCTTCAGTGGTATTGTTGGGGGCAACCGGCAAATATTCACCTCTGCCGGAGGCGATGAACCGCTCTGGTGCGATGCTTTTGTTCTCTTTCAGAATTCTGACGATGGCGGTTGCCCGCATCACGCTCAAATCCCAGTTGTCTTTGATGGAAGCGGTGCTGATGGGGACATTGTCCGTATGTCCTTCAATGAGTATATCCACATCCGTTTGTTTGCCGAGTACATCAGCAAGTTTCGTGAGCGCATCGCGTCCTTTGGCATCCACAACCGCGCTGCCGGATTTGAATAACAGTTTTTCAGCCAGTGAAACATAGAGCTTACCGTCACGGATTTCTACGGAAAGTTCATCCTGGTTGAAACTCAGCAACGCATTTTCGATGCGTTTTTTCAAATCGTTAATAGCCGCATCTTTTTTGCTCACAAGGTCTTCCAATTCTTTTACTTTCTTCTCGCGGGCGCTGAGTTCCTGGTTTAACTTATTGATTTTTGCCTGCTCTTCATTCAGCAGTTGCTCTTTCCTTGCCAGTTCGCGTTTCTGATTTTCCAATTCAGAAAGCAGTTTTTGTTTTTCTGCTGAAGAGGAGGACAACAGTTTTTTGTTCTGGTCCACTAAATCGTCATAGAGTTTATTGAGGTCGTCATTTTTCTTTTTTTCACTGCGGAATTGCTGACTGACTTTCGCGGTGTCGGATACCAATTGGCTGAGTTGATTTTTAAGCACTCCATTTTCATCTTCTAATTGTGATTTCAAAAGGGAAAGTTTTTGTAACTCTTCCATCATCCCTTCATTTTCCAATTGCAGATTTCGGTTACGCGCTTGTTCACCTTCTAATTTTTTGACAGGCACGCAGGCATAGAATAAAAAAAACAGTGTGAAGATCGCAATGATGTTTTTCATGATTTGAAAAGTATTTGTAAAATGTTGAAAAAAAACAAAGTTATCCTTTCATCCGCATCAACCGTGTTCACAGATTCAAGAATTGCTGACAAGGGGATGTGAAAAAAAAACGAGGGTTCAACGGTAATGAAAATGAAAAAAAGCACAAGAAGGCAAATGCGAAAGTCAGGAGCATCATTCTTGTACCAGCGGAGTACTAA
>JBGTCY010000189.1:0-4411 GCA_041748615.1 Chitinophagales bacterium
GGAAGCCGATGAAGCCGAAGCCCCGGTTCACATAAAGGAATTGATTTTTGCCCGTTTCCTGATGGACATTTTCATACAATCCCGCCCATTGTTTGTAGAGATACTGTGCCGGACTCCATTTCAAAAAACCGGGGATTTCAACACCTAATTGCGCGCCATGCGTGTGACCGGAAAAGGTCACGTCAATCTGCGGAAACTTTTGAGTCACCTCCGCGTCCCAGTGCGTGGGGTCGTGGGAGAGCAGCAGTTTCACATCGGCAGTTTCGCAGCCGTTGCAGGCTTTTTCAAGGTCGCCATAAGTTTTGAAACGAAAGTTTGCGCTCCAGTTTTCCGAACCGATGATGGCAAGCGTGGAGTCACCTCTGCTCAGAATTTTATTTTCATTCAGCAGCAGGTTCCATCCCATGTTGCGATGAATGTTAATCATCTTTTCGCGGTTGCTGAGTTTGCCAATATCCATTTCATCTTTGGAACTGTAGCGGATGTAATCGGCATAATCATGATTTCCGAAAACGGAATACACGCCCTCTTTTGCTTGTATTTTGTTGAACACATCCGTGAATTCCAGCATTTCATCCGCATGGTAATTCACAATATCCCCGGTAAAAAAAACAAGGTCGGGATTCTCGGCATTTATCAGCTCGATTCCTTTTTCCACCGGTGAACGGGCTGCAAAACTTCCTGAGTGAATGTCCGAAATCTGCACAATTTTCAATCCGTTGAAAGCATCCGGCAAATGCGGCAAAGTAACTTTCACCCGATGAATTTTGTAGTTATAAGCGTTGCGCAACATGCCGTGAATCCCCAATGCCAGCGGCACACCGCCCATCAGCATTGCAGCCTGCGATAAAAACTTCGAGCGTGAAATGGAAGCGAATCCACCGTATTCCTGATTTTTTTCTCCGAATAAACTCATCACCCAGCGCGCTATCCGCGTCACATCATCGGCAAACAACAGCGGAATCATAATCAGCTTGGTGGAATAAATGAGCATGATGGATGAAAACAAATAAGAGCGCAACGGACGGGGCCATTTTTCAAACGGAAAAAAGAAAACCGCTAAGAAAGCCAGCAAAGAAATCACAGTGACAGACCAATAAATGATGCTTAGGTTTCTTTTGGCATTCAGCGACCAATCGCGGGTCGCGGATTTGATTCCCTGAAAAACATAATAATCAATCAGCAGGAGTATTCCGGTAACAATGAAATAGAAAATCAGGAATCTTTTCATGAAAAAAATAGTCGGAAAATGGTCGGAATGAACAATATTAGCAAAGGAAATGCTTATTTAGCGTTAAACTCTGTTAACATGATACGCTCAACAATTGTTTGCTTTCTTTTCATTTGTTTTCATCAGTCGCTATCCGCTCAATTATTTGGCGGGGAAGAACTGCTTTCCCGCGCGGATACCCTGAGAGGTATGCTGACGCCTCTTCGCACTTGTTTCGATGTGAAACATTATGACCTCACGGTTAAAATATTTCCCGACAGCCAACGCATTGAAGGAGTGAACATCATCACCTTTCAGGCGGAACGCAATTTCGAAACCATGCAACTTGATTTTTTTGAAAATATGCCAATCGAAAGCATCACGCTCGGAGGGCAATCTCAAAGATTCGCGCGCGAATTCAACGCGGTGTTTGTGGATTTAAAATCAAAAGCGGTGAAAGGTGAATTATACAAATTGGAAGTTCGTTTTTCCGGCAAACCAATTGCCGCGCAAAATCCGCCCTGGGACGGAGGATTTGTCTGGAAAAAAGACAAGTTTGGCAATCCTTGGATTGGAGTGGCTTGCGAAGGAATTGGCGCCAGCCTTTGGTGGCCCAACAAAGACCATCTTTCCGACAAGCCTGACAGCATGAACATCAGCCTCATTGTTCCCGATACGCTGATGGGAATTTCAAATGGCTCCTTAATTAATGAACAGGAATTGGAAAATGGCTGGAAAAAATTCGACTGGAAAGTCACTTACCCGATGATTAATTATAACACGACTGTGTATGTCGGGAAATACGCGTTTTTCAATGACACCTTTGTAAGCAAAACAGGCGAAGTATTGCCGTTGCATTATTATGTGTTGCCGCACAATCTCAACAAAGCGAAAGAACATTTTGAGCAGGTAAAACCGATGTTTACCTGCTTTGAGCAGTATTTTGGAAAATATCCGTTCGGGTGCGACACTTATAAATTGGTAGAAGCGCCTTACCTCGGCATGGAACATCAAAGTGCAATTGCCTATGGAAACAATTACAAAAGCGGTTATGCCGGGATGGATTATTCGCGCATCGGATTGGATTTTGACTATATCATCATCCACGAAACCGGGCATGAGTGGTGGGGCAACGCGGTGAGTTGCAGCGACATTGCCGACCTCTGGATTCATGAAGGATTTTGCACATATTCTGAAGCCCTCTATGTCGAGTGTATGTTTGATTATCAAACCGCCCTCGCGTATGTGAATGCGAAAAAACCCACAATCGGCAACCGGCAACCCATCATCGGACCCTATAATGTCAACCGCGAAGGTTCAGGGGATATGTATAGTAAAGGAATGCTGCTGCTCAACACGTTGCGCCATGTCATCAACAATGACAAATTGTGGTGGGAAATCATCAAAGGACTCGTGGATGAGTTTTCCTACAAATCAACCAGCAGCGCTGCCATTGAAAATTTTATCATGGATAAAACAGCGATTGACCTCCGTTATTTTTTTGACCAATATCTGCGCCATGCCGCCATTCCGGTATTTGAATACCGGCTGAAGAAAAAAAATAAAATCCTTGAGTATCGCTGGGTGGCGGATGTTCCCGGTTTCAGGATGCCCATCCAGGCTACTTTACTCAATAACCGCCTTGATTGGATTTATCCGACCACTGAATGGCAGATTCGGGAAACTCAACTCGGGAAAAAAGATGTCTTCAGAGTTGCGGAAGAATTGTATTATGTGAATGTGCGAAAAGCCGGTAAAAAATAAAAATCCGCCAGTGGAATACCGCTGGCGGATTTTTTTATTACATAGACACATCACCAACTTCCTTGTAACCTCTATTATCTAAAGTCTAATGTCTGTCAAATACAGGCTTCAAGCTGCGAATGTTATTCTGAAAATGTCACTTATTTCTTTTTACTCCACTCCGCAATGGCTTTGTCATTCAAGGAAATATAATCATCATTGCCTTCCTTAATGGAAAGCTCCTTTGATTTTTTCGCTGTTTCAATCGCGCCTTTGGTATCTCCTAATGCTGCCTGAATTTTCGCTTTCTGATGTACCATCCAGAATGTTTCCATGCCTTTCAGCGCTTCATTCACCCAGGTCAGCGCCTGATTCAAATCTTTTCCCGTTTCAAAATAATAAACCGCAGAACGATAGTAGGTCATCGGGGGAATGCCTTTCATGGCATCATCAATCTGCTTCATTACTTTAGTGTCAACTTCGGTCGTCATTTTAAAAGCCACTTTCGTATTTTCCCAAGCCATTTCAATCGTGGCATTATCCATCCCGACATTCGTGATGCTGATGGTGAAAGTTTCTGTTTTTTCAGCGGTTTTTTGGGCTTTCACTTTAAAACGGAGGAGGTCTTGTGTTTGGTCATATTTGGACACGCTCACGTTGGGGTCTTTGTTGATGATAATCGTCCAATCGGTTAGTCCGGGAATGGAGAAAAGAGAATATTCGCCTTTCGGAACATCCTGACCTTCAATTTTAGCATCATCCGCGAGCGTCAATTTTGTTGCGGCATTCGCACCGGTGCGCCAGAATTTGTCATAAGGCACCAAGTCGCCAAAAATCACCCTTCCTTTAGCGCTGGGGCGGGAGTATTCAATCGTGATTTCATTCAGCCCCACTTTCTGATACACTCTACCGAGTGGACTGGGAGCCGGAAGATTTAATTGAGCCACTGCGAGATTCGTCAGCAAAGTGGCGCATAAAACAAATAAAGTTCTCATGGTAAGCATGGTTGGATATTTTAAGGTGATGAAATAGAAACCCAAAAATAAGTGAAATGCTTAAAGAATGAGTAGCTTAAATTGTAAAAGACTGTTAAATGATACATCAAAGCATTTGTGAAATCATAAAATTATCCCAGTTCAAACCTGAAAGACAATAATTTTGAGCGGTGAAAAATTCCACAGGCATTCAACTTAACAAATACATCAGTTCCTCCGGTTTTTGCTCCCGCAGGGAGGCGGACCGCTATATCCGCGATGCGCGTGTTACAATAAATGATGAGTTGGCGCTCCCTACCTCACGGGTAAACGCGGGTGACGAGGTGGCGGTGGACGGAGAAAAAATCAAAGTGAAACGTCAGCAGCAAAGCATCTATATCGCTTTGAATAAACCCCAGGGCATTACTTCCACAACCGACTTGTCGGACAGAAGCAACATCATCTCATTTATCAATCATCCGAA
>JBGTCY010000190.1:0-13223 GCA_041748615.1 Chitinophagales bacterium
TAGGCGGTGCGGATATCATCGTGCCCATGCAGACTGTTCCTTTTGAAAAACTGCTTGCCGAAAGTGATTACATCACCTTGCATGTACCGTTTAAAAAAGGCGACCCGCCAATTCTTTACAAAGAACGATTTGAATTGATGAAAAACGGGGTGATGGTGGTGAATACTTCAAGAGGCGGAGTTGTGAGCGAACAGGATTTATTGGAAGCCCTGCAATCCGGCAAGGTAGCAGCGGCAGCTTTGGATGTTTTTGAAGGAGAACCCAATCCTTCCAAAGCGATTCTTCAACATCCCAAAATTTCGTTAACGCCTCACATCGGTGCATCTACTGTTGAAGCGCAACAGCGGGTCGGATTGGAGGTGGCGAGAAAAATTATTTCTTTTTTTGATAAAAAATAAATGGCAAAAATCAAAGCATTCAGAGGTTTCAGACCTGAGGAACAATTAGCCGCACAAGTCGCCTGCCGTCCATATGATGTCATGAACAGGCAGGAAGCAAAACAGGAAGCGCACAATAACCCGCATTCATTCCTCCATGTGATTCGCGCTGAAATTGATTTACCTGATACGGTGGACGACCATGATGAGCGCGTGTATGAACAGGCGCGAGAGAATTTTCAGCAACTGCTAAAAAAGAAAATCCTGCAACAGGATGCGCAGGACTGTTATTATGTCTATTCATTGGAAATGCAAGGCAGAACGCAAACCGGATTGGTCGCATGCTCCAGCGTTGAGGATTATTTTGCGGACATCATCAAAAAACACGAACATACGCGTCCTGTAAAAGAATTGGACCGCATTCATCACATGCAAACAACCGGCATCCACGCGGAACCGGTGTTTCTCGCTTATCGCGATGTGCAGGAAATCAATGCAATCATTCAGTCCGTTGTTTCAGGAAAGACTCCCGTTTATGACTTTACGGCTGATGATGGCATCAAACACAAATTGTGGGTGGTGGATGAAAGTCAAACAGTTCAACAACTGACCGGACTGTTCAGCGAAAAGGTGCCTTTCACTTACATTGCTGACGGACACCATCGGGCGGCATCCTCCGCCAAAGTGGGCAAAAAAATCGCGGATGAATATCCCGCGCATACCGGCAATGAGGAATACTTTTTTTTCCTTTCCGTGCTTTTCCCGGAAAGTGAACTGCATATCATGGATTACAACCGGACGGTGAAAGATTTGAATGGATATACTCCCGAAAAGTTTTTGCAAAAAGTATCAACCGCTTTTAATGTCGCCAATTCGGAACAACCGGTTCACCCGGCACAGTTGCATGAATTCGGAATGTATCTTGAAAGTAAATGGTATCGCCTCACCGCGAAAGAAGGATCGTGGCGCAATGACCCCATCGGCATTCTGGATGTGACCATCCTCCAGGAAAACCTGTTGGCGCCATTGCTGGGCATCCATGACCCCCGCACGGATGAAAGAATTGATTTTGTTGGCGGTATCCGGGGATTGAGCGAATTGGAAAAAAGAGTGAACAGCGGTGAAATGAAAGTGGCGTTTTCCCTTTACCCCGTTTCGATGGAGCAACTGATGCAAATCGCTGATTCGGGAAATGTCATGCCGCCAAAGTCAACCTGGTTTGAACCCAAACTGCGGAGCGGGCTTGTCGTTCATTCGTTTTCAGAATAAAATATTTTTAAATACTTTAACAAATACTTGATTTTTTACGTATCATTAAACTATTTGCAATGATTTTTAAAACAAATAAAACGTTAAAGTTGTGCATAATCCATTTCTACATAATATCATAGCTCCCAAAAAGATGAAATTTCAAAAAATCTCAGTGCTGGTTCCGGTTTATAATGAAGAAAAAACTGTGACGGAAGTACTTCATGCTATCGCGAATGTTAGCCTGATGGGCAGTCTCGAAAAAGAAATTACCGTGGTGGATGACGGTTCAAAAGACAAGACCGTGGAAATCGTAAAAAAATTCATTGCGGAAAACCCCGGTGTTGACATCAAGTTATTTGAACATGGCGTCAACCAGGGAAAAGGAGCGGCACTGCACACCGGCATCTCAAAAGCGACAGGCGACCTGATTATCGTGCAGGATGCCGACCTTGAATATGACCCGGAAGAATTCAACCTGCTGCTGAAACCGATTCTGGAGGGCAGGGCGGATGTGGTGTATGGCTCGCGCTTTATGGGCGGCAACCCGCACCGGATTCTGTTTTTCTGGCACTCGCTCGGCAACCAGTTCCTGACCTTTGTCAGCAACATGTTCACCAACCTGAACCTGACGGATATGGAAACGTGCTACAAAATGTTCCGCGCGGACATTGTGAAAAATATCAAATTGGAAGAAAAGCGCTTCGGTTTTGAACCGGAAATCACCGCCAAAATCGCCCGCATCCCGAATATCCGCATTTACGAAGTCGGGATTTCCTATTACGGTCGCACTTATGCTGAGGGCAAAAAAATCAACTGGAAAGACGGTGTACGCGCCATCTATTGCGTGTTGAAATACGGTTTTTTGAGAATGTAGTTCATCACCCTTTTTTTATCTTTTCCTTTTTCGTTAAAAAAGTTACTTTTGCTCTCCGCTGAAAAGCAGGTGCGGTAGCTCAGTCGGTAGAGCAAAGGACTGAAAATCCTTGTGTCGGGGGTTCGATTCCCTCCCGCACCACAACCCAAAAAAGAACCCCCTCATTGAGGGGGTTCTTTTTTTTACTTCATCAACGTCACCGACCCTTTCAGGTTCGAGGATGGTCGGTTTGATTTCCAGTCAATGCGGATGTGATAGACATACACATCAGGGAGTAGTATTTTCCCTTTGTAAACAGCATCCCAGGCGAAGTTGATGTCTGTGCTCTCGAATACCTTTTCTCCCCAGCGGTTGAAGACCAGCACCGCGATATTCTCGATGCCGATGACGTTGCCAAAGATTTGCCAGTCGTCATTTACTCCGTCACCGTTGGGCGTAAAGGCATTCGGTACAAAAATGGCAATGTCGGAAACCACTTCCACATTCAGGCTGTAATTGCCGGTGCAGCCTTGTTCATTAATGACAGTCACTGAGTAAATGCCGGAATTGCTTCCGCTGAATACAGGGTCGGCACAATCAGTGCAGGAAAGTCCATCTCCAGGCGACCATAAATAAACAATGTTGCCAAACTGGTTGGTCGTAGTTTGTAGTTCTGCGCTTTCACCTTCATAGACCTGCACCGGATCAGGAGTAACGGATAACAGTACCTCATCATCCCCGCTGATGGTGGCGGTGACAATGTCACTGCAATTATTCGCATCCGTAATGGTCACCGTGTAGCTACCCACTCCGAGACCGGTAAATAATCCATTGGTGTTTTGCGGACCGGTTGAAAGCGCAAAAGTATATCCGGGTGTTCCGCCTGTGGCATTGATGCTGATTTCTCCGTCCGTGAATCCATAGCAACTAACATCGGCTGCCGTTTCAGCAACGCTCAACAAATCGGGTTCAAGAATGGTCACTGTTTGTGTAATCGTACAATTTTCCGCGTCAGCCACTGTGAAATCATAATCACCGGCTGCAAGGTTTTGCGCGGATTGGGTAGCGCTCACATTGGGATTCCAAACATACGTGAAAGGCGCGCCTGCGCCTCCGCTCACATTGAGGGTGATGTTGCCGGTGCTTTCTCCATAACAATTCACATCATTTTGCTGAACCTGGATTGTCATTCCCACAGGTTCATTCACAGTGAAGGTGCCGATTTGATTGCAAAAGGAAGCGTCCGAAGCGGTGACGGTGTAACTTCCTGCCGGAAGCGCGATGGTTTGAAAATCGCCCGCACCGTTGCTCCATTGATAAATATAAGGTGGTGTACCAACTGTTGGATTCGCTGTCACGCTGCCGTCTCCGCCAAAACAAACAGCATCCGTTACAGCTACGTTCAGCACAGGCGCTGCCGGTTCGGTGACTGTCACGCTGCCGGTGAGTTCACAACCATTGGCATCCGTTGCGGTGACTTCATAAATTCCCGCAGTGAGTCCGGTGAGGTTGGCGCCTGTCAGCCCGCCTGTCCATTGGTAAGTCACAGTTCCGGTGGCATTGACAAAATCAGCCGAAGCGGTGGCGGAGTTGTCTCCATTGCAGATGGCATCCGTGTTATTCAATACTAAAGTTTGAGGACCGGCAGGTTCAGCGATAGACACATTCAATGTTACAATACACCCACTTGAATCAACCACATCACCGGTATAGTTTCCGGCAGCAAGGTCAGTGAGTATTGTTGTTCCGGCAGGTATCGGTAATCCTTGATAAGTATAGGGCGGAATTCCTCCATCAATGAAAATGGTGATGGTGCCATCATTTGCGCCATGACAATTAATGTCAGTTGCAGTTGCTGTTGCCAACAGTAATGTATCAGGCTGAAATATGGTATCCCCGCCAATCACAAAACATCCCCATGCATCCGTCACCGTATAATTATATAAACCCGCAGCCAACCCTGTTGGATTGTTGCCTGAAACAGTACCCGGATTCCAGGAAAATGTATATCCGGGTGTACCACCTGAAACAGTAATATCAAAGTTCCCATTGAGTTCTCCGTAACAATTCACATCCTGTTTGGTGTATGTATAAGTGAGTTGATTAGCAGGTCCGGTAACTGTTGCAGTTTCAGTAACACTACATCCGTTGGCATCCGTCACCGTGATAGTATAATTACCGGCAATCAGGTTGTCATTTTCAGGATTAGTTGAAAAATCATTCCATAAATAACTATACGGAGGAGCGCCACCGCTGACCAGTGCTTCCGCGCTGCCTCTTCCGGAACGATAACAACTGTCTATTGTGGTAGTAATACTAACAGCAAGCGAAGGTGTTCCTGAGATGGTTCCATTTGCGTTAGCTGTACAACCATTGGCATCAGTGATAATCACGCTGATGTTACCCGGGCTGAGATTTGTTGCAACCGGGTTATTAGGCTGCCCTCCGCTCCATGCAAAAGAATAAGGAGGAGTCCCCCCGGAAATGACAGAAGCGATTGCCTGTCCGTTATTGAATCCAGCACAAGAAATGGGAATCGTTGTTAATTGCGCTACCATCGCAGCTCCGGGTCCGGTAATCGTGATGGTACCTGAAAAACTATTTGCCGGAAGCGCGTCAGAGTAGGTGTAAGTATAAGTTCCCGGAGCTAATCCGGTTAGAGAAGCTCCACTTGCACCATGACCCCATGAAATATTGGAAGGCGGTGCGCCCCCGGTCACGTTGACAGATACAGTGCCGTTGTTTGTTCCAAAACAACTGACGTTGGTTTGCGAAATATTTGTGTTAATACCGCAGGGTAATGCTGCTATGGTTTCCCGATATTGAAGGAGTGCTGAACAACCGTTAAAATCCGTAAAATCTGCAATATACATTCCGGCACCCAATCCGGTTCTTGTAAAAGTATTTGGACCACCTGTTGCAGGGAAACCAGCCCAATTCACTCCCTGGTAGGGAGGAGTTCCCCCAACAATTACGATGGTCGCACTGCCATCATTTTGTCCGCAAGATGCATCTGTGTGGGAGGTAGTGGCAGTTAACGGGGTTGGTTGATTAACAGTAATTTGATCAGTTTCAACACAAATTCCATCTGTCACTTGAATCGTATATGTTCCTGCTGAAACTCCATTTAATACCTGTTGAGTATTCATCCCTCCATTCCAGCTATAAGTATAATTTCCAAAACCACCGGTTGGATTGATGCTGATAACGCCATTTAAACCTCCGTTACAAAGTGGGGGTGTTACAGTTGGAGATAGCGAAATTGGGGTTCTGATGTCAACATTTCTGGAAGCTGTCGCTGAACATCCGTTATTATCAACTACTGTCAGAGTTGCAGAGTAATTACCTACTGCCTGATATAAATGCTTGACATTTACATTTGAAAATGTAGGATTATTAATTACAATTGGAGCAGAACCATCCCCAAAATTCCAGGTCAGGCTTTGATATTGCGCAAGACTTACATTTAAACAAGGATTCACAAACTCAAAATAGGTGGTATCCCCTAAACAGGCTCTGCCATCATTTTTCACAGAGAAATCTATATATAAATCATACTGAAAGTTAGAATAATAACAATCTCTTTGTGATTTGTTGTAGAATCCAAACCTTCCTGGTTTAAAACAATCTACCTGGTCAAATATCAGATTTCCATCCACATAGATAGTAGCCCTGGTGTATGTTAATCTCAATTCAAATGCATGGTTAAAATTCCTGACCCACCCCGGACCGCCAAAGTTGTTCTGCACAACCGTAAATTCAGGTCCATTCTGATGGGCATTAAAATATGTACCATACATATTAGGCGGTATGGTTCCTTCAATTCTGCAAAGTGACATTCCCCGGGGCGCTGCCCCCTGAAAGTCCTGTTTCCAGTCAAACAGCCAGCAGTCATAATCGTCAATCGGACCCATTGGATCTAAAAAACTGAACACAAATCCCATCCAGTCATCATCATCATCGGTGCTTCTGAAATTACCGGTTATCCTCACATTCATTAAATCAAAAGGAGAAACGAAATAAGAATTGTCTCCATTGATTGTCTGACGAACTTGTGTGCCTCCGCCTTGAACCACCCAGTTACCATTATTGGGTTGCCCTACTTTCGTCCAGGAATTAAAATCCACATTCGTTACACATTGAGAATAAACAGCGATGGAACAAAAAGTGAGAATCGTAAATAAAATAAATATTTTTTTCATGTCAGGGCAGGGGCAGTAGTTTATGATGCAAATTTTCAGAAAAATTTTATTTGCAGGATTTGATTTTGAATTAAAAATAGCCATAACCATCAAGTATTTCAAGATTATTTCATTAACAAACATTAATGAATAAATCATATGGAATACCTGTAACCTTTCCCCGCATATCCACGTACAAAAGACAAGTTTTTTATTTTACTAACCAAAACGAGATAGATTATGAGGGGTTTGAATTTATTATTATGCCTGGCGCTTGCTTTCACAATACAATTCGCCAACGCGCAGCAACCAACCAATAACAAACAGCAAAAAGAAGTTTTCCTGATGCCCGATGAAGAAATCGCGGTGGAAAAAGCATTACCTAAAAACTTAAACATGCCAGGAAGTGACCCGTTTGAAACAGACGAATGGTCATTCAAAAGGCAAATCGGTATTACACAGGCTGTAACGGGTTCTTTGATGATTCCGACATCTTTGACGATGATTTGTGTAGGAGCTTATCGGAAAAACAACGCGGGCAGAGTGGGCACAGACGGCAATCCGAAACCGGATAGCTATCGCAAAGGCGGCATCGCGCTCATCAGCATGGGTTCCATGACCGGTGTTGCCGGGGCCATCCTGATACTTAAAGGACAGGACACCATCCGGAAAGTGAAAAATCACAAAGGCGAAACGATTGCAGAAATCACATTGCCATCTACCGGAGATGCCGGATTGGCTATCAGGTTTTAAAATCCATTTCAGAAATACAATGAAAAAGGCTGCCTCGCAAGGCAGCCTTTTTTTATTTCAGCTCACGCGCTCCTTCCACCGCTTTTTCATAATCAGGGCGTTGAATCAGCTCATCAAAATCAGGAGGAAAATACAGTTTACCGAACACTGCCCAATAAGCCTCTTTGGTCATGCCGTCCCAATGGATGATGGCTTTCCGGTATTGCCAGGTTTGAATGCAATTGAGCGTAATCAATCCCATTAACAAGAAAATCACACTGCATTTTACCCAAATGCTTTTTTTCCAAAAATACTGATAAAATGCCGCCATTGGCAGTGCCAGAAAAACATAAGATTCTATCAGAGTACGCGCGCCAAAACTTCCGCCATACCACCAACACCACCAACTGAAAATGACATACACATTGACTGCGAAAAAAAGCACAATCGCACCTCTGAATGCTTTCACTTTTTCATCCATGAAAAAAAATCCCGCCAATGAAAAAATCATCACAGGAGCATATACTAACCACCCTTTTCTGTAGCTGAACAGTCCGTTGAAGATTTGCGGGTCATCAAAGAAAAAACCTTCATTTCCATAACTGTAAAACAACCATTGACCGGTAGCGTATTTCCAATAAAATAATTGCGGGAGAAACATCGCGCATGCCACAAACAAAAGAATCAAAAGCATTTTCCATTTTCGAAAAAAGAAAAGAAACCGTGCGGGAATTTTTCGGAAATGTTCCAATCCCAACAGCAGGGGAATCAAAAAAACCAACGCGTTCACCGGGCGCACCAGCGTGATGAATCCCCCGGCAACTCCCAACAACAGCGTATTCAATAAATCTGCGCGCTGATGCCATCGAATGCTAAGATTCATAAAAACGGCAAACAGAAAAAAACTGTAAGCGTGGCTCATAGCCGGTTCCGAAGTTGTATAATAAAGCAGATTGGTCGCGAATGCCAGCGAAAGCAGGGTGAGCGCTGTTGCCGCATCACTGAAATAACGAATCAGGAGATTCCGCAAGACCACGATGCCGAGTGAGGCGTAAAAAACTCCACTCAGCGCCAGGTACAACTCATAAGGCATCGAATAACCCGTTGCCGGAAAACCTCCCAGGCTCGCATGCAAATGCCCGAGCAGAAAAAAAGGTAAATAAAGCAGCGCCAGCCCCATCGTCATTTTTTGAAACCGCGCTCCCTCATCCGTAGTCAGGTACCAGATTTTTCCTTCAAAATCAGGCGGTAATTTATCGGTAAACTGAAACGTCAAATCACGATAAATGAATGCTGCCGGCAAATACGAATAATACGACACCACATCATGATTTATCACCCCCAGTTTGTGCCACTTCGCGATATTAAATACCATGAACACCCACACAAAAATGATGAGCAAGACGGCAAGCAGCGAAAAACGGTTGTGACGCATGAGACGAGGAGCAAGTTAATGAGAACCGGAAAGATAAAAAAAGCATTGGCGCTTGCTTCGTTCGATGATGCCTTTCTTTGACTCGCAGCGTTGCGCGATGTGAGTTCATTACCTCCGGGCAAGAAAAAAATCCCGGAAGACTTGTACTTTGTAAGGGTGAGGTTGGAGGTCGGTAAAAGTGTAGTACATAAATTTGTGGTTCAATAAATTTCAGAAAACAATGCCCGCGCATAATCCGCCAGAGGCGGATGCAGAAAGAAAAGGCACAAGAAGCCATCCGCTTAAGACAGGCGCGTTATTCTTGCGCCAGCAAAGGGCTTTCATTTTGAGATAAAAGTTGAATATTTACAACCCAATGAACAGAATACACAACCGGCATTTGATTTTTATTATCACACTCATCACAGCAGTTCTTTCATTATGTCTTTTTTTGATTGCAGTAGCCGGAGGATGGTTTGGAGAAGCCGATGGCACAGCGGATGTATTTTGCGAAGCGGGACATGACGGCTGGATTAAACAGCCAGCCAACACCTGGTCAAATTTCGGATTTATGATTGCAGGGTTGCTAATTGCCTGGCAACTCTCCACCGGCAAATTCAGTCATCTAAAAAACACGCTGACACAAAGTGTTTTTTTCGCCACTTTTTTTTCCTGCTTAGTGGTGTTGCTCGGTCCCGGCTCGATGGCGATGCACGCCACGCAAACTTCTGTAGGTGGTTTTTTTGATATGCTTTCCATGTACCTGATTGCGGCATTCATGGTGGCTTTTGCGATGCAACGGTTTTTCAAATTGCAACCGCTTTATTTCACGCTGATTTTCGGAGTCGTGTTGGGTTCGTGCATCTTAGCGCATTTTGCTAATGTCAGGGTTTTCTTTTTTGGGTTTTTCGGTTCCGCAGTTTTTGCTTTTTATATCACGGTTGCCATCATTTTTGAAACGCTGAATCTATTCGTCAGAAAAATGAAACACAACAAGATGTGGGGAATAGCCGGTTTATTTTTTCTGCTGACAGCTTTCGGCATCTGGAATATTTCACTTACCGGAGCGCCATTTTGTGACCCTTCTTCTTTAGTACAGGGACACGCCATCTGGCACATTCTGGATGCAGTGGCGGTCTATTGCCTGTTCAGGCATTATGTTTCAGAAGACAATCGGGTTATTGATTTCAATTGAAGTGATTTTTAGAAAATCATTTTTTTTATTCCGTGGACTGGAAGTTGAAATTACAAATCACAAATAAATTCCAATTACAAAAAATTCAAACTAATATAACAGGTCTTCTGGATGGATTTGTATTTTGGATTTTCACCATTCAGTATTATTTTTTTTTGTGAATTGCTTTTTGGTTGATTTTAAAAAAGAAAACTTGAGTTATTTCGGTTTTAAACTTATCATGACTTTTCATCCGGCAAACTCACATTCTATCAAATTGATAACCCCTAAATTTGCCCTTCAATTATTTCATCATGAAACACAATGCCATCAACTCTTTCAGCCCTTATTTCATTTCATTTTTTATTGCATTCTTTTTTTGTTCAACTGCATTCGCTCAGCCTCAGCCGCCTTCCACTCTGGTGGCGGTCATCGGCACGCCTGAAAATGGTCCCGCTCATTTCATCAATCTCGTCTGGCTGACCTCTCCTTCGGCAATCGCTTACGAACTGGAAGGTTCTCCCGATAACAACAGTTGGACAACTCTTTATGCAGGAGCAAACACCACTTACAATCACAATACCGGCAGTCTCGGCAATGTCCCGTTTTATTATCGCGTACGCTCCTGGGACGGCAGCAATTACAGTATATGGAAAGAAGCGGATGTGTTCCCGATTCACACCGCCAGCGATGCGCCTTTGCCGCCACAACTTTCGAATGCAACTTTCAGCAGCCTTGATTTAACGATTTTGCCGGAAACTCCGGATGCCAATCCAGCTTACACGGAGTATTCCATTTTTTGCACCACCACCGCTGAATATGTTCAGGTAAATGGAACACTCGGAGCTACAGAAGTTTTTCAAACACGCGCAGCTTGGGGCACGATTACGATTACCGGACTTTTTGCTTCCGCAGAATATTGTTTTAATGCCAAAGCCCGCAATGTGGACGGCTATATTTCCGGAGGAGTTGGCGCGTCTCTCTTAACAGTGCAGCCATTCAATACCAGCGGTTCGCTCAACACCACCGGTGGCGGTGGTCCGGGAACGGGAGTCTGGTGGTCGCCATCAACATGCACTTCTGGCGGTTTGGTTTGGAACGGCACCAACGGTTGTCCGGGAGGCGCGGTAGGATTTCAGGGTTCCTTCAATAATTTTTACGGTTGTTTTCTGCGCTCACCCGCTGTGAATTGCAATAATTTAAATGAAGTCACTTTAACTTTTGATGTATCACATTCTTATTTCGCCAACCATCCCAATGACCGCATGAGAATTTACATGTGGGCGGACAATGGTTATCGTCATAACATTTCATCACTCACGATTGACGGGATGAATGCGCTTGCCAGCTTTGGCGTCAATGGCAGCGGAATTTCATACACTCAACAACGCACCTGTGCGAAAGTGGAAGTCGTGTTTGACATCTCAGCTATTTCAAACAAATCGAATATTTTGTTTTATCTCGAACCGGATTGCGCTTATAACAACAGTAATGTGTTTTACACCTGGATAGACAATGTCAGTTTTACTGAAACCAATGCGGCAACCGCTTGTCTTACGACAACTGCTTGCGTGGTAGCCTCAATTAATTCCAATCCTTCCAATCAAACGATTTGCGCGGGTGATAATACCACGTTCAGCATCACGACCACAGGTGATGTGGCGAGTTATCAATGGCAGGTGAATGAAGGCAGCGGATTTAATAATATCGTGAATGGGGGCGTTTATTCCAATGCAACCACCGCCACTTTGAATATCACCGGAGCTACCTCCATGATGAACGGCTATCTCTATCGTGTCAATGTGACGGGCGTATGCGCGGGAACTCCAACGTCAACGAGCGCGACACTCACCGTCAATACAACTCCCGCTCCGGCTGGAATCATCACCGGCAGTGATACTGTTTGCCAGGGACAAAGCGGAGTGGCATTCAATGTAACTCCGGTCAGCGGAGCAACTGCTTATACATGGTCATTACCTTCAGGCGCGTCCATTGCATCCGGCAGCGGCAGCAGTAACATTGTTTTGGATTTCAGCGGCAATGCCACTTCAGGTGCATTACAAGTAACGCCATCCAACAACTGCGGACTTGGTACTGCTTCACCGGCTTTTAACATTATCGTTAATCTAATTCCTGCTACACCCACTGCCATCACCGGCAACAATAGTATCTGTGCAGGCGACAGCGAAACTTACTCCATCATTCCAGTCAGCGGAGCAACTTCATACACCTGGACATTACCAAACGGATGGACGGGAAGTTCAACCTCCGAAAGCATTTTGGCAACCACAGACAGCAACAGCGGAGTTATTTCTGTTACAGCCAATAATCAATGTGGCAGTTCGGTGGTACAATCGCTTTCTGTTGCCATTAATTTAGCACCGTTAACGCCCGCAACCATTAATGGTTCAGACAGCATTTGCTCCGGCACTTCCAACACCTATTTCATCGCTCCCGTCAGCGGTGCGACATCCTACAACTGGACATTACCGGGCGGATGGACTGGCTCATCATCTTCTGACAACATCAACACAATTGCTTCGGGAGGCAGTGGCGCTCTTACGGTGAGCGCGGAAAACAATTGCGGCATTTCTCCGGCTCAGACAAAAAATGTAACCGTGAACCCCTCCCCCAATGTGGTTTTCAATTTCGGTTCAACTCCTGTTTGTGAAAATGCTTCACCGGTTTTCCTGAATCAGGGCATCCCTGCGGGTGGCAGCTATTCGGGTCCGGGAGTAGTCAATGATTCTTTCAATCCGAAGATTGTGGCGGTTGGAAGTCATCTCATCACGTATGATTTCGTTGATGAAAACGGATGCAGCGGCAGTGATACTTCACTCATTATCGTGGACATCTGTGATGGAATCGCTTCCGCTTTTTTTGACAATCAAATCGAAGTTTATCCCAACCCTTTCACTGAAAATTTATTTGTTTCTCTGAATGAAAATACTTCAATCATTTTGGTAAAACTTTATGATGCGGTTGGAAAAACAATCACATCCGCTGAGATACCCGCAGGCAAAAGAAACTTTGAATTAGATACCCGTGGAGTTACGAATTCAGGAGTTTATTTTCTTCATCTTCAAACAACAACCGGAGAATTTACCGTAAAAAAACTTCAACGGATTTGGCATTGAGTTTGGTTATTCCGCTCAAAAAACTTATATTGGAATAACAAAAAACTATCGTCATGAAAATCCATCCGCATGAAATCCTGATTATCTATGATGCCAATTCATCG
>JBGTCY010000191.1:0-10054 GCA_041748615.1 Chitinophagales bacterium
ATTCGTAAATCGTTAATCGTCATTCGTAAATCGTTAATCGTCATTCGTAAATCGTTAATCGTCATTCGTAAATCATTAATCGTTAATCGCAAATCGTTAATCGCAAATCGTTAATCGCAAATCATTAATCGTAAATCGTTAATCGCAAATCGTCATTCGTAAATCATCATTCGTAAATCATCATTCGTAAATCGTAAATCAACATTCGTAAATCGTAAATCGCATCACTTTTTCCCGCGTACAGTTCTTTGCTCAATTCTTTTTTCATAATTCTCTCCCTGAAAAATGCGATGTACAAAAATTCCGGGTGTGTGAATTTCATTCGGGTCTAATTCTCCTATAGGCACTAACTCTTCCACTTCGGCAATCGTAATTTTTCCAGCCATTGCCATCAGCGGGTTGAAATTTCTGGAGGTGCCCCTGTAAATCAAGTTTCCGGAATGGTCGCCTTTCCATGCTTTCACGATGGCAAAATCGGATTTGAAAGCAAGTTCCATGAGATATTTTTTTCCGTCAAATTCCCGCGATTCTTTTCCATCGGCTAATTCAGTACCGACTCCTGCCGGAGTGAAAAAAGCGGGAATGCCATAACCCGCCATCATGCAGCGCGTAGCTAAAGTGCCCTGTGGAATTAAATCCACCTCAAGTTCACCGGTGAGCATCTGCCGCTCGAACTCCGCATTTTCACCCACATAAGAGGAAATCATTTTTTTTACCTGCCGCTTTTGCAGCATCAATCCGATGCCGAAATCATCCACCCCCGCGTTGTTGGAAATGCAAGTGAGATTTTTCACACCCTTGCGCACAAGCGCGTTGATGCAATTCTCCGGAATACCGCTCAACCCGAATCCTCCGAGCATCAAGGTCATCCCGTCCTGAATATCCCGGATTGCTTCTTCCGCGCTGATTACAACTTTGTTTATCATAACTAAAAATAATTTTAAGGATTTATTTCATCTTCACTCACTTCTTCCCCTTTGAATAACGCATCTTTTTTGCTCAACTCTTCCACCACTTTTGTCATGAGTTCATCCATCTTCCCGGGATGATTTTCATAATAATGATAGGTTGTCATAAATTCCTCTTCGCTGACTTCATGTTTTTTGAAAAGAAAGTCATAATTGCTTTTCATAAACAAGGCAAGTGAATCCATTGTCATTTTTTTACTTTCCGCAATCGCTTCAGTAAGATGAATATCGGAAATGAGCAGCGCCATTTTGTTTTCACTGATTGGCGGTAATTTTTTATCATCGCTCCGGCATGCAATGAGTAACAGCAGGAGGATAATATTTATCAAATTTGCTTTCAACAAAACCGGGGACAATTTTTGAATGGATATAAACGAAATACAACGATTGCAGGCAAATTTAAAGGAAAAAAAGGTGAGGTTGATTGCGGTCAGCAAGACGCATTCCGTTGATGAAATCAAAACGGTTTATGATACCGGACACCGTTTGTTCGGTGAAAATAAAGTACAGGAACTTGTTCCGAAATATGAGCTTTTACCCAAAGACATCGAATGGCATTTTATCGGACATCTGCAAAAAAACAAAGTAAAATACATCGCACCGTTCATCGCGCTCATTCATTCGGTGGACAGTCTTGATTTGCTGAAAGAAATCAACAAGCGGGCGCAACAATCAAACCGCGTCATTCACTTTTTATTTGAAATACACATCGCCCGCGAAGAAAGTAAACACGGGTTAAATGAAAATACACTCCGAAAAATTTTAGAAGACCCGGAAATCGAACAACTGAAAAATGTAAATCCTTGCGGATTGATGGGCATGGCAACTTATACGGACGATGAAAGCATGATTAGGAATGAGTTTCGCAGTCTGAAAGAAATTTTCGGGCGTGTAAAAGAAAAATATTTTCCTGATGCGGTTGATTTCAGAGAACTGTCAATGGGGATGTCGGGAGATTATGAAATTGCCATTGAAGCAGGCAGCACGATGGTACGGCTGGGGACGGTGATTTTCGGGGAGCGGGAATATTTACAATAGTTAATTCTCAGATTTTAGATGTTAGACTTTAGATGTTACCCTTGTGGAAGTTATTCATGAAATGTGACAAAACTATTTATAAAACCTCTAAAAAGTTTTGAACAACAGACTGACAATCACCTTTTCTGCCCTTGCATTTAATTCTCTAAATTTGCCCGAACTTTTTTTACTACATGCCAAAAGATACTTCCATTCGCTCTGTATTGATTATCGGCAGCGGTCCCATCATTATCGGACAGGCTTGCGAGTTTGATTATTCGGGTTCACAAGCCGCGCGTTCGCTGCGCGAAGAGGGCATCGAAGTGACGCTCATCAATTCGAATCCCGCTACAATCATGACGGATAATGTGACGGCAGACCATATTTATCTGCTGCCGCTTGAAGTGGAATCACTCAGGCAGATTTTGCGGGAACAAAAAATTGACGCGGTGCTGCCTACGATGGGCGGACAAACCGCGCTGAATCTTTGCAAAGAAGCCGATGAGTTGGGCATCTGGAAAGAATTTGGCGTGAGAATGATTGGGGTGGATATCGAAGCGATTGACATCACGGAAAACCGCGAGCGTTTTCGCCAGTTGATGATTGACCTCGGAATCGGTGTGGCAAAATCGAAAATCGCCAATTCATTTTTGGAAGGGAAGGAAGTGGCGCAGGACATCGGCTACCCGCTTGTGATTCGCCCGTCTTACACGCTGGGCGGCTCAGGTGGAAGTTTTGTGTTGAAGAAAGAAGAATTGGATGAAAAACTACAGCGTGGTTTGTCTGCATCACCAACCCATGAGGTGCTGGTGGAACAGGCTGTGTTTGGGTGGAAGGAATTTGAGTTGGAACTGCTGCGCGATTGCAATGACAATATTGTCATTATCTGTACGGTGGAAAATTTTGACCCGATGGGTATCCACACGGGCGATTCCATTACGGTAGCGCCCGCAATGACACTCTCTGATACTGCTTATCAGAGGATGCGCGACATGGCGAAACTGATGATGCGCTCGCTCGGTAATTTCTGGGGTGGCTGTAATGTACAGTTTGCGCTCAATCCGGAAACGGAAGATTTGATTGCCGTTGAAATCAACCCGCGCGTGTCGCGTTCATCGGCATTGGCGTCAAAAGCCACCGGCTATCCCATCGCCAAGATTGCAGCCAAACTCGCGATTGGATATTCGTTGGATGAATTGCGGAATCAAATCACCGGAACTACATCTGCGTTTTTCGAACCGGCATTAGACTATACCATTGTGAAAATTCCGAGATGGAATTTTGATAAGTTCAAAGGCAGTGACGAAACGCTCGGGTTGCAGATGAAGTCAGTAGGGGAGGTGATGGCAATCGGCAGGAGTTTTATTGAAGCGGTGCAAAAAGCCTGTCAGTCTTTGGAAAACAACCGTATCGGTCTGGGCGCGGATAAAAAAGTATGGACGCGCACCGAAGAAATTATTCACGGATTGGAGTTTCCATCGCATGACCGTATCTTCAGAATCAAAGACGCTTTTTCATTGGGAGTGCCGCTGAAAACAATTCAAAACCTGACGAGAATTGACCCCTGGTTTTTATTGCAAATTCAAAAATTGGTGCAGATAGAACAGGAAATTAAAAAGCTGGCTTTAAATGAAATCAGCGAGGATTTTTTCCGCGAAATCAAACAACTCGGATATGCTGACCGGCAAATCGCCAACCTCGTGAGTGATGATGTGACGGAAGATGAGGTCTATGAACGTAGAAAAAAACTCGGAATCCAGCGGGTTTATAAATTGGTGGATACCTGCGCGGCAGAATTTGAAGCGAAAACACCATATTATTACTCCACTTTTGACCAGGAGAATGAAAGTATCCGCTCGGATAAAAAGAAAATTATCGTGTTGGGTTCCGGTCCCAACCGTATTGGACAGGGCATTGAGTTTGATTATTGCTGTGTGCATGGCGTGCTTGCCATCCGTGAATGCGGGTATGAAGCCATCATGATTAATTGCAATCCGGAAACCGTATCCACGGATTTCGACATCGCGGACAAACTGTATTTCGAACCGGTTTTCTGGGAGCATCTCCGTGAAATCATTGAGTTGGAACAGCCGGAAGGTGTCATCGTTCAGTTGGGTGGACAAACCGCTCTTAAGCTGGCGGAGAAGTTGCAGCAAAACGGCATCAAAATCATCGGAACATCCTACGCGGATATGGACACCGCAGAAGACCGGGGCGCTTTTTCCGATTTGTTGAAAGAGTTGAAGATTCCTTATCCGAAATACGGAGTCGCGCACAGCGCTGAAGAGGCATTGGTGGCGGCTAAAGAGGTCGGCTATCCCGTGTTGGTTCGTCCTTCCTACGTTTTGGGCGGTCAGCGGATGCGTATTGTAATTAATGATGAGGAGCTGGAAAAAACCGTGTTGAGTTTATTGAAACATTTACCCGACAACAAAATTCTGATTGACCATTTTCTCGACCGCGCAGAGGAAGCCGAAATTGACGCGATTTCTGACGGGGAGGATGTACAAATCATGGGTATCATGGAACATATTGAGCCGGCAGGGATTCACTCCGGTGATTCAAACGCGGTGTTGCCGCCTTTTAATCTCTCAGAGAAAGTGATTGAAACGATGAAAGATTATACCCGCCTGATTGCAAAAACATTGAAGATAAAAGGGCTGATTAATATTCAGTTTGCCATTAAGGATGATAAGGTGTATGTAATTGAAGCCAACCCGCGCGCGTCCCGTACGACACCATTTATCTGCAAGGCTTACAAAATACCTTACCTGAATGTCGCCACGAAAGTGATGCTGGGTGAAAAGAAATTAAAAGACTTTACTTTCAAGCCGCATTTGGATGGTTTTGCCATCAAAGAGCCGGTTTTCTCTTTCAATAAATTTCCGGGCGTCAACAAAGAGTTAGGTCCCGAGATGAAATCAACGGGCGAAGCGATTCGGTTTATCAAAGATATGAAAGACGAATATTTCAGGAAACTCTACAGCCAAAAGTCAATGTACCTCAGCAGGTAAGATTGTCGGAAAATCTTTCTTTTTAGGATAAAAAAACGGTCAGTGTTCATCTTCATTGAAGAAGAAGTCTTCCTTGGTAGGATAGTCTGACCAGATGTCTTCGATACCTTCGTAAATTTCTCCTTCGTCATCCAATTCCTGAAGGTTTTCAATCACTTCAATCGGAGCGCCTGAACGAATGCAATAATCAATCAACTCATCCTTGGTTGCAGGCCAGGGAGCATCTTCAAGGTAAGAAGCTAATTCTAATGTCCAGTACATAATTCTTTAGATTTTTTAAAATGGCTGCAAATATATAAGATAATACTACACATGCTAACGATATTTTTCGTGAATAGTTTCAGTATTTGTGGAAAATTAATATGACGGGTGAAAAACAAGCCTAAGTTGACGCGGGATTTTTTTCCAAACCGGTCTGGAAATCGTCCTCTGCATGATTTAGGCACGTTTCCAATATAATCTCATTGCGTCAAATATCTAAAGTCTAATATCTGCTAATTCAGGATTCAAATTGCGGATGTTATTGCCCTTGCCGGTCTATGCGTCAGCCTGTTGCATTTGCAAGACCGGCAAGTGGATATCGTCCCCTCCGGTTGCCGGTCTTGCAATCACCCGCTGGCTTCGCTTAGACCTGTAACGGCTGCATATATACTAAACACCCTGTAAATTTTAATTCTTAAGCCCCGTCTTAAAAAATAAACGTAATGGCTTTGTTCTACTAACATTCGTTGAAAATTTCTTCATACTTCGATAAAAAGGGTGTCTATCTTGTGCCCATCAAATTTTTACCCTTCTAAATATTTTAATATGACATCTATGTTAGAACTGTTAAAAGCAAAGCGCTTAATCAGTATCAAAAAACAATATGATAAATTAAAGTCGGATGCGCTTCAGGCAATGGAGGCAGGCGATTTGGAAGTCTATTATGATAAGTTAGCCCGCGCGAATAAACTAAAAATGGAACTTTCAGAAACCGTTGCCATAGAGGTGGAAGAGACAACGGCAGAGTAATTCTTACCCGGTAAACTTCTAAGGCGATTATCATAAATTCGATAATGCTTTACCTTTTGTTTCTCCTCATTCTGTTTTACGCGACCCACAGTTTTTTTGCATCAACCCGGATTAAGGGCATTTTCAAAAATTATTTTCCGGCTTTATTTAAATTCTATCGCTTTTTTTATTCCGCTTTTTCAATTATTCTTTTGGGATATATCGGTTGGCGATTTTATGTCCATCATGAATTTCATTTCATTTTCAAGCAACAAATCATTTTACATTATGCAGGAACGGGGATGATGTTTCTTGGATTAATCTTAGTCCTGTGGAGTGTGTTCAATTACAGCATCACTGAATTTCTCGGCATTGACAGGTTGATGTTCCGTGAAAATCCGGCTCCCGCAAAATTTATCGTCAGAGGAATGAATCAATATGTGCGGCACCCGATTTACACCGGATTGTTGTTGTTCTTTTTGGGTTTATTGCTTTGGTTGCCAACCCTGATGACGCTCATGGTTGTTTTGATTTCGTTGATTTATCTTGACATCGGCATGAGGCTGGAAGAGAAAAAACTGGTTGCGGAATTCGGGGAGCAATACAGGAATTATCAGAAAGAAGTCAAAAAGGTGATTCCATTTTTATATTGATTTTTCTGTAAGAAACACTTTTATAACTTCATTAAAATACAGGTTTAAAAATTCTGAAAAAATTCACCACTAACCCGAGTTCTCGTTAAGCAAATTGACACATAAGGTCGCCCCTATGGGGCTTAAATATTCTTTTTGCGCGCATATTTCTACCAAAAGGTCGCCCATACCGGGCTTTTAAGAAAATAAACTAAAGTCTAAAAGTCTAAAGTCTACAAGTCTAATATCTAAAATCTAACATTTCCTAATTCAGGCTTCAAACTGCGGATGTTTTTTTGACACCTTCACTCAGATACTTCACCATCAATTTTGCCGCTCTAGATGATGCGCCCGCTTCGCCTAATTGTTTTCGCAAAAATCCATAATCTTCCAGCATCTTTTCACGGGTTTCATTTTGCAGAATCTGCGTGAGCGCTGCTTGGAGACTTTTCTCCGTCAATTGATTTTGCAATAATTCTTCCACCACTTTTTTTCCGGTGATTAAATTCACCAATGAGATAAAAGGCACTTTGACCAGCATTCTTCCAATCAGGTATGAAAAAAAACTTCCTTTGTAACAGACTACCTGCGGCACATTAAAGAGGGCTGTTTCCAATGTTGCTGTACCAGAAGTCACTAACGCGGCATGAGCGTTTTTTAACAAATCATACGTCTGGTCAATGACCAAACGGGTATGATTATTTTTTAAAAATGAATGATAAAATGAAGTGCCGAGATGACTCAATCCGGCAACAACAAACTGGTATTCCGGAAAATGATTTGACGCTGAAAGCATAACCGGTAACATCCGGCTGATTTCCTGTTTGCGGCTGCCGGGCAAAACTGCGATTATCGGTTGCTCATTCAAGTGATTTTTTTCGTGAAAACGCGGCTGGTGTTCCAATTTCTGTAAGGCATCCAAAAGCGGATGTCCAACGAAATCCACTTCGTAATTCCAATGCGCGTAAAATTCTTTTTCAAAAGGGAGAATGACAAACATCCTGTTTACCCATTTTTTTATTTTATTCACTCTCGAAACATGCCATGCCCAGATTTGAGGGGAGATGTAATAAAAAACCCGGATGTTTTTTTTTCTGAGAAATTCACCCATCCGGAAATTAAAACCGGGATAATCCACTAAGATGACGACATCCGGCTGGTAGGCGAGAATGTCTTTTTTGCAAAAAGAAAGGTGTCCGAGAATCGCGCGGATGTTAATTGCCACTTCCCAAAATCCCATGAAAGCGAGGTCGCGGTAATGCCGGACAATCTCGGCTCCCTCATGTTTCATTTTATCACCGCCAAACCCCCTTGCATGCAATGCAGGGTCTTCCTGTCGCAACGCCTGAATCAGGTTCGCGGCATGGAGGTCGCCCGATGGTTCACCCGCGATGATATAATACTTCATGAGAATTTGACAAGAATCACGAGCAGCACGTAAATGAAAGTGGCGAGGATGACGCCCCTTGCCGAGAGAGGTTTGTTTTTCCAGATAAACAGGAAAAAAACAACAAGATTAAAAATCGTGCTGAGACTGATGACTGCGCTTAGTTTGCCGGCTTTCAACACGACTTCAATAAATTCCATGAATGATACATGGCTGAATTGTAAGAAATAATAAATCACTGTACCAATCAGCGGTCCGATGATTCCGAAAATGAAACCTATCAGTTGTGAGTCGTTATTGCGCATTCAGTTGCCAGTTTTTTTGCATGAATTCGATTCCCTGCCTGGCGGTTAAATCAAACTGCACAGGCACTACGGAAATATATCCTTCGCGCAACGCCCATTCATCCGTATCCTCGCCACTGTCATAGTTCATAAAACGACCGGTGAGCCAATAATATTTGTTGCCGCGCGGGTCAATGCGTTCGTCATAGTCTTCCTCCCATTTCGCGCTTGCCTGCCGGCAAACTTTGATTCCTTTGACTTCAGCAAGCGGTAGTTTCGGAATATTTACATTCAAAAGATTTCCCTGCGGCATGCCGTGTTTCAGCAACATGCGGCTGATGACTTTCGCATAATGTTTGGCTGCCGTGAAATCAGCGTCAAAGGAATAGTCAAGCAGTGAAAAACCGATTGCCGGAATGCTCTCAATACACGCTTCCACCGCTGCAGACATCGTGCCCGAATAAATGACATTGATGGAAGAATTAGAGCCGTGATTAACACCGGAAACGCACAAATCAGGATTGCGGTGCAGGATTTTATCCTTTGCCAATTTCACGCAATCCACCGGAGTACCGGAGCATTGATACGCTTCTATATCACCAAACAATTTCACTTTTTCAATGCGCAGCGGGTCGCCAATCGTGATGGCGTGTCCCATGCCGGATTGCGGCTTGTCAGGAGCGACAACAGTTACATGACCGATTTCGGTCATCGCTTCCACGAGCGCGCGCAAGCCGGGAGCTGATACCCCGTCATCATTTGTCACTAAAATGGTTGGCTGATTTGAAGACATGAGAGCGTAAATAAATTATCTAAAATAATGAAACGCCAAAGATAGAGCAAAGCGGAAGTGTACGCATGGAAAAAAATCAATCACCGTATTTGTCGCCCACTTTCTCCGCAACAACCGCCATGGTAGATGTTGCCCGGGCAATTAATTTTTTTTCATTGTTGTTTTCAGCGAATATTTCCGCTTCGCAAAAATGAAAATTGTAGCCGGCTTTCACCACTTTTCCAATAGCGTGTAGTTTATCGCCAATTCCTTTGCGCAAATACGAAACTTTCATTTCCACCGTGAAAACCTGCTCGCCTTCCGCGACCAATGAATATGCCGCGTAACCACATGCCATATCACACAGTGAAGCAATCACCCCGCCATGAAAAAAACCATTCTGCTGTTCATGTATTTTTTGAAATGGAAGTACTCCTTCGATGCTTCCGGCTTCAATCGTATGAATCTTAAATCCAAGCGCGTGAATAAACTGATTGCGCTCAATTTTCAGTTTGACATATTCCCTGAACTTTTCATTGTTTGTTCTCAACATGGTGCGAAAATACCCAAAGTGAAGTATTTTATTGGAGAATGATGGAAATCATTCAAATTGGAAACCACTATTTACAGATGGTTTACGAAAGCGATAATATTAAAATAACTATTTAATCAATTTAGCCGCTTCTTCCAGCACCGCATCTGCTAAACCGCTGACATCTTTTTCATCCCGCTCGACAATGAAAGGTTCACCAACGGGCTTTGATGTTCCGGATTCATCCACATGAATCAATCCGCCTCGCAATGTGATTTTCCCATTGGCAACCGTGTAACGTCCACTGATGAAATAGGCGTTGGGGTAGGGCTTGGTGTCCACATAAATCATTGGCGCATCATTCCCTTTGGAAGTGATGTCGTTGAAACGGTTGTTCAGGATTTCCGACAAGGCAAGTACATCGTCAAACGGGAAATTTTCCTGCTGAAAATTGCTGC